>CANROO010000001.1 GCA_947632235.1 uncultured Clostridia bacterium
CGTTATCCTCTCGTTTTGGGGACAGTCCCTGTTCAGGGACAGTCCCCGCTCGTTGGGTTATGCAGAGGCTCACTCATAGGAAGCAGTCCCCATTTGTTGGCTTCGTTGCGGTTGCCTCACGGTAACTCCGGTGCGGGGACTGTCCCGAGATCATTGTTGTTTGTTTTTTGTTTGGGCGGTTTTATTGCTGAAAACAGTCAATAAGGCTTGTATCCGCCGGGACTGTCCCCATTCCCTATGGTCTTTACGTTTCGGGGACTGTCCCCATTCCCTATGGTCTTTACGTTTCGGGGACTGCTTCCCGTTTACCGTTGACATAATTCTTATATTATGTTAAAATTAAAGAACGATAAAGGAGTAATAAAGGAGGATAAAATGGCATATTATATAGTTGTACTCAAAGGAGGAACTATAAAATGTGTTCATCGGACAGCAAAGAGGGAGATAAAATGGCAGCAATTGAATCAATACTAAATTATGAATTGTTGGACAAGGGAGTATATATTAAGGAGCAAAACAAATATATCAAAAAACTTAAAGAGATAAAAAAAGCTGTGCAAACAGGAAATGCAGACCATACAGAGGTTGAGATAATAAAGCAAAACCTCAAAAAAGCAGGTATTCTCGATTCAAAGGGTGAAATATCGGAGATATATAGAAAAGACGAGGACTTAACAAATGAATAGCTTGGATAGGGCTGACTTTATGTATTCAAATACGCCTAATTTTGTTATAGGTTTTCACGGCTGTGATAAAAGTGTTTCCGAAAAAATTATACATGGCAAAACAGGGTTGAAGAAAAGCGAAAATGAATATGACTGGCTTGGACATGGTATGTATTTTTGGGAGCAGAACTTGGAAAGAGCTCGTGAATGGGCAAAGGAAGGAGCAAAAAATCCGAATAACAGTATTAAGGAGCCTGCCGTTATAGGTGCGGTAATAGACTTAGGATTTTGTTTAAATCTACTTGACAGCAACAATATCAAAATACTTAAAAATCAGTATGAGATTTTTGAGTTGGAAATGGATATTGCAGGCAAAAAAATAAAGCAAAACCGTGATGTAAAGGGAAACAGCGATTTACTTCTGCGTTTTTTGGATTGCGCTGTGATAGAACATCTACATCAGCACAGAAAGACAAATAATCAAATACCGTTTGATACGGTCAGAGGAGTCTTTCTGGAAGGAGAACCAATTTATGAGACTTCGGGTTTCAGAGAAAAATCGCATATACAAATATGCGTGAGAAATCCCAACTGCATAAAAGGTTTTTTTGAACCTAGGGATTTTGATAAAAGATATCCCATTGTGTAAAATTACATATATAAAAAAATTCCCCTCAATCAGACAATGCTTGATTGAGGGGTAATTTATTTTGTTTCTATCTCAGTCCGCTCACAAACTCCTTCACCTTATCCACATCGCAGTCGGTCTCGGCTATTTTTCTTATTATGGCGGAGCCTATGATACAGCCGTCGGCGAACTCATCGAATTTATCCACATCGGCCTTGCAGGATATGCCGAAGCCTATGCAGGCAGGGGTGTCCGTGTTTTTCTTCACTTCCCTCACAAAGCCCTCCACTCTGGAGTCAAATTCCTTTCTCTCGCCCGTAACGCCCATGGACGAAACACAGTAGACAAAGCCCTTGGCGTCCTTCACAAGCATGGGTATCCTATCGCCCGATGTAAGGCCCACAAGGGGTATCATGTATATGCTTGTCTTGTCCACAAGGGGCTTGAACTCGTCATATTCCTCATAGGGAAGGTCGGGTATTATAAGTCCGTCTATGTCGGCTCTTATGCAGTTTTCAAGAAATCTCTCTCTGCCGTAGCCGAGTATGGAACTGTAATATACCATTATGCAAAGCGGTATGTGGCTTTTTTTTCTGACATTTTCTATTATTTTGAAGGTGTCGTCTATCCTGTAGCCTCCCTTGAACGCTCTCAGGCCTGCCGCCTGAATGACGGGACCGTCGGCAAGGGGATCCGAAAAGGGTATGCCGAGCTCTATTATGTCCGCGCCTGCCTCCTCGAGGGCGTATACGAGCCTTTCCGTATTTTCAACGGAGGGATCGCCCGAGCAGATGTAGGGGATGAGCGCCTTTCTGCCCTCCGCCTTTATTTCATTGAACCTTTTGTCTATCCTGTTCATAAGATCATATCTCCTTTCCAAGATACTTAGCAACGGTGTGTACGTCCTTGTCGCCTCTGCCCGAAAGGCAGACAACTATAATGTCGTTCTTATCCATAGAAGGAGCGTCCTGCATTGCCTTGGCAAGAGCGTGAGCGCTTTCTATGGCAGGCATTATGCCCTCCAGCCTGCAGAGCGCCTTGAATGCCTCTATGGACTCATCGTCCGTTATTGAGGTGTATTCCACCCTGCCTATGTCGTGCAGATAGGCGTGCTCGGGACCTACGCCCGGATAGTCCAGACCTGCGCTTATGGAATAAGCCGTCTTTATCTGTCCGTCCTCGTCCTGAAGGAGATAGGTCTTCATGCCGTGCAGTACGCCCACCTTTGAATTGGGTGAAAATGCCGCCGCATGCTCGCCCGTTTCAAGTCCGTGGCCTGCCGCCTCTACGCCTATGAGCTTAACTCCCTCATCGCCTACGAAGGGATAGAACATACCTATGGAGTTGGAGCCGCCGCCCACGCAGGCGTAGACCTTGTCGGGCAGTCTGCCCTCGGCCTCCAGCATCTGTCTGCGTGTCTCCTCGCCTATTATCTTCTGAAATTCTCTGACCATTGTGGGGTAGGGGTGAGGTCCCACGGCAGAGCCTATGATGTAGAATGTGTCCTCGGCTCTTGCCACCCATGTTCTTATGGCCTCGTTTGTAGCGTCCTTAAGGGTACCCGTTCCGCTTGAAACAGGCACTACCCTTGCGCCCAGAAGCTCCATTCTGAAAACATTGAGCTTCTGCCTCTCTATGTCCTCAACGCCCATGTATACCTCGCAGTCCATGCCGAAAAGCGCCGCAACAGTAGCCGTGGCAACGCCGTGCTGACCTGCGCCCGTTTCCGCTATGACCTTTGTCTTGCCCATTTTTTTGGCAAGCAGAGCCTGTGCGAGGGCGTTATTTATCTTGTGCGCGCCCGTGTGGTTGAGGTCCTCCCTCTTTAAATATATCTTGGCTCCGCCCAGCTCCTCCGTGAGCCTTTCGGCAAAGTAAAGTGATGAGGGTCTGCCCACATACTGCTTCATGTAGTACATGTAGTCGTTTTTAAATTCATCGGTGGAGCAGTATTCTTCAAACTCCTTTTCAAGCACCTTCAAAACGCTCATAAGAGTTTCCGGCACAAACTGACCGCCGTAGATTCCGAAGTCCTTTTTAATTTCCATAGTTCTCTCCCTTTCTTACAGTGTGTATCAACTGCTTTATTTTTTCATAGCTTTTATAACCGTTCTCCTCCACCGAGGAGCTTAAGTCCACCACATCGGGCTTGACTATGCCGTATGCCCTAAGTATGTTTTCGTGGCTTATACCGCCTGCAAGCACAGTGAAATATTTTTTGCTGAAGCTCTCCGCCGTCTGCCAGTCGAAGGTTCTGCCCGTACCGCCGTATTTATTTCCGCTGTCGGAATCCAGCACGAAGCCGTCGGCATTTGTATAGCTCTCCGCCCTTTCAAGCGCGGAAGCGTCCTTCATGACTATCGCCTTCCACACCGGCAGGCTTATTTTTCCGCAGTCAAGGTTGCTCTCGTCCGAATGGAGCTGGCAGATGTCAAGCTCGGCTCTTTTGGCAAGGTCTGTTATCTCGTCAATGCTGTGCTCGGCAAATACGCCCACGGTCTTTATGTCGGGTCTAAGGCGTTTTTTTATTTCAAGCACCCTCTCGGGCGTCATGTTGCGCCTGCTCCCTTCAAAGAATACAAAGCCTGCGTATTTTATTTCTTCAAATTCGTTTATATAGTCCGCGTCCTCGGGTCTTTGCAGACCGCATATCTTAATATTCATATGCTTCTCTGAACTCCCTTGCTTTTTGGCGTATATCGGGGCATCTCATGAAGCTTTCGCCCACCAGTATGCCGTCTATATCCGCCTGTCTGAGTATTTTTACATCCTCGGCGGTGTGTATGGAGCTTTCGCTCAGCACGACCTTGTCCTTGGGTATTTTCTCCCTCAGTCTTACGGTCGTGTATATGTCCTCGCTGAAGTCGAGCAGATTGCGGTTGTTTATGCCTATTATGTCCGCTCCTGCCCCGAGGGCTGTTTCTATCTCCGCCTCATTATGCGTTTCAACAAGAGGCTCAAGGCCTACGCCCCTTGCGATGTCTATATATTCCCTGAGCCTTAACGCGCTCTCAAAAAGCGCCGTTATAAGGAGCACGGAGGACGCGCCCAGCTCCCTTGCCTCAAATATCTGCATTGTGCTTATAACAAAGTCCTTCCTCAGAAGCGGAAGGGATATGCTCTTGTGTATATCGCTCAGATATTCGGGCCTGCCCATGAAGAATTTTTCCTCCGTGAGCACTGAGATTGCATCCACGGCGCCCTCATATTCCCCGGCTATGGCAACGGGGTCAAAGTCGGGGCGTATAAGTCCTCTTGAGGGCGAAGCCTTTTTTACCTCGCCTATTATGGAAAGACCCTTCTTTTTCATTGCGCCCCTGAAATCGGCAACGGGGCTTTCCATGGCTTTGCAAAGCCTCTTTACATCAAAGCTGTAGCCGTGCTTTTCAAGATATTTTTTCTTCTCGGCCGTTATGTCGTCAAGTATCATATCACAGCTTTCCTTTCGCAAAGTTTTCAATTATCCTCATGCCCTCGGGGGTATTTATGCTCTCGGGGTGGAACTGAAGACCTATAACATCATAGTCCTTATGCTTTATTGCCATTATCTCGCCGTCCGAAACAGCCAGCACCTCCAGGCAGGGCGGAAGAGTTTTTTCCTGTACGGAGAGCGAGTGATACCTCGCCACCTGCATGGGGCTTGATATGCCCTCGAATATTCCCCTGCCGTCATGCTCCATGAAGGAATACTTGCCGTGGCAGAGCTCCCTTGCGTTTGTCACCACTCCGCCGTAGGCCACGGCTATGGACTGATGACCGAGGCATACGCCCAAAAGCGGTATTTTTCCGCCGACCGTTTTTATTATCTCGATACAGTTGCCTGCCTCCTCGGGGGTCTTGGGTCCCGGAGATATTACAACTCTGTCGGGCGACATTTCAAGTATCTCTTTGCCCGTTATGCTGTCGTTTCTGTATACCCTTATGTCGCTGTCAAATTCGCCGAGGTACTGATAGAGATTATAAGTGAAGCTGT
The DNA here is from genome assembly GCA_947632235.1 of uncultured Clostridia bacterium. Classification (GTDB taxonomy): domain Bacteria; phylum Bacillota; class Clostridia; order Lachnospirales; family CAG-274; genus Gallispira. The sequence continues at coordinate 5,267 of CANROO010000001.1, forward strand.
CGTAATTGTCAACCAGAACTATCATTATACCTCACCTCCTATTGTCTTGACAAGCGCCCTGACCTTGTTGTGGCTCTCCTCGTACTCCATCTCGGGCACGGAATCGGCAACTATGCCTGCGCCTGCCTGCATATAGACCTTTTTGTCCTTTATTATCATCGTCCTTATGGCAATACAGGTGTCCATATTGCCGTTGAAGTCAAAATAGCCCACGGCTCCGCCGTAAAGTCCTCTTTTTTCCTCCTCGAGCTCTTCTATTATCTCCATGGCCCTTATCTTGGGCGCGCCCGAAAGCGTGCCTGCCGGGAGGAAGGTAGAAAGCACATCGAAGCTGTCCTTATCCGCCTTTTTGGTGCCCTCCACAAGCGACACAAGGTGCATGACATGTGAGTAATAGTGTACCTGCATAAACTCGTCCAGATGTACACTGCCTATCTCGGCTATGCGTCCCATGTCGTTGCGTGCAAGGTCAACGAGCATTGTGTGCTCCGCCCTCTCCTTGGGGTCGTCCAGAAGTCCCTTGGCTATCTCTATGTCCTCATTCGGCGTTCTGCCTCTCTTTCTTGTGCCTGCTATGGGACAGGTGCGCACCTTGTCGCCCTTTACCTCTACGAGCATTTCGGGCGAGGAGCCTGCCACATGGTATGTGCCGAAGTTAAAATAGAAGAGATAGGGCGAGGGATTTATTGCCCTGAGCCTTCTGTATAGGTCTATGGGCTTGTCGTCCGTCTCGGCTGTGAGCCTCTGCGAGAGCACCACCTGGAAAATATCGCCGTCATATATGTATTTCTTGGCCTTTTCAACTATGCCCTCGTATTTTTCCTTGGTCATGTTAGATGTGAACCTTATGGGCGAGGGCTCCTTTATCTCATAGCGCTCATGAGGAACGGAGGACATTACCTCTTTTTCCATCCTGTCTAGCACGGGCTCTGCGTCAGCATCGTTTTCAGCAAGAGCGACTATTTTAATTCTGTCGTGAAGGTGATCGTAAATTATAAATTCGTCAAAAGCCATAAAGTGTACCGTAGGCGTATCGACTATTTCGGGATTTTCATCGGGAAGCTTTTCGTACTGCCTTATTATGTCATAGCCCATGGCTCCCATGAGTCCGCCGGTGAAGGGCAGATCGTGCTCATCCGTCACATCGAAGCTTTTTAAAAAGTCCCTCACATTGTCCAGAAGCCTTCCTTTGAGCTCCGTTTTTTTGCCTCTTTCTTCTATTATAAGGCTGTCGTTTCCGCTGAGCACCGCCATGGGGTTCTTGCCCATTATGGAAAAGTTGGTCTTGCCCTCGCCGCGGCTCTCCAAAAGGAAGCCGAGCTCGTCTCCGACATACTTGTAAAAAATAGTTATGGGGGTCTCGGTGTCGCCCGAAAATTCCCGTACAAAGGTTTTCAGTTTTTTCATTTTTTTCATTCTCCTTTTCAATGACTTATTTAATTTCAAGCGGTCGAAGTATGAAACGAGGTCAAAAAAAGACCTTGCCCGAGTTGGACAAGGTCGAAAATACGCCTTAATAAAGCCACCAATCCCGTATACCTGCATATACTGTCCCTGTAACGGGAGAACCCGCTGCAAGCTAATGAGCGAAAACGCCGTTCGCCGCAGGTCTCATAAGTCCATTCGTCTGAAACCTCAGCACTGACTTGCACCTACCGTCAGCTCTCTGCAGCCTTGGTCAAAGATTACTACTCTTAATCATCGACATTCATTTGAAATTAAACATAGTATATCACAATAATTTAGCTTTGTAAAGTCCTTTTTTTATTTTTTTATTATCTTTTAACATTGCCTATGTCCGTCACTATTTCATAGCCTGCATTTTTTACGCGGTTTTCAAGACAGCTCCTGCACTGCGCCGATTCATCGCCCGTGCATATCTTGTTGTCGTAGAGCGAATATAGCTTCCTGACGCCCACGGGCGAAAGATTGGGCATTACCACATTTGCGCCTGCCTTGAGCCCCATTTCCCTGCCCATGGGGTGTATTGTGCCCAGAGCCGTTGTGGATGGCAGGAGCGCCCACGGGAAAACAAGGCGCAGTATGGAAATGAGCCTTAATGTAAGCTCCAAGCTGCCGCTTTCGTAGTCTGCAAAGGGCGTGTCGTTGTGCCTTATGAAGGGGCCTATGCCTATCATATCGGGCTCCAGCTCCATCAGAAAGCGGATGTCCGACACAAGGTTCCGAGTTGTCTGGAAGGGCGAGCCCACCATAAAGCCCGAGCCTACCTGATAGCCTATTTCTTTGAGATCGAAAAGGCATCTCTTCCTGTTTTCAAGGCTCATTTCGGCAGGGTGGAGCTTGGAATAATGCGCATTATCCGCAGTTTCGTGCCTTAAAAGATAGCGATTTGCTCCCGCCTTATAAAACGCCTCGTAGCTTTCCCTGCTCTTTTCGCCTATGGACAGAGTTATGGCGCAGTCCTCATATTTACGGCGAATGGCGGAAATAATATCACACATGAGCTCATCGCCGAAATACGGGTCCTCTCCGCCCTGGAGCACAAAGGTGCGAAAGCCCAGCCTATAGCCCTCCTCACAGCAGAGAAGTATCTCCTCCTTATTGAGGCGGTAACGCTTAAGCCTTTCGTTTCCGCGCCTTATACCGCAGTAATAGCAGTTGTTTCTGCAGCAGTTAGTAAATTCTATGAGGCCTCTTATGTACACGGCTCCGCCGTATATACTCCGCCTTATTTCGTCCGCGCGCTCTCTTAAGCCCTCGCAGCCGTTTTCTATCACGCAGGCGAGCTCGCTGTCCGTGAATGTTCTGTTTTCAAGCTTTTTTATGATGTCCATTGCTTTTGTCCTTCTAATCATACCTGATTAATATGATTATAAATAACAGAGCGCCGGAAGTCAAGCAAAAAACACCTTTTTTACCCCAAAATAATTGTACATCGAATTTTAACAATTTTATGCTTGCATTATAATGCAAAATGTGGTATAGTTCTCTCTATGGGAAACAATTGTACATAGAGGGTGAACATAAAATGAATGGAAATTCGGACTATTACATTGTTGAAGGAAGGGTACTGCCCGATGTCTTTTTAAAGGTAGTAGAGGCAAAAAAGCTTATAGACAGAGGAGAGGTAAGCTCGGTGCAGGACGCCGTTGAGAGAGCAGGAGTGAGCAGGAGCGCTTATTACAAATATAAGGACTGCGTTTCGCCCTTGAACGGCAACACAAGGGGCAAAATAGCCGTGCTTGCATTCGACCTTGAGGACAAGGCAGGAGTGCTCTCGCTTGTGCTCAACATAATGGCGGAGCACGGAGCAAATGTGCTCACCATAAATCAGACCATACCCGTCGGAGGCGTTGCAAACGTTACAATAACGGCTGACACCGAAAATATGACGGCAGGTGTAAAAGAAATGCTTGACGGCATATCGAAAATAAAGGGAGTTTTAAGGCTCAAAATAATAGCAAGGGAGTGAAAGGCAATGGCAGTCATTGCGGTTTTAGGCTACGGCACCGTTGGCTCGGGTGTTGTGGAGGTAATGAACACCAACAAAAAGAGCATAGAATCAAGGACGGGACAGAGCATAGACATAAAGTATGTTCTGGATCTCAGGGATTTCCCCGATGACCCCGTGCAGAAGATAATAACTCACAACTACGATGACATTTTAAACGATGAAAGCGTAGAAGTGGTGGTAGAGGTGATGGGCGGAATAAATCCTGCTTATACATTTGTGAAGAGCGCTCTTAAAAAGGGCAAGAGCGTGTGTACATCAAACAAGGAGCTTGTGGCGGCGCACGGCGCAGAGCTTATGCGCATTGCAAAGGAAAACAATGTAAACTTCCTCTACGAGGCTTCCGTGGGCGGAGGCATACCCATTATAAGACCCATAAACAGGAGCATAACCTCCGACAAGATAGAGGGCATAACGGGCATATTGAACGGCACCACCAACTATATGCTCTCCAAGATGACAGAGGACGGCATGGAGTATGACGATGTGCTCAAAATAGCTCAGGAGAAGGGCTATGCGGAGAGAAATCCCGCGGCAGATGTGGAGGGCCACGATGCCTGCAGAAAGATAGCCATACTTGCTTCTCTCGCTACCGAAAAAACGGTGAGCTATGAGGACATATATACCGAGGGCATAACGAATATTTCAAAGACCGACATAGAGTATGTAAAGCATATGGGCTGTGCCGTAAAGCTTCTTGCCTCGGCAGGCTTTACGGACGGCAGGGTATGGGCAAGAGTTGCGCCTGCCATTGTCGACAAGGACAGCCCCATGAATATGGTAAACAATGTGTTCAATGCAATACTTTTAAGAGGCAATATGCTTGGCGATGTAATGTTCTACGGCAGAGGCGCGGGCAAGCTCCCCACGGCTGCCGCTGTGGTATCGGATATAGTTGACGCAGTGAAGCACAAGCATGTGAATCTCGGCATAGGCTGGTCAGAGCAGAAGCAGGAGCTTGAAAGCATAGACAGCATAAGCGTGAGAAAATTTGTAAGAATAGAATATGACGACATAGACAGAGCAAAATCTGCCATAAAGCATATATTTAAAACGGAGGAGTTTATGGAATACTTCGACGGCGAGCTTGCCTTCGTGACCGACAAGGCTGAGGAGGGCGACATAAACGACAGGCTCAATATGCTTTTGAACAGCGAGGGTATTTCCGACATACTCAATACAATAAGAATGGAAGACATGGAGGCATAATATTATGTTGATAGTAAAGAAATTCGGCGGTTCATCGGTGGCAAATGCCGAAAGAATAAAGCATGTTGCCGAAACTATAGTCAAGAGCTATAAGGAGGGCAACAGGGTAGTTGTTGTGCTGAGCGCTCAGGGCGACACAACGGACGAGCTTATAGAAAAGGCGGCTGAGATAAATCCCAACGCAAGCAAAAGAGAGATGGATATGCTCCTCTCCACGGGCGAACAGCAGTCCGTGGCTCTCATGGCTATGGCTATAGAGGCTCTCGGCTATCCCGTTATTTCGCTCAACGCCTTTCAGTGCAAGATATATTCCACATCCACCCACGGTAACGCAAGGATAAAGGATATATCCACGGAGAGGATAATAAACGAGCTTGAAAGAAAGAACATTGTTATAATAACAGGTTTCCAGGGCTACAACAGACGACTTGATGTGACAACGCTCGGAAGAGGAGGCTCCGACACCTCGGCAGTCGCTCTTGCGGCAAAGCTCGGCGCTGACCTCTGCGAGATCTATACGGATGTGGACGGCGTTTACACCTGCGATCCCAGAATAGTGAAAAATGCCAGAAAGCTGGACGAGATAACATATGACGAAATGCTGGAGCTTGCAAGCCTCGGCGCAAAGGTGCTTCACAACCGTTCCGTAGAGCTTGCCAAGAAATATAATGTAAATTTAGTTGTACGCAGTTCCATGCACGATACCGAAGGAACAGTTGTTAAGGAGGAAACAAAAGTGGAAAAAATGCTGGTAAACGGCGTTGCCGTAGATAACGATGTTGCAAGAATATCCGTAATAGGAGTTAAGGATAAGCCGGGCGTGGCATTCAAGCTTTTCTCGCTCATGGCTCAGAAGAAGATAAGCGTTGACCTTATAATTCAGTCCATAGGCCGAAACGACACAAAGGATATATCCTTCACGGTCACAAGAGGCGAGATGGAAGAGGCTGTTAAGATACTCGATGCCAACAAGGAGAGAATAGGCTTTGAGAGCATAAGCTACAATGACAAGGTGGCTAAGGTGTCCGCAGTGGGCGCAGGCATGGCTACAAACCCCGGCGTAGCTTCCACATTCTTCGAGGCGCTCTATGACGCAGGAATAAATGTAAAGATGATCTCCACATCGGAGATAAAAATATCCGTGCTCGTAGATGAAAATAAGGCTAACGCCGCAGCCGAAGCCATACATGATAAGTTCATAAGCGAAGGCATACAGGCAGGAAATAACTAAGAAGGAAAGGAAGCGGTTGACGCTTCCTTTTTAACTATCAATTAAGCTTTAAATAAATTTTTTATACATAAATATGTATCGTTTTTTACTTTTTAAAAAGGAAAAAATATTTCTTCTTTTTGCGCACAAAAAGAAGCAAAAAGCGTGGGGAATTTTCGATATTCCCCACACCCCTCACGACTTTTGTGCCTCATCGGTTGGTGGAATTAATACCGCACAAAAGAATCACTACAGTGCGAGCTTTTCGCTACCTGAGCCTACGGCTCAGACAAGCGGCTCGCACGAGCAGACATCCGGTATAATGTAGGGGCGTGCATTGCACGCCCACTCCCCCAAGAAAGTATTGACGGAAGAGCCTTGTTTGCATTAAGATACTTTTTGACAATCTAAAGCGGGCTGAGGTTTCCTCAGCCCGCTATTATTTAATAGCCTATATTACCTGTTATTGTAACATTGTCTGTAGACCAGTTAAGAGGTATATCCATAAGTTCAAGCACGGCTTCTGTGGGAACATAAAGCTTTCCGTTTTCATAATAGGGCGACTTTGTAAGAGTTTTTGTTTCGCCGTTTTTCATATATTTGTTGGAACCCATTTTAAAGGTATATACCGAATTGTTATATTTTACATTTAATACGGTGCCCGAATCCGTATAGCTGCAATCCGCTTTAAGCAGGCCGAATATTTCGTCTGCCTTTGCATATATGCCGTCATCGCGTATATATGCGGGTATGGTCTTTCCGTTTCCTTTAAGATTGATATTTACAAAGTTTCTGAAATCCTTCTTTGAAACAAGAGCATGAATGCCTTTTGTTTTGTCAACAGCCTGTGATACCTCATAGTCGGTCGCACCGCTCAAATATGCGTATACCACTTTTCTGTCTATGCCGAGCTGTTCCGAAAGAAAATCTATGGATTCTCTTACGGACTGTTTCATTGCCTCATCCAGATCCTCATTAAGACCTACCGGTATCCAGTAGTCCTCGGTCTCGCCGAAGGCCATATCAAAATTATTCACATCGCCGGGGATCTGTGAAGAGCCTTTTTTAAGTACCGTAAGTCTAAGATCGCCTCTTAAAGAGCCTTCCAATGCAGTAAGTGCAACTTCGCCGTCTCCCTGTACAAAGTGAGGATCGCCTGTGAAGAAAAGTGCGCCTGCGACCTCTACGGGAAGGTAAAGTGTACTTCCTACACCCAGCTCGTTTATGTCAAGATTTCCGCCCAGCTTCGTGGGTGGTATGGAGCTCGGTACTTCATCCGAATCTGCGGCTGTACCCATTATGCCGAGGAACGGATCTATGGGGAAGGTTATTTCCTTGCCGTTTTCGTTCAGATAAGCCACATATCCTTCACCCTGCTTTCTTATTGGAGCAAATATGGATACATTATTGTACTTTTCATAATTTTCGGGGCTTGCGCCTTCAAGTCTTCCCTCATTTTCCGGAAATTCATTTACAAGCACACCCTTAAAATGCCTGTTGGATATTACTCCGTACGGCACTCTTGGTGTGAGCGAGAGCACTTCTACTTTTAATACGTCTCCCGGTTCTGCACCTTCTACATATACAGGTCCTGTAACGATGTGAGGACCGTCTCCGTCAAAGTCGTGGGTTTTGTCGGCAGCGGTTATTTCAATACCCTCTTTAAGTATCCGGTCTTCGCTTACTCCCTTGGATTTGAAGTATTTAACGGGATCCTTTCCCTGATCCTCAAGGAGTCCCTCGTGTGAGAGTGTGTCTACTGTTATCGTACTGCCCGATTTTACCGTGAGAACAGGCTTTGAATTTCTGTTGGGAAGTCTGCCCCATGTAATGGTGTCCGGATTTGTGGGCAGATAATATTCGCCCGCAATAACGCCGTCGTTTTTATCCTGAAGTATTTCAAATGCCGTATCTTCGGCAGCAGACGCATAACACGGAATGCTTGCGGCAAAAACAGCCGAGAGTAAAAATATGTTTAATTTTTTAATCATACGCATAATAATATCTCCTTTCAATATATTTATTGTTAAATAACGGTTTTAATGTTTTGCAAAACAATAAACGGCAGAGACAACACAATGTCGTCTCTGCCATTTACAATATTAAAGCATATTGAAAATTTTTTTTCAAGAGTAAAAATTTATAAAAATATTTTAAAATCTACATTTTGTTTTGTAAAAATTTTCTAGTCTTTATTTTCGGCTTTCAGTTTGTTTTGCGGTGCCGTTACCTTATTTTATATCGGTTTTACATTCTCACGCCTTAGCCGAACTGACCTTCTCCGTAAGCGCCTTAAGACCGCTTAACGAAACGATTATACCAAGTATGAACAGAGCTATTGCAAATGCAAGCTGGAGTATATCTCCGCCCATGTTCTGAGTTGTGGCTGTGAAAACGCCCATAGACTTGGTGTAGATAGTTATGCCGAGCATTGAAAGAGTAACAATAAGCATAATTATCATAGGTATCCAAAGCATCCAGCCCTGTCTGTTTGTCTTCTTGAAGAATACTGCGCAGGCAATGAGGGCAAGTGCCGAAAGAAGCTGATTTGCCGAGCCGAACAGAGGCCATATATTCTGATAGCCTACCTTGGCAAGTGCAAAAGCAACTGCAAGCGTTGCAATTGTTGAGAAGTACTTGTTTGTACATACCTTTGCAACGGGTCCCAAGTTCTCCTCGTCCGTTCCTGCGTCAATGAAGAATTCCTCAAATGCAAGTCTGCCTATTCTGGCAACTGAGTCGAGAGATGTAAGAGCAAATGCAGAAACCGAAAGAGTGATGAGCGTTCTGCTTATGTCTGCGGGTACGCCTATCTTAACAAGGAAGCCCGCAACACCCTCTGCAAATATCTGGGGCTGTGTCATGTCGGGTATAACTCCGCCGACTGCAACAGCGCCGACTGCTATAAGAGCTATTACCGCAAGCATACTCTCCATAAGCATTGCGCCGAATGCAACGGGGAGCATATTCTTTTCGTTCTTTATCTGCTTTGAAGCAGTACCCGATGATACGAGTGAATGGAAGCCCGAAACAGCACCGCAGGCTATTGTTACGAAAAGATACGGGAAAAGCGTCTGTCCGTTAACTGTAAAGCCGTTGAATGCCGCAAGCTCCATTGTGGGATTTGCAACTATGATGCCCAATACAGCGGCAACTATCATTGCCACGAGAAGATAACTGTTGAGGTAATCTCTGGGCTGGAGCAATATCCAAACGGGAGCTATGGAGGCTACCGCGATGTAAATAAATACTATGATGTGCCATGTGCCTGTGCTCATGTATACGGGGAATAAAAGTCCCAAAGCTATACAAGCCACAAGTATAACTATTGCTATAGCCGTATTTATCCACTTGTTGAGCTTGCTCCTTCTTAAGAATACGCCAAGACCTACGGCAGCTATAATGAATATAACGCTTGTCATGGCTACCTGACCGCCTGCAAGGTTCTGTGTTACCTCGCCTGCCTCGCTCACATTAAAGCCGTTGAAGGTGTTGCACACAACATCGGCGAAGGCTGCGATAACGAGTATAGAGAACAGCCATGTGAATATCATAAAGAGCTTCTTGCCGATCTTGCCAATGTAGAGCTCGATTATGTAGCCTATAGTTCTGCCCTTGTTCTTGACAGAAGCATACATAGAAGCAAAGTCCTGAACGGCTCCGAAGAACACACCGCCTATAAGTATCCACAAAAGCACGGGTACCCAGCCGAAAACAGCCGCCTGTATGGGGCCGTTTATGGGACCTGCGCCCGCTATGGATGCAAACTGGTGACCGAACACCACGTTTGTGTCTGCGGGAACGTAGTCAACGCCGTCCTCAAGCTCGTAAGCGGGAGTTTTGGCATTTTCGTCAATACCCCAAAGGTTTGCGAGGTATCTGCCGTAAATGAGATAAGCTCCGCCTAATACAACGATTGCAATGATCATCATTACTAAACCACTCACAATGATTTCCTCCTTTATAAAATTTTTAAGGGCAGAAAAAAAATATAGAAAATATTTTTTGTCCGCTCATTTTCATTCACTCTTAATTTTACAACAAATTTAAGTAAATTACAACATAAAATTAAGTTTTTTTAAGCTTAACTTCAAGAAATTATTGCAAGCGGTTTTTTATATGTATCATGTTTTTATGTAAGCTACGGCAAAATCCCTCTGAATAAGCGCCTCGTCAAGCTTATTTGCTATGCCTGTGGGCACGAAGCTCCTTGAAAGGGCAAAAAATTCCTCCAGAGTGGACACAAAACGGCGGGGATATTCCAGCACTATCTTAAGCGCGTTATAATCATAGTCCGAAAGCGAGGTATAGCGCGTGTACTTCGCCAGCGCTTCCTCAAGCCCCATGTAGCCCATGCCCTCCCTCTCGGCATAAAAGCAGTTTTTTCTTATATATCTGCCTATGAAAAAGGCTATATCCTCAATGAAGCTCAGATATTTCATGTTGTCCCAGTCAATTATGTATGTCCTGCCTTTTTTATATATTATGTTGCCCTCCTTTAAAGCGCCGTGGCAGTATGTGGCGCTGCGCCCGTAGTCCATTTCCTCGAGCCGTGTCAGAAGCTCACGGCAGTTATCTATAAGCGCGGAAAATGCCGACAGCCTTTCCTTATCCCAGTAGCGCCTGCCCTTGCTCCTTAAAAGGCGGGATATGCTTTCAAGCGATTTTTGCTTGCTCTTGTACATATTAAGCGTGTTGTTTGTATTGCCCGCGGCATAGAGCATTTCCTCGCCCATAAGCCTTAAACCCTTATGCACCCTGCCTATATCCGACAGCGCTATGCTTACCTGTGTGTTATTCATAAAGTCCAGCTCGTTGGAGCCGAAAAACCGTGTTACAACATATATTTTGCCCTCCTCCTCGTGATAGGGAAGCCCCTTAGAGGATGTGCAGTAGGTATCTATATTGTGTATGCCGTAGTCGTTAAGGCATTGCTTCACCCTGTGTATTTCATTTATGCCCGAGGGTCTTGGTCTTGCCAATGAAAGAGAATAAGCGCCGTTTGCGCAGTTGAGCACATAATAATAGCGATATTTGTATATATTGAGAGGTACAATATTGAAATTTTTTGCTATCTCCGCTATATTTTCATACAAAAAAATCACCTCCTTGTGAATAAAACGCTTTTATCTGCCTTATTCACCACACTTTATTCTATGTGTGAGAGGTGAGGGTTATGAATTTATTTAGTTTTTATCCGTCTTTTTATATCATTAACATTTTGGGGACAGTCCCTGTGCTTGTTTAGCTTTTGCAAATATAAAGCTAAATCATCACCGTTCAGTGCAGTTTTTTTGTTTCTCTGGGTCAGCATTTTCGGCTTCACCGAAAACCAGCCTTCGGCTGTCCGCATATATCTTTGCGGTGCAATGACAGTCCCCGCTTGTCGGCTTCGTATCGGCTGCCTAGCGCTGACCATAGTGCGGGGACTGTCCCGAAATTATTGTTGTCTGTTTTTTGCTTGGGCAGTTTTATTGCTGAGAACAGTCAATAAGGCTTGTATCCGCCGGGACTGTCCCCAATATCTTCGATAAATCTTTTGGTGCAATGACAGTCCCCTGCTTGCCGGCTTCGTATCGGCTTGCCCCATACTGACGATAGTGCGGGGACTGTCCCCAATATCTTCGATAAATCTTTCGGTGCAGTCCTGCAAGTCGCCCCCTGCATTGAAAGGCAGTGCAGAATATGGCATTTGTGCCGGCTCCCCTTCCTTTTTTTGTAATGTAATTAAACTGTAATTGTACTTAACTCTGTTTTATGTTATAATTTTAATAACTGTATATAAATTGACAGAGAGTTACGGATTGGAGTAATATGTATATGAAAAAAGGAATTTTTAAAAGACTGTTGAGCGGTGTTATAGGCGGCAGCATAGTTATGGGCTCGCTTGGGCTCACCACGGCTTACGCGGACACCTCCCTGCTCTATGAAAAGAAGGACATACAGACCATAGCGCAGGGCCTTACCTATGAAAAAAGCAGGAGAATGTACAAATCGGGCTGGATGGATGTGTATGTGCTCACAATGGACGCAAAGGAAGAAGACCTCGCCCTTGAAGTAATCGAGGCTGTGGACAAATACGGCGGAAAGGCTACCGTTGACAAGCTTGCCAAGGACAACAAGGTGGCGGCTGCCGTAAACGGTGACTTTTTCAGCTCGGGCACGCTCAAGTCCAGCATGGGACAGGTGGCTGAAAACGGCGATATGCTTGCCGCGCAGAATTATTACAACGGCAATGACAACAAGTATGCAGGCTTTTTTATAAACAAATACGGCACGCCGTTTATAGATTATGTCAAGACCTCAATGGGATTTTACGGTCCCAATTCAATAAAGCTTGAAATGGGCGCAAAGAACAAGGTGACTGACTTTGCAAAGCCCGTCTATTTCGACAGAAGGACAATAACATCCACCGCAACCATTGACGCTTACTTCAAAAAGCTCACAAAGATAGTGGTGCGTGACGGAGTCATTACCTATATATCCAACCCCGGAGAAATAGTGGATGTGCCCGAAAACGGCTATATAATAGTTATGAGCAATGCCACAAGGACTGCCGAGATAGGCAAGTTTTCGGTAGGCATGGGCGTAAGCTTTTCGGAAAGCGAAAGCTTTATTTTCAGGACGGGCAAGCTCATCGAGGATATACAGGTGGGTCTGAGCGGCGGCGGAGAGATACTCCGAAACGGCGAGCCTGTCGCAAACGGACTTATAATCGGTCAGAACGCCAACAACCCCAGGACAATGCTCGGCGTAAATCAGGACAAGAGCAAAATATTCATAGTCTGCATAGACGGCAGGAAAAACGGCAAGGGCGCAACGCATGCCGAGTGCGCCGCTGTGCTCAAAGAATACGGCGTGTATGACGCCATACACCTTGACGGAGGCGGTTCCACCACAATGGCCGTACAGCTCAAAAACTCAAATGCGCCTACAGTTGTGAATGTTCCCAGCGAGGGCTCTTTGAGAGCCGTTGCCAACGGCGTGGGCATAAAGGTAAACGGCGAGGCCGGAGTTCCCGCAAGGGTAGAGCCGTATGTGGGCGAAAGCGATGAGAACATAATGTTCAAGGATTTTGAAAACAAAATATATGTGGATATTTTCGACGGTCAGCTCAATGAAATGGCTGCCGACATCGGAAAGCTTAAATTCAGCTCTTCAATACCCGGAAGCTGGGACGGCAATATATTCACGCCCTCTCAGACGGGAAAGGGCACGGTGACCGTTGATTACGGCGATATTTCGGGCACCGTGGAGGTCACTGTGTTAAAGGGCGCGGCAGCCCTCAGAACAGGCGCGGAGAATTATTCCCTCACCATAGGCGAAAAAACTCCGCTCACGGCGCAGGTAATAAACAGGGACGGCTACGGCATAGATATTGAAAGCACCGATGTAAGCTGGAGCGTAAGCGACAGCAGTGTCGGACACATAGAAAACGGATATTTCGTTGCAGACGGTGACGGAAGCTGTGTTGTAACGGGCTCCGCATATGATGTGAGCGCAGGCATGACAATTACCGTGGGCAAGAAATTTGTGGCGGTAAACAGCTTTGAAGCCCCCAGAAATATAATGATGTACTACTATCCCGATGACGGAAGCGTAGAGGGAAGCGCCGAGACCGACAGCGACACGAGCTATGACGGTCGTTCTTCCGTAAGGATAGACTACAAGTTCAAGCCCGACATGACCACAACGCAGTCGGTATATGCAGGACTTGACAACAGCCCCGTAGCCTTCCCCAAGGGCGCATCGGACATAACCATGTGGTACAAGGGCGATGGCAGTGACAATATGCTCAAGGCTGTCATAAACTACGGCTCGGGACAGTCCACAGATGTGGTGATTGCGGAAAATCTCAATTCCACGCAGTGGCAGAAGGCGGATATAAAGATACCCGAGGGCGTTACGGAGCCTATGTATCTTGAAAGAGTGTATGTATCCGCTCTGAACACCACCTCCGAAAACACGGAGGGAAGCGTGTACTTCGACTATGTTATGGCAAAGGCTCCCGCAGAGGAGGGAGGCGGAGCTATGGCAGGCTCGATGAAGGACTACATGGAGTCGGATCTGAGCACGCTTACGGGAAGCTTCACAAATATTTCCGTCTACGGCACCACAAAGGACATAAGCTCATATGAATCTCAGCAGCTTTTGAGCAAGATGTCGCAGGGCGCAAATGCTCTTGTATTTGCCGGTGCCTCGGGCATAACAAATACAATAGGTCTGCCGTTTATAACGAGCAAAAACGGATATTCCACAAACGAAAACGGAAGCTTCTCCTTTGTGACGCTTGCAGTGTCAAACGGAAGCATGAGGCTTGCAAACGGCGACCAGTGGAGATATTTGCAGGACTATGTGAACAGACTGAGCAGAAAGAACATAATAATACTCATGGACGTATACCCGTGGACGGGTCTTACGGACAGCCGTGAGAGAGACGCTCTGCACGACATACTCAAAAACGCCTCCAGAAACAGCGACAAGAATATAATCGTGCTCTCCTCCGTGGGCGAAAGCAACTATGTGGAGATAAAGGACGGCATAAGATATATGAACCTGTGCGGAAACGGCGGAAGCGACAGGGCTTATGTGCGCTTTGCAGGCAACGACAATGAGCTTTACTACGAATTTTTCAGATAAATAAAGGGAATAAACATGGCAAACTCTAAAGGCGTAATGGCTAAGGATACAATAATATATATGCTTGCCAAGGGCATAGAAGGCGTTGTGGGCATAGTCACCATGTCCGTCATGACCTATCTTCTGGCTTCGGATCAGATGGGTTATTACTCAACGGTAAACATAGCCATAACCACCATAGGCATGGTGGCTATACAGTGGCTCGTGCAGTCCGTTCTGCGCTATATCAACAAATACGATATAGAGGGCAGGCACACGGAGTTCTATTCCACGGTGTTCTATGCATGGCTGAGGGTCAACCTCTCCGTGGTGCTTTTTGCGGTGATGCTCGCGCTCATAGTAAGGCTTGGCTTCGGAGGCATGGAGGGGCTTGCGCTCTCCTTGGGCTTTAAAAACACCGAGGCTGTGAAAAGCTTCACCGAGGTCTACAACAGCAGGGTATTCACCTGCGGTGTGCTGTGGTTTGTGACATACAACACGGCTCAGCTTATGATCTCCATGCTTGCGGCAGTGAGGGAGGCAAAGCTCAATCTCCTGCTCTCCATGATAACGGTCTGCGGAAGGCTCATATTCATGGTGATATTCTGCAGGCTGTGGACAAGCAGGATAGAATGGATATTTTTAAGCTATTTCATAACGGACGCCATAGTTTCCGTAATAGGCATGAAGAGGCTTAAGATACTCTATTATATAAAGAGCGGAGGAAGCTCCAAGGATATTTTAAGGGAGCTTAAGGCTTACGGCATGCCCCTTATGGGCAATCAGCTTGCCACCTCTATATTGAATCAGTCGGATGTGTACATCATCACCATCATGCTGAGCGCAGGCGCGGCAGGAGTGTACAAGGCAAATTATTCTCTCATTTCAACAGCCTTCACTCTTCTTAACGCCTCCGTAATGCGAGGGTGCTATCCCACCATACTGCGCGCATGGTCCGAGGGCAAGAAGGACGATGTGCAGAGGCTTCTGAACGAGGCAGTAAGAATGTATATGCTCGTTGCCGTACCTGCGGTTGCAGGAGTTTTCGCAGTGAGCGATTCGGCGGCATACACGCTTTTTGAAAGTCAGTATGTGGAGGGCCACGGCGTTATGTTCTGGGTGGCTCTGGGAATGATGTTCCTCGGGCTTACGGAGTATTCCATAAAGCACTGGGAGCTCAATTCCGACACAAAGGCCATATTCAGGCGCAGTCTCATAGGCGGAGCCGTGAATGTGGGGCTGAATCTCATTCTTATAAAGACAACCGGAAGCTACATGATAGCGGCCGTTACAACATTCATAGGCTTCTTTGTTTACTTCGTGCTTGCACGCTTCGGCACAAGGAAGCACCTCAAGTGGCATATACAGCCCAAGCGCTTTATAAAAATATTGCTTTCCGCTCTCGTTATGATAGGCATTATAGAACTTCTCAAAACTATTCTGCCCGACAGCAAAATATGTTTGGCAATATTTATAATTTGTGGTATTATAGTATATGGAGCAATGCTTGTGATCACGGGCGAGGTGAAGGACGAGCTTGCGTTTATAAAAAATAAATTTAAACAAAACTAATATATTTGCTCCAAGCGGGCAGGAAAGGAAGTTAAAAACCAATGAAAAAGAGCATTTGTGTAATCGGTATCGGCTATGTGGGTCTTCCTACGGCGGCTATGTTTGCCTCAAAGGGACACAAGGTAACGGGCTACGACCTCAACCAAAAGGCGGTGGACGCTCTCAACAGGGGCGAGATAATAATAGAGGAGCCGGGTCTGGGCGAGCTTGTAAAGCAGGTCGTAAAGGACGGCAGTCTTGTCGGCACTACGGAGTGCCCCGTGGGCAGTGATGTGTACATCATAGCAGTTCCCACACCCATAAACGAGGACAAGACGGCAGACATGAGATATGTGGAATCTGCCACGAGAGCCGTTGTTCCCTGCGTGAGAAAGGGCTCTGTAGTTATTCTGGAGTCAACATCTCCCCCAAGAACGGTAGTGGACCTTATGCTTCCCATACTCAAGGAAACGGGGCTCGAGCTCGGCGAGGAGCTTCTTGTTGCGCACTCACCCGAGAGGATACTTCCCGGCAGAGTGCTGGAGGAGCTCAGGACAAACAGCCGTATAGTGGGCGGTATAAACGAAAAATCCAGCATAGAGGTAAAGAAAATATACGAGAGCATAGTTGAGGGCGAGATATTCATAACCACCTCCACCACAGCCGAAATGTGCAAGCTCATGGAAAACACATTCAGAGATGTGAACATAGCTCTTGCAAACGAGCTTGCCAAGATGAGCGAGGAGCTCGGCGTGAACTGCTGGGATGTCATAAGGATGGCAAATCAGCACCCCAGAGTAAATATACTGCAGCCGGGTCCCGGCGTGGGCGGTCACTGCATAGCTCTCGACCCCTGGTTCCTTGTTGAAAAGAGCAGGAACGCAAAGCTCATTCATCAGGCAAGGCTCAACAACGACTCCATGCCCGAATTTGTTATGAACAAGATATCGGGCATACTCGGCGGACTTAAGGGCAAAACCGTTGTACTCTACGGCGTTACCTACAAGCCCAACATAGACGATGTGAGAGAGTCGCCCATAATGCACCTTATGCACCTTTTGAGCGATAACGGCGCAGATGTGAAGGTATGCGATCCCCATGCAGGCGAAAAGGTAGAAAACAACTACAGCATAGCAGAGGCCTCAAAGGGCGCCGATATTGTTGTGCTCGGCGTTAACCACGATGAATTCAAGGACATCAACTTTGCAAGAATGGCAGAGACCATGAACGGAAAAGCCGTGCTCGACACGCGCAATTTCTGGAGCAGAGCGGATGTTGAAAGAGCAGGACTTGAATATATACTTCTGGGCGAAGGCAAGGAAGAGGACTAAAAAGGATAATTTACTATGAAAAAGGTATTGATAATTGCAAATCAGTTTCCGCCTATGGGAGGCTCGGGAGTGCAGAGGAGCGTAAAATTCGTTAAGCATCTGCGTTCCTTCGGCTACGAACCCGTGGTATTCACAAGAGCGGTGGGCAACATGCCCCTTAAGGACGAGACCCTCCTTAAGGACATACCGGACGGCGTTAAAATTTACAGGACAAGGCCCTATGAGCTCCCCGAGCTTCGAGGCATACTGAGGCTTTTCGGCAAGGCTTTGGGCAAGCTCATTATACCCGACACGGCTTATTTCTGGTACAAGAGCTCGCGCAAAAAGGCTCTGGAGGTCATAGACAAGGAAGGTATAGACATTGTCTACACCACCTCCGCGCCCTACAGCGACCACCTTCTGGGAATGTATATAAAGAAAAAAAGAAAGAAAATAGGCTGGACAGCCGACTTCAGGGACGAGTGGACAAATAACCCCTATATCCTCGACCACCCCTATAACCCCATAAGGACGAGGATAGAAAAGAAAATGGAGCACAATGTGGTCACAAGGGCTGATATGCTCATTACCAATACCCCCGTTATGCGCGAAAACTTCATAAGGAACAATAACTTAAGCGGAGACAACTTCGTGTTCATACCAAACGGCTACGATGCGGAGGACTTTGCAGGCTACGACAGCAGTGTGAAGCCCCATAACGACAGGCTCATAATGGTGTACACGGGTGCGCTCTACGGCAGGAGAAAGCCCGACACCTTCTTCCGGGCGCTCAAGGAGCTCAAGGAAGAGGGCGGCATTGACGGCAGTAAGATACTTGTGCGCCTTATAGGCAATTACCACAAGGATAAGCTCCAGGCGCAGATAAACAGCTACGGACTTAAGGAAAGCTTTGAGATAGTGGGCTATGTTCCGCACAATGTGTGCATAGAGCATCAGATGAATGCCGATGTGCTTGTGCTCATAGAGGGCAGCGGAAGAGGAGCCGATGCATTCTACACGGGCAAGATATTCGAGTATATGAATACGGGAAGACCCGTGCTTGCCATCCTCCCCAAGGGCTGTGCAGCCGAGCTGGTTAAGGAGAGCAGGATAGGCATAACGGCAGATACCGACAGCGTGGAACAGATAAAGGGAATAATAAAGGAGTACTACGACAAATGGTGCGCGGGTACTCTCGGTTTTGAGCCCGACAGAGGCGTGATAGAGGGCTTTGAGCGCAAAAAGCTCACACAGAGGCTTGCGGAGGTATTCGACAGGCTCGATAAATAGATCCATACGGTGATAGCATGAAAATTTTACACTTCATAAGCGGAGGAGATACGGGAGGCGCTAAGACCCATGTCCTCACACTGCTTGATAATTTAAGAAAATTAAATATTGATGTAGAGCTTGTCTGCATTATGGAGGGTATATTTACAGAGGAGGCAAGGGAGCTGGGCATTCCCGTCACCGTAATACCACAGACAAAGCGCTATGACCTGTCTGTGAACAAAAAGATATGCGATTATATAAACGGGAGCGGATGTGATCTGGTACACTGCCACGGCGCAAGGGCGAACTATATTTCACTCTTTATAATGCACAAGGTAAGGGTGCCTATGATCACTACCCTCCACAGCGATTATAAGCTGGATTTCAAGGATAATTTCAGAAAACAGATGTTTTATACCCCTATCAATTCCTTCGCATTGAGGCGGTTTGACCATATACTGTGCGTCACGCGCGCCTTCGGGGATATGCTCATACAGAGAGGCTTCAAAAAGGACAGGATAGAGGTAATATATAACGGCATTGATTTTTCTCCCGAGCTTGAAACGCTTGACAAGGAGAGATTTTATGACAGACTGCACATAGCCTATGACCCCTGCAAAAAATATGTCGGCATTGCCGCAAGGCTCTATGCCGT
The DNA here is from genome assembly GCA_947632235.1 of uncultured Clostridia bacterium. Lineage (GTDB taxonomy): Bacteria > Bacillota > Clostridia > Lachnospirales > CAG-274 > Gallispira. The sequence continues at coordinate 24,565 of CANROO010000001.1, forward strand.
GAAGGGCGTAGATGTATTTTTGAAGGCGGCAAATGTGCTTGCAAAGCGCAGGAAGGATATAGACTTTGTTGTGCTGGGCGATGGAGAGATGTGGGACGAGTGCAATGCCTATATTGAACAAAACTCTCTTAAGGACAGGGTGCATATGGCAGGGCAGATAATGAACAGCGTTGTTATGAACAGCTTTTATAAGCACATAGACGTAAATACGCTGAGCTCTTATTCCGAGAGCTTCCCCTACGCTCTTTTGGAGGGCGCGAGGATGTCAAAGGCCACCGTAGCCACGGCTGTGGGCGGTATACCCGAGATGATAGAGGACGGCAAAAGCGGATATCTTGTGCCGTCGGGAGATCACAGCGCCTTCGCCGACAGGCTTGAAAAGCTGTGCACCGATGATGAACTGAGAATGAAAATGGGCGCTGAGTTTTACAGACGCGCGCGGAACAGCTTTTCCGTGGAGTCCATGGCAGGCACCCATATAAATATATACAATAAAATAATAAAGGAGAAAGCATGATGAAATTTATAGACGACAAGGGAAAATTATTCGGAAAATTAAACATTGTGGACATCATAGTCGTGCTTGTTATTATCGCCATTGCTGCCGCCGTTGCGATACGCTTCACATCGGATAAGCTCAATGCCAACGGCTATACTCCCGCAAGCGAGGATCAGTACTGCTATGTTACGGCATATTCGAGCCTTCAGGTGCCCGAGGTGGCAGAGTCGCTCAAGGTGGGCGACCACATAGTGGCAGGCGGAAAATACACCGATGCCGAGATAGTTGACATAAAGGTAGAGCCTGCGGCATATGTAGGCGTGAACACCGAGGGCAAGGCGGTATACAGCGAGCACCCCTTATGGAAGGACGTTACCGTTGTTATAAAGGAAAAAATAGACCCCTCAAACATCACCATAAAGGTGGGCGGTCAGGAGGCTAGAGTGGGCTACAGCTACATCGTTAAAACACAGACCGTAGAGGCTAATGCCAAGATAAGAGGCATTGAGTTCAAGCCCGAGTAATTTCCGTTTTTTAAAAGGGAGAAAGCAATGAATACTTCAGATGTTTTAAAGGAAAGCTTTTTTGCGCGTATTATAATGAATACCGTGAACGCCTTTTCGCGCGCTTATGAGAGCAGTATGCTCAAAAAAGCCGTGAGCGCGGTGAGCATGTGCTTTTTGTCGAGCAGGTTTTTTGCACTGCTCTCAAGGTATGCCGACAAAAAGGCTTTTTACAGATACAGCCTTGTATACAGGCTCATTATGGCAATAGCCCGTCTTTTTGACAGGCTCTTCGGCTTTATACACAGGCTCGCTGCCTCGTGGCTTGGCGGAAGTGCGAGTGCCGAAAGGGTAAAGTCGGGGCTTAATGCAACGCTCAAAGAAAAGCTCTTCGGCTTCGGCGTGCTCTTTATGAGTATTCCCGTAGGCAGTATGACTGCCATACTCATTCTGGGCGGAATATCCAAGTCCATAATAGCCGCAAGCTGGGGCTCCTTCGGCCTCGGGCTTATACTCACGCTCATGGGAGCCTTTGACGAGGCGCTCAGAGAGTGCTTTGCGGTAAGAGGCATAAAGGCATTTCTGAATATAATTCAATAGATTCATGATAAGTTGGTGGTTTTGTGAGTAACAAAAATATTTTGCTTATAGTTTTATTGGGGCTTTTGCTCGGCTTCGGCTGCGGAACACTGGGTCCTGCGGCGGCGCTTGCGCTTGTGGGCGCGGTCATAGCTTTGGGCGTGGTGCTTTGTCACTATGAGCTCTCCGTGCTCGTTATAGCAGGCTTCGGCATAATAGACGCTCTTATGAGAGCCTTCGGCGGAGGTCTGGGCAGTGTGTGGGACGAGCTGTTTCTTATATTCCTTGTTATGCTCTGGTTCTATAAGTGGATAAGGGACAGAAACGATGACGGCTTCAAGACATCGCCCATGGACATACCCCTTTTCATATTCATAGGCGCAATGATAGTGTGTCTTATTATAAATTCGCCCGATTTCAAGGTGGCTTTAGAGGGCTTCCGCGCCATAGTGCAGTATATGCTGTGGTACTTCGTTGTCATTCAGCTTATGAGGGGTGAGAAGGACGCAAAAACGGTAACGGCATTTTTCGTGCTCGTGGTGGGCGTGCTGGCTCTTCACGGCATATATCAGTATATAATAGGCGTTGAGATGCCCTCGGGCTGGGTGGATCAGAACGAGGCAGGCGTAAGGACAAGGGTATATTCCATATTCACAAGCCCCAATGTATTCGGCTCTCTGCTCACATTGGCGGCGCCCATGGCAATATCGCTTGCGCTGGTTTCAAAAAACGGCAGGGGCAGGCTCCTCTACGCATTTATAGCTCTATGTATAACGGCAAGCCTTGTTTTCACATCTTCAAGAGGCGCGTGGATAGGCTTTGCGGTGGCTATCGGCATATATGTGCTCATGAAGGACAAGAGGCTCATAATACCCTGCATAATAGGCGCACTCGTGGTATTTATAGCCGTGCCGAGCGTGGGAAACAGAATAAGCTATATGCTAAGCCCCGAATATATAGAGTCCTCGCTTAAGGGCGGAAGGCTCGTGAGGTGGCTCACGGGCATAGAGATAGTAAAGGACTTCCCCGTATTCGGTGTGGGTCTGGGACACTTCGGCGGAGCAGTTGCCATGAACAACGAAATGCGTCTTTTGGTAGACACAAAGACCATAGACACATTCTATATGGACAACTACATGCTCAAAACGGCTGTAGAGTCGGGACTTGTGGGCTTTACGGCGTTTACGGCGCTTATGTACTCCGTAGTTATAAACGGCTTCCGCACAATGAAGATATCCGCCACAAGGCTTTCAAAGGAGCTTTCAACGGGTATAACGGCAGGTCTTTGCGGAGTGATAACTCACAATCTGGTTGAAAATATATTTGAAGTACCCATGATGACAAGCCTATTCTGGATGTTTGCCGCTGTGGTGATGAGTATATGGTACTATCAATATAAGGCTGTATAAAGCGGTCTTGACGCATAAAAAAGAGGTAGGACAGTATGGTAAATCTGTTGATAGCAGGCTATCACGGCTTTGGAAACTGCGGTGACGAGGCTATATTAAAGGCGATGACCTCCAACATAAGGGAGTACGCGCCCGATGTAAATATCACCGCCCTCAGTCATAAGCCCGAATTTACTAAAACCGAATACGGCATAAGCTCTGTTCAGCGCTTCAATGTCTTTCAGGTCATATCTGCCATAAGGCGGAGCGACATTATACTGAGCGGCGGCGGAACTCTTCTGCAGAACAGCACCAGTACGCGCTCTCTGCTCTACTATCTGAGCATTATAAAGCTTGCCAAGCTTTTCAGAAAGAGAGTCATGCTCTATGCCAACGGCATAGGTCCCGTGACGGGCAGGTTCAATCAGAGCGTAGTGCGCGCGGTCATAAACACCGTGGATGTCATAACGCTCAGGGAAAAGCTCTCCGAGGCAGACCTGAGAAGCCTTGATGTGAGCAATCCAAACGTTACCGTTACGGCTGACGCTGCGTTCAAGCTCAAAAGCGTGGACAACGAGCGCGCGGAACAGATACTCAAAAACGAGGGCTTTATAGAAAGAGGAAAGCCCAGAGTGGGCGTTTCGGTGAGGTCATGGCACAAGGCAAAGTACGGCGATGACTATATTTCAAAGCTTGCCAGAGCCTTTGACAGCATAGCCGACACGGGAAAGGAAATAATTTTCCTGCCCATGCAGTTCCCCAGCGACATTGCCATATCAAAGAGGGTATCCTCGATGATGAAGAATAAATCCTATATACTGCAGAACCGCTATAAGCCTGCCGAGATATTGGGCATTGTGGGCGTACTTGACGCCATGGTGAGCATGAGGCTCCACACTCTCATATTTGCGGCAGTCAAAAATATACCTATGGTCGGCATAATTTACGACCCCAAGATAGAATATTATCTCAAGGAGCTGAATATGCCCGAGGGCGGAGATGTCAGGAAGGAAAAGCTTGACAGCGCCAAAATATCGGGTATAACGCTCGATATATTTGAGAATATGGATAAATATAAGTCCGCGCTTAAGCAAAAGGCGGACATAATGATGGAAAAGGCGGATGAAAACGATGTTCTGCTCATGCAGCAGCTGGACATCATAAGAAAGGAAAAGGAGAGGAAAAGAAAATGAAAAGATGGCTGATAGGGTTTTTAAGCGTGATAGCAAGCGTGACAATGGTGATGGGAAGCGTATACGCAGCAGACGCAGGTTCCGAGGCGGATCCGCTTGTGTCAAAGAGCTATGTTGACGACAAAATAGAGCAGGTGCTCGCCAAGATAGGCCAGAGCTCGGGCGGTACGGCATCGGGAACAGGCGCAGCCTTCACTCCCGTGAGCGTTGCCGTGGGCAAGACCATAATAGGCGGAGAAGGTACGGAGATAATATTAAGAGCAGGCAAGGCAGGCGTAGTTGTGAGCGGAAGCGAGGGCATATCCGATGTAACTACGGGTCAGACGCTCTACAACGGCCACAGCGCCTCTCTCAATCATCTCAACATAATATCGAGAGCGGACGGCAGAGGCTTTAAGGTGACCGAGGCGGCATGGTTCCTTGTAAAGGGAAGCTACACCGTTAATTAAAAAATAAGACGAGGTATTTTATGAGTATATGCAGAATTTTGGGAGTGCCCTTTTCAAACATAAGCCCCGATGAGGCTATAGACAAGGTCATAGCCTGCCTTGACGGCAAGGGCAAATCTATGATATTCACTCCCAATCCCGAAATGGTCATGGAAGCCAGAAAAAACAAGGAATTTATGGAGATCCTCAATTCAAGCACAATGAATGTGCCTGACGGCATAGGCATAGTCTACGCTTCAAGGCTCACATCCTCGCCCATAAGGGAGAGGGTGGCAGGCTACGATATGCTTCTGGGCGTATTCGAGCGCATAAAAAATACCGGCAGGACCGTTTATTTCTTCGGCTCCGCTCCGGGCATAGCCGACAGGGCAAAAAAAGCCATAGAGGAGCGCTTTAAGGGCATAAAAATAGTCGGCACGGCAAACGGATACTTTGACGAGGAGAGGGAGAAGGAAATAATTGCGGAAATAAATTCCCTCAAGCCCGACCTTCTGCTTGTGGGCATAGGCTTTCCGAGGCAGGAAAAATGGATATATAACAACATCAAAAAGCTGAATATAAGGGCTGCCGTGGGCGTTGGCGGAAGCTTCGACGGCTGGTGCGGAAATGTGCCGAGAGCGCCCGAGTTTTTCATAAAGCACAATCTGGAGTGGTTCTACAGGCTCATCAAACAGCCCTCCAGGATAGGGCGCATGATGCAGCTCCCCCTTTTCATGCTGGTTGTGATAAGAAGCAGGATATTCGGCAGATAGTACGGGAGGTATGATTATGAGCGGAGGCTTTATGAAGCTTGCGGAGGAGAGATATTCCGTAAGGAAATTCCAAGACAAAAAAATAGATAAAAAAGAGCTTGAGGAGATATTGAAGGCAGGACATATTGCGCCCACAGCCTGCAATATACAGCCCCAGAGAATACTTGTGATAGAGAGCGATGAGGCGCTTGAAAAGCTCAAAGAGTGTACAAAGTGCCACTTTGATGCGCCCCTTGCCCTTCTTGTGGGCTACAGCAAGTCGGAGTGCTGGAAGCGCAGATATGACGGCAAGCCAAGCGGAGACATAGACGCAAGCATAGTCACAACGCATATGATGCTCGCGGCTCAGGCGCTCGGCATAGGCTCGACATGGGTAATGCATTTCGACCCCGAAAAAATGCGGAAGGCATTCAATGTGCCGGAGGATATAGAAATGACTGCCCTGCTCGTTATGGGCTATCCCCACGATGAGGCAGAGCCGTATGAGGGCCACAGCACATTCAGGAGTATGGATGAGGTTGTGAGGTATGATAGCTTTTAGATTTATTGAAAGAAATGCTTGCATTTCTTTCAGTTGAATTAAGGTAGGAACCAGCCGTGTTTTCCGCAATTTTGGCATAAATGCCAAAATTACAGAAAAGTTCCTGTCCTCAGGCGGGCAAAGCTCGCCTTGCGGATTTTAGTCTGCGACGCTTTTTGCAGTCAGTTTATACAGATAATTCAAAATTTTAAACTAAAATATACTTGCGGGCGAGCAATGGCTGGTCGTTTTGCTTCGCAAAACTGCTCGCCCGCGGGAGACCACAGGTCTCCCCTACATTAATAAGTAGTGCAAAACATAAATATTTTACACATTATATCGGATGTCTATCCGTGCGAGCCGCTTGTCTGAGCCGTAGGCTCAGGTAGCGAAAGGCTCGCACTGTAACAACTCTTTTGTGCGGTATTAATTCCACATACATAACAGGCACAAAAGCCGTTAGGGGTGTGTCAGCGCTTTTCCTGCGGAAAAGCCGCACTGCGTGCGTCCGCATTTATCTTTGCGGCGCAATGGGCAAATCGGAAATTCCCTTTGAATCGGAAGAAGTATCCGACAAGGCGAAGCCTTGCTTTTGCGAAGCAAAAGTTCTGAACACGCTTTTTGCTTCTTTTTGTGCGCAAAAAGAAGCATAATATTATTTAAAAATAAAAATATAAAATTTCATAGTAAAAGAAATAAAAATTTCTTACTTCTTTAAAATTAAAGAAGTAAATATAAAAGAAACGGCTCAAGCGAGCCGTTTCCTTTATATGAAGTATATTGACAAAAAATCAATATACGCTTAAATAATTATCGATCTCCCACTGGCTTACGAACATTCTGAAAGAATCCCATTCAGCCATCTTTGACTTATAGAACGCCTTATAAGCGTGCTTTCCGAGGACCTCCTTAACAAGTCCGTCCTCCTCCATAACTCTGAGAGCCTCATAAAGGTTGCCGGGAAGGTTCTTTACGCCGAGCTCATCTCTCTCTTCCTGAGTAGATCTGAAGAGGTTTACATCTACGCTCTCGGGAGCAGGAAGGTTATTCTTTATACCGTCAAGACCTGCTGCCAGACAGCATGCCAAGCAGAGATATGGGTTAGTTGACGGGTCGGGGCTTCTGAGCTCAATTCTTGTGCCTGCGCCTCTTGAAGCAGGTATTCTTATAATATCGGTCCTGTTGGATGCAGACCAAGCGATGTAGCAGGGAGCCTCGTAGCCGGGTACAAGTCTCTTGTAGGAGTTTACAAGGGGATTTGTAACGGCAGTGATGCCTGCAACGTGCTTAAGCACACCTGCTATGAAGCTGTAAGCTGTGTCCGAGAGCTGAAGCTCCGTAGTAGGATCGAAAAATGCGTTCTTGCCGTCCTTGAAAAGCGACATATTTGTATGCATACCCGAGCCGTTTATACCGAATATAGGCTTGGGAATGAATGTAGCGTGAAGACCGTACTTCTTGGCGATAGTCTTGACTACAAGCCTGAATGTAACAACATTGTCGGCAGTTGTAAGAGCGTCTGCATACTTGAAGTCTATCTCGTGCTGACCCTCTGCAACCTCATGGTGAGAAGCCTCGATCTCAAAGCCCATTGCCTCAAGAGTAAGGCAGATGTCTCTTCTTGCGTCTGTGCCGAGGTCTACGGGGTCAAGGTCGAAGTAGCCTGCCTCGTCATTTGTATCGGTAGTAGGTCTGCCTTCATCGTCCGTCTTGAATAAGAAGAACTCGCACTCATTACCTACATTGAATGTATAGCCGAGCCTCTCAGCCTCAGCCATCTGTCTTTTAAGTATGCCTCTGGGGTCACCCTCAAAGGGTACCTCGTTCTTGCTGTCGTAAACATCGCATATAAATCTGGCAACCTTGCCCTTCTGGGGTCTCCAGGGGTAAATAACGAAGGTATCGAGGTCGGGTCTTAAGTACATATCGGACTCCTCTATTCTTGCGAAGCCCTCTATTGAAGAACCATCGAACATCATACCGTCCTCAAGCACCTTTTCAAGCTGTGAGCGTGTAACGGCAACATTCTTGGGTATGCCCAGAACATCGATAAACTGAAGTCTTATAAACTCAACATCGTTTTCATCACAGATCTTAATTATCTGTTCCTTTGTGTACTTAGCCATTTTTAAAGTCTCCTTCCGATTTAAAAAACTTAAGATTTTAGGCGGGTATGGCCCGCTTTTGCTTTTGCAAAAACAAAACGGGTGCTTGGATACACTGTATCCAAACACCCTTGTTATGTAAATTATTATACTCACATAAATCCGAAATGTCAACAACAAAATTAAATTTTGCCGTTTTTTATTTAATCTGTATAATTATAACGACTTTTGATTTTAATTTTGTGCAATTTATCTATATAATATTTCCTCTCTCTTGGGTCCGTTGCTGACCATGGATATTTTCACACCGAGCTCTTTTTCTATAAATTCCACATAAGCCTTAGCCTCCTTGGGAAGCTCGTCATAGCTCTTTATGCCCCTTATGTCGCTCTTCCAGCCGGGGAGAGTTTCATACACGGGCTTTGACTTATAGAGCTTGTCGGTGGTGAGGAAGTCCTTGTATACCCTGCCCTCGTATTCGTAGCCGGTGCAGATATGGAGGGTATCCATATAGCTGAGCACATCAAGGCAGGTCATGCAGACCTCCGTTGCGCCCTGTATCTCGCAGCCGTAGCGTGTGGCAACGGCGTCAAAATAGCCCACTCTCCTGGGTCTGCCCGTAGTGGCGCCGAACTCGCCCTTGTCTCCGCCTCTTCTTCTCAGCTCATCGGCTTCATCGCCGAAAAGCTCCGTAACAAAGGGACCTGCGCCCACTGCGGAGGAATAAGCCTTTGTAATTACGGTTATGTTCTTTATCTCATAGGGCGGTATGCCTGCGCCCACTGCGGAATAGCCTGCAAGAGTTGAGGAGCTTGTGACATAGGGATAAATGCCGTGGTCGGTATCCTTCAAAGAGCCGAGCTGACCCTCGAGAAGTATATTCTTGCCCTCTTTTATTGCATTCCTCAGAAACTTTGAGGTGTCTGCGACATGAGGCTTTATGAATTCCGCGTAGCCCTTTAATATATCAAATACTTCCTTATAGTCCACGGGCTCCTTATTATAGAGGTACTTGAACTGTATATTCACCTTTTCATACATCGTTTTGAGCTTTTCGAGCAGAAATTCCTCATCGTAAAGCTCCCACACCTGTACGCCCGTCTTGGAATACTTGTCGGCAAAGAATGGCGCTATACCGCTCTTTGTGGAGCCGAACTTCTTGTCCCCCAGTCTTTCCTCCTCGTATACATCCATGAGTACATGGTGAGGCATGAGCACCTGAGCCTTGTCGCTTATGAGCAGGTTGAATTTTATCCCTGCGTCCGTAAGCTGTTTTATTTCCTCCTTAAGCGAAGCGACATTGAGCGCAACACCGTTGGCTATTACATTTGTTATATGCTCGTGAAAAACACCGCTGGGAAGCTGATGCAGGGCAAAGCGTCCCTTGTCGTTTATAATGGTGTGGCCTGCGTTTGCTCCGCCCTGAAATCTCACAACTATGTCGGAGCTGTCCGCGCACATGTCCGTTATTTTGCCCTTGCCCTCGTCGCCCCAGTTGGCGCCCACAATAGCTCTTATCATATAAAAACCTCCCTTTAGACAGTCAATTCGGCATCGCCTATGAGGCTCTGCTTATTCTTGTCCAGAACAGGCTGTACCTGCTCCGTAATATATTCCTCTACCTGCTGAGGCGCTCTGCCCACAAAGTTCTTGGGCTCCAGCACCTTGTAAAGGTCTTCAAGGCTCATGCCGAACATGGGCTCCTTGGCTATCCTCTCCATAAGGTCGTTCTTTCCGCCCTCCTGCTTGACAACGGCGGCAGCCTCCATTGAAAGCTCTCTTATCCTCTCGTGGAGCTCCTGCCTGTCTCCGCCTCTTTTAACGGCGTCCATCATTATGTTCTCCGTTGCCATGAAGGGAAGCTCCTCCATGAGCCTGCGCTCTATCACCTTGGGATATACCACAAGTCCGCCCGACACATTCAGATAAATGTTGAGTATGGCATCGCAGGCAAGGAAGGCCTCGGGTATGGCTATACGCTTGTTTGCGCTGTCGTCAAGCGTTCTCTCGAACCACTGAGCAGATGCGGTTATAGCAGGGTTGAGAGCGTCCGTTATTATATATCTTGCAAGTGAGGCTATCCTTTCGCTTCTCATGGGGTTTCTCTTGTAAGCCATGGCGGAAGAACCTATCTGGTTTTTCTCGAAGGGCTCTTCCATTTCCTTCAAGTGCTGTAAAAGGCGCATATCGTTTGAAAACTTGGTACAGCTCTGCGCTATACCGCTCAGCACATTCAGGAATATGGAATCCAGCTTTCTGGTGTAGGTCTGTCCGCTGACAGCAAACACACCGCTGTAGCCGAGCTTTTCGGCTATCATATTGTCGAGCCTTTTCACCTTGTCGGTGTCGCCCTCAAAAAGCTCCATAAACGAAGCCTGCGTGCCCGTTGTGCCCTTGGAGCCCAAGAGCTTGGCATTTGAGAGCACAAAGTCTATCTGCTCCAGATCCATCATGAGGTCCTGTATCCACAGGCAGGTTCTCTTGCCCACAGTGGTGGTCTGGGCGGCCTGAAAATGAGTGAAGCCCAATGTGGGCATATCCTTATATTCCATAGCGAAAGCAGAAAGCTTGTTTATAACGGAAAGCACCTTTGTGCGTATGAGCTTCATAGCTTCCACCATTATTATAACATCCGTGTTGTCGCCCACGTAACAGCTTGTGGCGCCGAGGTGTATTATCCCCTTTGCCTTGGGGCACTGCAGACCGTAGGCATAAACGTGCGACATTACATCGTGGCGCACTATTTTTTCCCTTTCCTGCGCTTCCTCATAGTTTATATCGTCCTTGTGAGCCTTAAGCTCGTCTATCTGTTCCTGTGTTATGTCAAGTCCCAGCTCCTTCTCGGCTTCGGCAAGCGCTATCCAAAGTCTCCGCCATGTTCTGAACTTCATATCGGGCGAAAATATGGCCTTCATCTCTTCGCTTGCATATCTGGAATTGAGGGGGCTTTCGTATTCGTTTTTCATATTTATCCTCCGTTTTTTATTTCAGCAGATGCTCCACTTCTACATTATAATTGCCCGTGAAGCAGGCATCGCAGAATCCGCAGCTGCTGTTCGGCGCTATCTTATGCAGATTTTCAATGCTGAGATAGTCAAGGCTGTCGGCATTTATTATCTTTGCCGTTTCCTCTATTGTGTGGCTGTTGGCTATGAGCTGATCCCTGTCGGGTATGTCGGTGCCGAAGAAGCAGGGCCATGTGAAGGGCGGAGCGGAAACTCTCACATGCACTTCCTTTGCGCCTGCATCTCTTAAAAGGCTGACTATTCTCTCGCTCGTTGTGCCTCTTACTATGCTGTCGTCCACCATTATGACTCTCTTGCCCTTAACCGCGCTCTTAAGCACATTGAGCTTAAGCTTTACGGCTATCTCTCTGTCGGACTGAGTGGGCTTTATGAATGTACGGGCAATGTATTTGTTCTTTATAAAGCCCGTGTCTATGGGTATACCGCTTTCCTCGGAATATCCCTGAGCCGCGGAAAGTCCCGAATCGGGCACGCCTATGACTATATCCGCCTCCACGGGCGACTGCTTTGCAAGGAAGGCGCCTGCCCTCTTTCGGCACTCGTGTACCACCTCGCCTGCTATGGAGCTGTCGGGGCGCGCAAAGTAAATGTGCTCGAATATGCAAAGGCTGGTCTTCTGCCGTCCGCAGAGCTCCGTGTCGCTTCGCATCTCGCCGTCCTCTATGGTTATTATCTCGCCGGGAGTGACATCTCTTACAAATTCCGCATCTATTGCGTCAAAGGCGCAGGTCTCGCTTGAAAAAATTATGGCGTTGTCCCTTTTGCCCAGCGAAAGCGGTCTGAAGCCCCAGGGGTCTCTTGCCGCCACCATTTTGTTGGGGCTCATGACTATGAGCGAAAAAGCGCCCTTAAGAAGCTTCATGGCGTTCTTGACAGCCTTTTCTATGGAGCCCGAGTTTATCCTCTCCCTTGCTATGAGATAGGCTATTATCTCCGTGTCTGCCGTAGTCTGGAATATAGCGCCGTTTCTTTCGAGCTTGGAGCGTATCTCCGCGGCGTTTGTAATGTTGCCGTTGTGGCTTATGGCAAGCTGTCCCTTGACATATCTCAGCACAAGGGGCTGAACATTCTCTCTGAGAGAACCGCCTGCCGTGGAGTATCTCACATGACCTATTGCCATCCTGCCCTTGAGCTTTTCGAGCTTTTCTTCATCGAAGACCTCGTTCACAAGCCCCTGATCCTTATAGTGATATATATCTCTGTCCCTGTTTACGGCTATTCCGCAGCCCTCCTGTCCTCTGTGCTGCAAAGCCACAAGTCCGTAATATGTCGTAACCGCGGGATTGCCTTCGGGATCGTAAATGCCGAACACACCGCATTCCTCATGAAGTTTAGCCATTTTTCATACCTCCGAATGAGCTTTTACCTTCCGTAGTATTCCGTCAGTCTGCCCCATACCTCTCTGTATACATCGCCGAACTCTCCCAGATCCAGCCTGAACCTATCCTTGTCAAGCTTCTTGTTGGTCTCTGCGTCCCACAGACGGCAGGTGTCGGGGCTTATCTCATCGGCAAGCACTATCTCGCCGTCGGCTGTTCTGCCCAGCTCTATCTTGAAGTCCACTAGCTTTATGCCTATGTTCATAAATATCTTTTTAAGTCCCTCGTTCACCTTGAAGGCTATGTCGGATATAGTGTCTATGTCCTCTCTTGTTACCACGCCGAGGGCTATAGCCTGATAGTCGTTTATGAGGGGATCGCCGAGCTCATCGTTTTTGTAGCTGAATTCAAGAGTGGGCGAAACGAAGGGCGTGCCCTCCTCCACTCCGTATCTCTTTGAGAAGGAGCCTGCCGCGATATTCCTTACTATCACTTCAAGGGGTATTATGTCCACCTTTTTCACAAGGGTCTCCCTTGGGGATAATTCCTCTACAAGGTGGGTCTTTATGCCCTCCTTTTCAAGGAGCCTGAAAATAAAGTTTGCCATTTGGTTGTTTATTATGCCCTTGCCGTCAAAGGAGCCCTTTTTAAGTCCGTTGAAGGCTGTGGCATCGTCCTTGTATTCAAATATGCAAAGCGCGGGATCCTCCGTGGAGAACACCTTTTTTGCCTTGCCGACATAGAGTAGATCAAGCTTTTCCATTTTTATTACCTCGCTGTATGTATTTTTGTTGATAAAAGGGAGGATGTCCTCCGCAATATTTATACACATATACTATAACAGATTTCTGTATAAATATCAATTGTATTTTTGTAATAAAGTTGTTAATTTTATGGGGCGCGCGGTATTGCCGGAGCTTACGGCAAAAAAACCGCCTTGACATATGCCAAGGCGGTCAGCCTGCAAAGCGCACATACCTGCAAATGAAGGTTATAGAAGTGCGCACTTCATATATACAGATCACTCTGTGAGCTTATATACTTGCATTCATAGCTATCCTGAGTATCGCTTCTGCGTCATCAACGGTCACGGAGCCGTCCCCCGTAACATCTGCGGCGCTTTCTGTAAACTCGGCATCGCCCGGATTCTCATCCGCGGTATATCTGAGCGTCAGAACAGCGTCTACGACAGTCACTTCCCCGTCACCGTTCACATCGCCGGGCTCTCCGTCATACCATAGTGTATATCCGTCCAGATAGTCCATACGGACGCGCTTGAACAGTTCATATTGATTAGGGCAGAGTATCTCCAATGCTCTCGCCCAGTCCTTATTGGTATAGGCGGAAAAATAAAATCTGCAGAATTCGGCAAAGCTTTCGTGATTATTTTCATCGGCATAATTGGAAACCGAAAGAAACCTGCCTGTAAATATCATCAATTTTTGCACGGGGCGTTGATTTGGGGGTATTGCCCTCGGCATAATCTCCGCTTTGTTCAAATACATCTCCCGCTACGCTTTCATAGACGCGCTCCAAACGCTTACGCTGAAGCTCGGAAAGTCTTTCATAGCCGGGATTTACGGAAAGACGGTACAACGGACTTTCATCATATAAGGGTACAAATGTGAAAATCACTTTTTTATCACTTGATACGGCTATTAATTTATCATCATCGGAAACACCCATATAGAGGTCATTATTTAAGCTTTTTAAGCAGTATTTGTCATCTCCGCCGGCTTTTTCCAATATCCAGTGCTGAGTGTCGTCATTCAGTCCTGCATAGCTGTCGGGATTCGGATTCAGATATTTTCTGATATTATAGAGCGTTGCAGGGAGCTCCTCGTTTACCTCTGCGGCGGCTATTCTTTTCTCTGTCGAACGGTTTTCAAAGGCATAGCTTCCGTCTCCCATATCTCTCGGCAGGAATTGAGCACTCTGTTCGGAAACGGGCGTATCCGACAGAAGGAAACTGCCGCCGTACTGACAAACGACCCTTTCACCCACGCATATTTGCTGATAAATTCCCGAAAAACCTGTATAGGCATACTGATTTTGCCCTGTATACTGTGTATCGGCAAGGGCGTTTGCTCCAAAGGACATGCTCAGCGCAATTATTAAAAAAATCGCCGTGATTCTTATTTTTTTACAGCTTATTGCCATTGGATATCACCCCCGCTGTCCGTCTGACATATACAACGATTCTATATATAATGCTAACAGATTTTGACTGCTTCGTCAAGCGGTATACTTCACGAAAACACATTTATATAATTGGGTAAGATATTAACATATATTGACGAAAGAGTTTTTTTTGTGTTATAATTAAAGCATTAAATACTATTCAAAGGAGGACATTACAATGAAAAAATTAACTGCAGTACTTATAGCCTCGGCTCTTGCGTTTTCGGCGCTTTTGTGCGCTCCCGCATATGCGGATGACGCAGTGAGCGTAGAGGTGAACGGCGAAAAGATAGACTTCACGGGCGATCAGGCTCCCGTTATAGTTGAGGGCAGGACGCTTGTGCCCTTCCGCGCAGTGTTTGAAAAAATGGGCGCGGAGGTAAAGTGGTTCGAGGATATTAAGCTCTGCGAGGCAAGCCTGGGAGGCATAGTGTGCGACATAGAGATAGGCTCAAAAACAGTAGCTATAGGCGACCTTTCTACTGTTGAAAGCGATGTGCCCGCGCAGATAATAAACGGCAGGACAATGGTTCCCTTGAGGGTGCTCTCCGAGGTGCTCGGCGCAGATGTGGAGTGGGATCCTGCCGACAAAAGGGTGAGCATAACTCCGCCCACGGTATATGACAACGAAGTTCCCGAGGAGCTCGACATAACATTTGCCGACGCTTCCGCAGAAAACAGTGAAAACAGTGTTTCCGTAAGCTATTCTTATCCCGTTATATCGGACAAGGTGCCCTTTACGGCGCGCGAAAAGCTCAACAAGCTCATGAAGTCGGACGCAGAGCAGGCAGCCCTTTCACTTGCCGAGGCATCGAGTGAAAATGACGCCATGACATGCGAGACCTCCTGCGAGGCAGGCATACTCACAGTTAAATACACGGCTTCAAGCGGAGCATTGGAGGACGAAATAAACTATGCAGTCATATTCGGCGCGCATATTGACAGCGACAAGCTGGAACAATACAATAAGACGGGCAAGGCGCTTGAAGAAGCGGAGGCTAAGTCCGTGCATAATTATACAATAAAGGAATACGGCGAGAACAAGACCGCTAAGGACGGCACGCCTTATATAAATATGATCGTGCAGTATCCCGAGTTTGAGGGCGAACAGAACGCCGATATAAACAAGAAGCTTGAGGAGGACGCAAAGCAGGCAGGCAGGGATTTTATAGAAAAATACAGCGCCGATGCCGAGAAATACTACAACGATCCGCCTCAGAAGCTCTTTGAGGTGCCCTATATATACACCTGCTTATGCGATGTGAGCTTTGAGGGCGACATTGCGACCGTTACAAACACCTACAGCGAAACACGCTATGAAAACGGCGCAGAGGCTCCCACGGAGGAAAGCAAAACAGAGACCTTCAAGGTGGATGTTGCAATGGGAAAGATAATAAAGTAATAAAAAATAAATAAGCTTTACACAAAGTTTTATTTTATAACACCTTTATAATGTGAATAGATGTTGACAACGGGGCATTTTAAATTTAAAATTAGAGTAAGACTGCATTTAAAGGCGTTAAAGAGGTAATTTATATGGATAAGTACACTTATATAGAAAGAATATTGCTTCTGGCAAAGATGAACTTCACCTATGTTAATATAGACGCTGTTTTTTCGGATGAGAGCGAGAACTACAGACGGCCTGTTTCTCCTGCCTCGGGCGAGAAATTTTCCATAAGGATAAGGACCGCAAAGGACAACATAGATACCGTCAGGCTCTGCTATAACGGCGAAAAGCACACCATGCGCGTTGCTGAGAGCGATGAACGGTTCGACTACTACAGCTATACCCTGACCTGCGGCGGCGAAAGGGCGGAGTATTTCTTTGAGCTTAAAAACAAGGAAAGAGTGTACTACTACAACAAGCAGGGCTTTGTAAAAAACCTCAACCCCGACTTCAACTTTGTTGTTATACCCGATTTCAAGACGCCCGACTGGGCAAAGGGCGCCGTTATGTATCAGATATATGTGGACCGTTTTTATAACGGCGACAAGACAAACGATGTAGTCGACAACGAATACGCCTATCTCGGAGTGACCGCAAAGTCGGTCAAGGACTGGGACGCGCCCGTTGAAAATCTGGATGTCTGCAATTTCTACGGCGGAGATCTCAAGGGCGTTATGGACAAAATGGAATATCTCAGGGATCTGGGCGTAGAAGTAATATATTTCAATCCCATTTTCGTTTCGCCCAGCAACCACAAATACGACACGCAGGACTACGACAGCGTGGATCCTCACTACGGCGTTATAATAAATGACGGCGGAAAGCCCCTTGAGGACGGCAAAAAGGACAATGCCGAAGCCAGCATGTATATGATAAGGACTACCGACAAGGAAAACCTTGAAGCCAGCAACGCCCTTATGGCAGAGCTTATAGCCCTTGCGCACAAAAACGGCATAAGGGTGATACTGGACGGCGTTTTCAACCACTGCGGAGCCTTCAACAAGTGGCTCGACAGGGAGGGCTTTTACAAGAGAAACGGCTATCCGGACGGCGCATTCATGAGCGAAAGCAGTCCTTATCACGACTTTTTCAGCTGGCACGGCGGACACTGGCCGGGCAATGAAAACTATGACGGCTGGTGGGGCCATGCAAATCATCCCAAGCTGAACTTTGAAGGCTCCAAGGAGCTTTACGACTATATAATAGGCATAGGCAAAAAGTGGGTGTCACCGCCTTATAATGCGGACGGCTGGAGGCTTGACGTGGCTGCCGACCTGTGTACGAGCAAGGAATACAACATGCAGTTCTGGCGCGATTTCAGAAAGGCCGTGAAGGAAGCAAATCCCGATGCCATAATACTTGCCGAGCACTACGGCGACCCCAAGGACTGGCTCGGAGGCGACCAGTGGGACACCGTCATGAACTACGATGCCTTTATGGAGCCTATCACATGGTTTCTGACGGGCATGGAAAAGCACAGCGAGCAGTGTGCTTGGGATAAATTCAACAACTCGGCGGACTTTGAGAGCAGTATGCGCTACTTTATGTCGCGTTTCAGCTACGAGAGCCTTTCCGTAGCCATGAACGAGCTTTCAAATCACGACCATTCCAGATTCCTCACAAGGACAAACAAAAAAATGGGCAGGCTCCACACCATGGGAAGCGCAGAGGCTGACACGGGCATAAACAAGGACATAATGCGCGAGGCTATCACCTTCCAGATGACATGGATAGGCGCGCCCACGATATATTACGGCGATGAAGCGGGACTTACGGGCTGGACCGATCCCGACTGCCGCCGTCCCTACCCTTGGGGCAGAGAGGACAAGGACCTCATAAAATACTATAAAAAGCTTATAGCCATTCACAAGAAATACAGGGCGCTGTCATTCGGCTCTCTGGACTATCTCTACATGGGCTACGGCATAATGTGCTACGGCAGATGGACGGACAAGGAAAAAATAATAGTTATAATAAACAACAATGAAACATCGCAGGAGATAACCGTGCCCGCATGGCGCACGGAGGTAAAAAACGGCACCGTGTTCACAAGGATACTGCAGTCGGGCGAGGGTGACTGGGACACGCAGAAACAGCATTATTCCGTGAAGGACGGCTGTCTTAAGGTGAAGTGCAGGGCGCAGGGAAGCTGTATACTTGCGTATACTGCCGAATAAGTTAAGGAAGTGGCGCTATGCGCGTTGATATCTGCCAGACAGGCATAATATGGGAAAATAAAGAGGAAAATATTTCAAGGGCAGAGGAGCTTATTGCGCAGAGCTCTGCGGACATACTGCTCTTTCCCGAAATGAGCTTTACGGGCTTTTCAATGAATACCGCGCTCACGGGCGAAAATGACAAAAGCACGGTGCGCACAATGAAGGCCCTTTCACGGAAATACGGCAGAGCTGTGGGCTTCGGCTGGGTATTGAAGGACGGCGAAATGTCGGAAAATCACTACACGGTCGTAAACGGCGATGCGGTGCTTTCGGACTATGTAAAGATACACCCCTTCAGCTATGGAGGGGAAAATAAGTTTTTCAAGGGCGGAGATAGGCTTTCGCCCTTTGAATTTATGGGCTTTAAATTTCTGCCTGCCATATGCTATGACCTCCGCTTCCCCGAAATATTCAGGGCTTTCGAGGCGGATATAATAATCGTGCCTGCCAACTGGCCCGGGGCAAGGCGGGAGCACTGGAGCACCCTCCTTAAGGCGCGCGCTATAGAAAACAGATGCTATGTGATAGGCATAAACTGTACCGGAAATATAGGGGGCATACGCTATGAAGGCGGCAGCACGCTCATTGACCCCGACGGAAAAATATTGGCCTCGGCAGAAAATAAAGAAGGCGCAATGACCGTAGAATTGAAAAACGATGTAAAAAAATATAGAGAAAAATTCCCCGTACTGAGGGATAAGAGAAGGGATGTGTATGTAAGTCTATAGCATTTTGACCGCATGTGAAGACAGGGTGGATTTTGAATAGCAAAACGGATGAAATTTCGGTTACTGCAGATTTTGCCGTAACTCAAAACGAAGGCAATGACGGAATATAGACTTTAGATAAAAAAGCGCTTACATGTGTATGTGCTTTTTTTGAGCAGAAATTTGATATACTTGTGTGAAAAGGGCGAAGGAAGTAAAAAGCTGTTATCAACGCATCCCCCTCGGTCAACTCTTCGAGCTGACCGAGGGCTTTTTAGGCTCGCTCCTGCTTTCCCTTTTCCATTGCCTCCCACAGGCCGTTTATATACATTATACCCAGAGCGCGGTCATACAGTCCGTAGCCGGGTCTTGCCTTTTCGCCCCATATCATTCTGCCGTGGTCGGGGCGTATATATATATCTGGGCAGGTATCGAATATCGCCCGCACTATTTCATACATATCCAGGTCGCCGTCGCTTGAAAGGTGCGAAGCCTCCCTGAACTTCTTATTGCCGAGGTATTTAATATTGCGCACATGGGCGCAGGCGATCCTGCCTTTTTTGCCGAAGTGCCGTATTATGCCGGGAATATCGTTATCGGGCGAGGAGCCGAGAGAGCCCGAACAGAGGCAGAGGCAGTTAGAAGGCGAATCCACCATATCCGTTATTATATCGAAGTCCTCCTTGGAATGAGCTATCCTCGGCAGGCCGAAAAGAGGCCATGCAGGGTCATCGGGATGCACTGCCATTTTTACGCCTGCCTCCTCGCAGGCGGGTATTATTTTTTCCAGAAAATATTTATAATTGGCTCTCAGATCGTCCTCGGTTATGCCCTTGTAAATTTCAAGCGTCTTTTCAAGCTCGGAAAGCCTGTCCGCCTCCCAGCCCGGCAGAGGAAAGCCCTTGCTGCCCTCGAGTGTGCTCTCCACTATGTCGCGCGGCGTCATGCCCTTCAGCTTTTCATCGTCATAGCAGAGAGCGGTTGAGCCGTCCCCCACCTCGCCCGCAAGGTCTGTCCTGAGCCAGTCGAAAACGGGCATAAAGTTATAGACTACCACCTTCACGCCGTTTTCAGCCAGATTTTTTACAGTGGTTATATAGTTTTCTATATATTTATCCCTTGACGGCAGACCCATTTTGATGTCCTCATGCACATTCACGCTCTCTATCACCTCTACTTCAAGACCGTAGGAATGCACATGCTTCACATATTTTTCTATTTCGTCCTTCTGCCATACCTCACCCGCAGGGTATTGGTCCAGAACGCCCATTATGCCCGAACAGCCCGGTATCTGCCTTATGTCGCTGAGCGAAACGCTGTCATTGCCCTCACCGTACCATCTGAATGTCATTTTCATTGTTATCAGTCCTTTCGTGTAAATAAAAAAGCTATCCCTTAAGGATAGCTTTTCCCAAAAACACGCTTTTAATCAAGCTCTGCCAAATATTTTTTATTAAGCTCCACAAGGCCCTTTATATACTCCTCTGACGGTCCGCCTGCAACCATTCTCGAATTGACGCAGGTATCCAGATCTATCGCCTTATATATATCCTCCGTGAAAACATCGCTCACGGCCTTGTATTCCTCAAGAGTGAGCTCGTCAAGCTCCTTTTCATGCTCTATGCAGTAGAGCACGAGCCTGCCTATGACGGCATGGGCGTCTCTGAAGGGCACGCCCTGCTTCACGAGCCAGTCCGCAGCATCGGTGGCGTTCATGAAGCCCTTTCTTGCCGCACGGCGCATATTGTCCTTGTTTATAGTCATGGTGTCTATCATGCGTGTGAAAACGGGCAGGCACATCTTCACGGTGTCAACGGCGTCAAAAACGCCCTCCTTGTCCTCCTGCATATCCTTGTTGTACGCAAGGGGGATGCCCTTCATTACGGTGAGCATAGCCATGAGATGACCGTAAACTCTGCCCGTCTTGCCCCTTATGAGCTCTGCCATGTCGGGGTTCTTTTTCTGGGGCATAATGGAGCTTCCCGTGGAATAAGCGTCATCCATCTCCACAAATTTGTACTGCTGTGAGTTCCATATTATTATTTCCTCGCAGAAGCGCGAAAGGTGCATCATTATCATAGAAAGAGCACTCAGAAGCTCTATAACGAAGTCTCTGTCGCTCACGCCGTCCATGGAGTCGAGAGTTATGCTCTCAAAGCCCAGAGCCCCGCGCACAAATTCCCTGTCGAGGGGATAGGTGGTGGCAGCAAGAGCGCCCGAGCCCAGAGGCATTACATTTGTCCTCCTGTAAGTGTCACTCAGCCTTGCGTAGTCGCGCTTGAACATCTCCGCATAAGCCAGAACATGGTGCGCAAGCGTAACGGGCTGAGCGTTCTGCAGGTGGGTATAGCCGGGCATAACGGTGGAAGTATTCCTCTCGGCAATGCTGTTTATTACCGTTATAAGCTCCTTCAAAAGCGCCTTTATGTCAATTATCTGCTGTTTGAGATACATCCTTATATCAAGAGCCACCTGGTCGTTCCTGCTCCTGCCGGTGTGCAGTCTTTTGCCCGTGTCGCCTATCCTTGAAATGAGCAGAGTTTCTACATTCATATGTATGTCCTCAGCCTTTTCGTCAAAGCTCACATTGCCCTTTTCTATGTCCTCAAGTATTTCCTTGAGCGTCTTTATAATAAGCTCTGCGTCCTCCTTGGGAATTATGCCCTGCCTGCCGAGCATTTCGGCGTGCGCGCAGCTGCCGAGTATGTCCTCCCTGTACATTCTGCTGTCGAATGATATGGAGCTGTGGAAGTGGTCCGTAAAGCTGTCAGTCGATTTTGTGAAGCGTCCGCCCCAGAGTTTCATAGCGTGTTCTCTCCTTTTGCCGTATTTCGTATTTATTGTATAATAACATATTTGGGCGGAAATGTAAATAGCCGGGCGGAGATAAAGTTATTTTGTAAGATATGAAAATGTGTTTTATATCCCCCAACCGAAAACAGATCTATACCCCTGCCCGAAGGGAGAATGTGTTATCAACAATTTTTTACTCCTAATTATTGACAACGATTTGCAATAGGTTTAAAATAATGTTTAGGAAAATCACCTATGAATATATAAATTTCGGGAGGGAAACAATATGAAAAGCGACATACAGATAGCGCAGGAATGCGTTATGCAGCCCATAACAGAGGTAGCCGAAAGATTCGGCATAGACACGGAGCATCTGGAGCTCTACGGCAGGTACAAGGCAAAGCTTTCCGATGAGCTTCTTTCGGAGGAGAAGAAGGGCAAGCT
>CANROO010000002.1 GCA_947632235.1 uncultured Clostridia bacterium
CCTGCCGTGTGGTTGTGGACGGAGAGGTCAAGTTTGCCTGCGTTGACGGTCCCGAGTTTGACGGACATAAGGTAGACTATGACGGAGCTATGAGAAGACAGACAATGTATAAGACCGAAGAGGGCAGAGCTAAGCTCAGATATGAGGAAGGCGCAACCCACAAAAACGGCGGCTGCGGATGCGGAGGTGACAAGTAATGGCTGTAAATTACACAAAGGTTCCCGTAAGAGAACAGGATCCCAAGGTAAGAGCAACAAACTTTGACGAGGTATGCCTCGGCTACAACGCAGAGGAGGCTGTTGCGGAGGCTCAGAGATGTCTCAGCTGTAAAAACCCCATGTGCGTAAAGGGCTGTCCCGTCAATATAAATATACCTGCCTTCATAGGCAGGATAAAGGAAGAGGATTTCGAGGGCGCTGCAAAGGAGATCGCCAAGTATTCGGCTCTCCCTGCAGTATGCGGAAGAGTTTGTCCTCAGGAAACACAGTGCGAGGGCAGATGCGTGCTCGGCAATAAGGGCGATGCCGTTTCAATAGGCAAGCTCGAAAGGTTCACAGCAGACTGGTCAAGAGAGCACAACATCGACCTTGTTGAAAAGGCAGAGCCCAAGAATAAGAAGGTAGCCGTTATAGGCGCAGGCCCCGCGGGACTTACCTGCGCAGGCGATCTTGCAAAGAAGGGCTATGATGTCACTATATTTGAGGCACTGCATAAGGCAGGCGGAGTTCTGAGCTACGGTATACCCGAGTTCAGACTTCCCAAGAACGATGTCGTTATGCACGAGGTAGAGAATATCAAAAAGCTCGGCGTAAAGATAGAGACAAATGTAATAATAGGCAAGACAGTTTCAATTGACGAGCTTATGGAAAAGGAGCACTTTGATGCCGTATTCATTGGCTCGGGCGCAGGACTTCCCAAGTTTATGAATATTCCGGGCGAAACAGCCATGGGCGTTGTTTCGGCTAACGAGTATCTTACAAGAGTAAACCTCATGCGCGCCTTTGACGATGAATATGATACTCCCGTCAGAACAGGCAAGAAGGTCGCCGTAATAGGCGGAGGAAATGTTGCCATGGATGCCGTGAGAACTGCCTTAAGGCTTGGCGCAGAGGCTCATATAGTCTACAGAAGAAGCGAGAATGAGCTTCCTGCCAGAATTGAGGAAATACACCATGCCAAGGAGGAGGGCGTTATATTCAATACGCTTACCAATCCCATTGAGATACTCACGGATGACGAGGGCTGGGTATCGGGCATGAAGTGCATCAAAATGGAGCTCGGCGAGCCCGATGAGAGCGGAAGAAGACGCCCCGTTGAGATCCCCGGCTCGGAGTTTGTAATGGATGTGGATATGGTAGTCATGAGCTTGGGCACATCGCCCAATCCGCTCATAAGCTCCACCACTCCCGGTCTTGATACAAACAAGTGGAAGTGCATCGTTGCCGAGGAGGACACAGGCCTTACCTCAAAAGAGGGCGTATACGCAGGCGGTGACGCCGTAACCGGCGCAGCCACCGTCATACTTGCCATGGGCGCAGGCAAAAATGCCGCCGATGCAATAGATAAATATCTGAGCAAATAAAAATATGCAAATCCGAATGAGGCGGGGATATCCCCGCCTCATGGTTTTTTGCTGAAGGCTGTTCAGAGCCTTCTCTACCGTATGATTTTCCTGCCATTATTTCCGTGTCATCTTATATATAATGCTTTTATAATGATTTTCTCCTTTACAGTGCGTCCCAAAGTATACCTTGGGACGGTCTTTAATTTTTTTCAATAAAAAAATATTAAATTATTGCTAACAAAATAATATTGTGGTAAAATGTAGTGGTAAATCAAAGACAAAAAATGAAAGAAGGAAATAAAAAATGAAGTATCTGGTTTTACTTTGTGACGGCATGGCTGACTATCCCGTGCCCGAGCTTGGCAATAAAACGCCTATGGAGGCGGCTCACAAGCCCAATATGGATAAGCTTGCAAATACGGGCACGGTAGGTCTTGTAAAGACCGTTGCCGACAAGATGAAGCCCGGCAGCGATGTTGCAAATCTTTCCGTTCTCGGCTATGATCCCGAGGAGTGCTACACGGGTCGTTCGCCTCTTGAAGCGGGTTCTATAGGTATTGATATGAAAGATACGGATATTTCGTTCAGGTGTAACCTTGTCACTCTTTCCGATGAAGAAAAATATGAGGACAAGACCATACTTGACTACTGCTCCGACGATATAAGCACGGAAGAAGCTAAAATACTCGTGGACTACCTCGAGGAAAAACTCGGCAATGACGAATTTAAGCTCTATAGCGGAGTAAGTTACCGCCATTGCCTCATATGGGATCACGGCACTCTCGATGTGGGAAGTCTCACACCGCCCCACGACATAACGGGCAAACCCATAAAGGAATATATACCCAAGCACGAGAATGCCCAAAAGCTCTATGAACTCATGGTGAAGTCCTACGACCTTTTGAAGGATCATCCCGTAAATAAGGCGAGGATAGCAAAGGGCTTAAGACCTGCCAACAGTATGTGGCTTTGGGGCGAGGGCGTAAGAGCAAGTCTCACTCCCTTCAAGCAGAAATACGGTCTTAATGCGTCCATGATCTCTGCTGTTGACCTCCTTAAGGGCATTGGCAAGTTTTCGGAAATGAATGTTGTGCATGTAGACGGCGCAACGGGCTATATGGATACCAACTTTGACGGCAAGGCTCAGGCAGCCATAAAGGAATTTGCAAACGGTCAGGACCTTGTTTATATCCATGTGGAGGCTCCCGACGAGTGCGGTCACAGAAACGAGATAGAAAATAAGAAAAAATCTATAGAAATAATAGATGAAAAAATACTTGCTCCCGTTTTAAAGTCTCTTGAAGGCTATGATGATTATAAGGTTCTCATAATGCCCGACCACGCTACGCCTTTAAGCCTCAGAACTCACACAAACGACCCAATTCCTTTCCTCATCTACAAAAAGAGCGAGCCTGCAAAGGGCGGAGTGTTCACGGAAAAGGGAGCTAAGGAGAGCGGTCTTTTCATAGAACTCGGTTATAGGATAATGGAATATTTCATAAACTGCTGATATTATGAGGTAAATTTATGGACTATGTAGTTAGGTTCTTCAAGCATATTTTCAACCGTCTGGGCATACTTGGCAGATGGATAGGCTTTTCTATATACACGGGCATAGTGCTGGGACTTGTATGCGCCGCCTTTTCATATTGCTTAAGGCGGAGCATAGCCGCAAGAGTGGCTTCTCCCGAAATGGTGTTCCTTCTGCCTTTGGGCGGAGTGCTGATAGCAGGCTTTTATAAGCTTTTGGATTATTCAAAGGACGGAGGCACAAACCTTGTGCTGGAGTCCATACAGTCGGGCAAGGAAATACCGCTCAGGATGACGCCCCTCATATTTGTTTCCACCGTCATAACACAGGCGTTCGGCGGTTCTGCGGGACGCGAGGGCGCTGCTTTGCAGATAGGCGGAAGCATAGGCAACTTCTTCGGCGGGCTTTTCAAGCTCAACAGCGAGGACAAGAAGGTATTTATAATGTCGGGCATGAGCGCCGCATTTTCTGCGCTTTTCGGAACTCCCATAGCTGCCGCGGTGTTTTCAATGGAAGTGGTCAGCGTGGGTATAATGCAGTATTCCGCGCTTGTTCCCTGCACCATAGCCTCGCTTATGGCAAGCGCTGTGGCTGTAAGGCTCGGAGCCGTGCCCGAGAGCTTTAATATAACCGAAATAGTCAATTTTTCGGCTGTTACGGCAGGCAAGACAATTTTTCTGGCTTGTCTTTGCGCGGGCGTGAGCGTTATATTCTGTATAGTGCTTAAAGCCATGCATAAGCTTATGTCGGGATTTTTCTCCAATGTTTTTGCAAGAGCGGTCATAGGCGGTACCCTTATAATAATACTCATTCTTCTTCTGCAATGCTGGGACTATACCGGCACGGGAATGGAGCTTATAGAAACAGCCATAGAAGGCAATGCAAGACCTCTCGATTTTGTGTGGAAAATACTGTTTACGGCAATAACGCTTGCAAGCGGTTATAAGGGCGGAGAGATAGTTCCTTCATTCTGTATAGGCGCGACCTTCGGATGCTTTATGGGAAGCGTCATGGGTATGTCGCCGTCGCTTTGCGCGGCTATAGGCATGGTGTCCATTTTCTGCGGAGTTACCAACTGCCCCATTTCCTCTCTGCTCATAGCTCTGGAGCTTTTCGGCATAGAGGCTGTGCCGTATTTCCTGCTTTCAATATCCATCAGCTATATGCTTTCGGGATATTACGGACTTTATCACAGTCAGCGCTTTGCCTATTCCAAGTACAGGGCAAAGTCGATAGACGGACAGGTGCATTAAATAAAAAAAGGAGGTTTTTTATGAAGGGTAAATTTATAAGGATATGCGCTCTCACGCTCTGTGCTGTGCTTACGGCAGGCGCCGTGGGCTATGCGGGAGGCAGGGCGGTCTCCGTTGTCGTGAACGACAAGGAGCTTGATACCGAGCCCGTTATACTTAACGACAGGGTGTACATACCCTTAAGAGCCGTAGGAGAGGCGCTGGGGCTCAATGTCAGCTGGGACGGCGATACAAAGACGGCTTACATAAATTCAAAGGAGCAGGGGAGCGATGCGGGAGAAACGGCTGTTCCGGCCGAAAATACGGCAGACGGCTTTGCCTATAAGCTGAACGCTCTCATGCCCGAGAATAAAAACTATATGTTCTCGCCCTTAAGCATAAAGCTGGCGCTTGCGCTGGCGGCAAACGGAGCGCAGGGCGACACAAGGCAGGAGATACTTTCCGCTCTGGATATAGAGGATATTGACGAATTTAATACCTATGTACAAAATCTCATAGAGCGCTATTCCAATGAGGATATGGCACAGCTCAGAATTTCAGACAGCATTTGGCTCAACACTACAAGGGCTATGGGCATTGAATTTGACAAAGCCTATGCCGACAAAATGAAGGAATATTACAACGCAGAAATGGGCTTGGTAAGCTCGGACGATGCAGTTTCAAAAATAAATAAGTGGTGCAGCGAGAGCACAAACGGCAAGATAGACAAAATAATCGATTCGCCAGATTTTCTGGCGGCGCTTGTGAATGCGGTGTACTTCAAGGGAACATGGTCAAGCCAATTCAATAAGGCTATGACCTCAAAGCAGACCTTCACCGGCAGAGACGGCAGCAAGACGGACATAGACTTCATGCACCAAAAGGACCGCTTCGGCTATTATGAGGACGGCGATGTGAAGATGCTTCAGCTCGCGTACAGAGGCAGTCCTGCAATGTATATCATTTTAAACGGGGACAAGCCCGTAGGCGACATATCGGAGTATATCGACAAAATACAGTACTGCG
This sequence comes from uncultured Clostridia bacterium, assembly GCA_947632235.1. Taxonomy (GTDB): domain Bacteria; phylum Bacillota; class Clostridia; order Lachnospirales; family CAG-274; genus Gallispira. The sequence continues at coordinate 5,354 of CANROO010000002.1, forward strand.
AGGTGGATGCCGCCATACCCAAGTTCAATATTAAATTTGACACCGAGCTTAACGACATGCTTTCAAAGCTTGGCATAAATACGGCTTTTGACGACAGCAAAGCGGACTTTATGCCCATGTTTGGGAACAAGGTCTCGGATATTAATTTTTATATAGACAAGGTGCTCCACAAGACCTATATAGATGTGGACGAAAACGGTACCGAGGCAGCCGCTGTAACGGCGGTAATGGTGGAGGCAACGGCTCTTATGCCAGATCTCGGACCCAAGGAATTTGTTGCCGACAAGCCATTCACATTTGTAATAGCGGACGGAAAAGAGATTTTATTCATGGGCGAATACGCCTATGCAAAATAAAGGAGGTTATATAATATGAAAAAAAGAGTTACTGCAGTTTTACTCTCGTTTTGCCTTGCTTTTTCGGCAATAACGGCAGTCTATGCCGATGATGCGGACAACACGGCATCTCAGGAGCAGACGGACGAAGGCGGAGAGCAGGAAAAGGAGACCGAGAAGGAAACCGAAAAGGAGACCGAAAAGGAAACCGAGAAGCCTACTGAAAAGGAGACAGAAAAGCCCACCGAGAAGGCAACGGAAAAGCCTGCCGAAAAGCCTACCGAGAAGGTTACCGAAAAGGCGACAGAGGCCACAACAAAGGCTAAAACGGAGCCTACTACGGAGAAAAAGACGGAAACGACCACAAAGAGCTCTTCAAGCTCATCAAGCACAGGCGTTAAGGAGGTCGCAAGCAACCGTTCCATAAGTCTTGACGCCAACGACACAAAGGATCTTTCGTCATACATACCGTCTACGGCGCCCGCAGCCTCGGAGTTCAAGTGGACATCGAGCAACACCGCTGTTGCGACCATAAGCTCAAGCGGAAAGCTTACCGGTAAAAAGAGGGGAGTCTGCACCGTAACGGCAGAGCTTACAAAGAACAATACGCATTACAAGTATACCTTTGATGTGGAGGTAGAGTCCTCGTCATCAAGCTCCAAGAGCTACACCATAGACGTGGGCGAAACAAAGGATCTTTACAAATATGTGGACGACAGCTATTCGGCTTCAAAGTATGACTGGGAATCCAGCAACGAAAGATATGTCACCGTTACATCAAAGGGCGTTGCAAAGGGCGTGAGAGAAGGAAGCGCCACAATTACGGCAAAATACGATGATCTGAGATACAGCTTCAAAATAACCGTAGATGACGATGACGATGACGATGACGACAGAAGCTCAAGCAGCAGCTCCTCAAAGGTTGCCGCTAAGCTTTCATGGGATATTTATCTCGGCACGGGCGACAAGGTGGATGTAAGCGACATTCTTGAGGACGATCCCGATGAATACGACTGGACCGTGGACGATGACGATGTTGCAAGCGTAGACGAGAGTGACGGCGTTATAAGAGCGCGCGATGAGGGCAAGACCACGGTTACAGCCAAGGGCGATGACAGATACAGGTTTTCTGTATACGTTGACGACAGATATTCTACAGATGAAATGTCAATAAAGGGCAAGCAGTCAAAGGACCTTGCCAATTACCTTGACGAGAATGTAGATGAATACAGCTTCACAAGCGACCGCAAGGCAGTTGCCACAGTCAATTCAAACGGTAAGGTAACGGGCGTTGCAAACGGCATTGCTTCTATCATATGCGAGCATGAGGACGGCGACATAATACAGATATTCGTTACCGTATCGGGCGTAAGCTCCTCATCCACAACGGAAAGAACTACGGAGGCGACTACTGCATCCGTTCAGAGAGCAACACAGTCTCAGGTCCAGACCTCCAAGCCGGCGGCAACGCAGAATACCGTGAACTTCAGTGATATTTCACACAGAGCATGGGCAGTCAACGCCATTAAGGACATGGCTTCAAAGGGCTATATAGTAGGCGTTGGCGGCAGCAGATTTTCACCCGATGCCAACTGCAAGAGATGCGACTTTACAATAGTGCTTGCAAAGATGCTCAAGCTTGACGACAGCAATGTAAATGCCGAGTACAACGACATTTCATCAAAGAACTATTACTACAGCTATGTTATGGCGGCCCTTGCAAACGGCGTTGAGGCAGGCGTAAAGAACAACAACTTCCGCCCCAACGACTATATAACGAGGGAAGAGGTCATGGTAATGGTATATAAGGGACTTGCAAAGGTAAAGGGCGGTCTCAATACCGATACATCAGTGCTTTCAAGGTACACAGACGCAGGTCAGATATCCGCCGAGAACAGGACTGCAGTTGCGGCTCTTATAAACAGCGGAGCCATAAGCGGAACCTCAGCTACCACTCTTGAGCCCACGGCTAAGATAACAAGAGCTCAGATGGCAGTTATAATGCAGAAGGTAGACGAGAGCGTTAATTAAATTTGCAATAAAAAATTGCCCCATTTCGGTGGGGCAATTTTTTATTGCATTATCTCCTCCTGCTCCTCATAGAGCGCCATAAGCCTTTCCTCCAGAGCCTCCTTCTCCTCGTACACCTCGCGTGAACGCGCAGAGCTTGTATATACCTCCTCGCTTTCCAGAAGCCTGTCCAGCCCGTCTATTTTTTCCTCCGTTTCTTTTATTTCCTCTTCAAGCTTTTTTATGCGGTTTTCGCGTTTCCTCTGCTGTGCCTGCGCTTCCTTCTGCTTTTTCCAGTCCAGCTTGTTTTCGGTCTCCTCCCTGTATTCCCGTGCCTTGTCCTTTTCCTCCGCCGAGGCCTTCTTCTCCATGTAGTAGTCGTAATTTCCGAGATATGTTACAGCCCCGTCTCTGTTAAGCTCTATCACCTTGTCCGCCGCGGCGTTTATAAAATATCTGTCGTGCGAAATATAGAGCACAGTGCCCTCGTAATCTCTAAGAGCGTCCTCCAGTATTTCCTTTGAATTTATATCCAGGTGATTTGTAGGCTCGTCCAGAAGCAGAAAATTGGCGTTGGAAAGCATTATCTTGGCAAGGGCGACTCTGCCCCTTTCTCCTCCGCTGAGCGTATCTATTGTCTTGAAGGCATCATCGCCTCTGAACACAAAGGCGGCAAGAGTGCTGCGTATGACGGTGTTTGTGAGCTTGGGATAAGCGTCCGATATTTCATCAAATATAGTCTTGTCAAGGTCAAGATCCTCCTGCTCCTGATCGTAGCAGCCCGTTATTACGTTTGCTCCCGTCACGGCACTGCCTCCCGCAGGCTCCAGCTTTCCCAGTATTATTCTGAAAAGCGTTGTCTTTCCTATGCCGTTAGGCCCTATGAGAGCGACCTTTTCGCCCTTTTTTATTTCGAATGATACATTTTTAAAAAGCGTAACGCCGTCAAATGCCATTTCAAGATCCTTTATGCTCAGCACATCGTTTCCGCTCGGCCTTGAAGGCGTGATCTTAAAGCGTATGCTGTCCGGAAGAGAATCGGGAGCGGAAAGCCTTTCCGTTTTGTTAAGGAGCTTTTCACGGCTCTCGGCGCGCTTTACGGACTTCTCCCTGTTGAATTCCCTTAGCTTTTTTATTACCTCCTCCTGCCTTTTTATCTCCCTTTGCTGATTTATATATCTGCGGTATTCGTTTTCCCTGTCCGCCTGCTTTTTTTGGGCATAATAGGTGTAGCTTCCGAAGTATTCGCGCGCCCTTGTGTTCTCTATCTCCACAATTTTGTTCACTATCCTGTCCAGAAAATATCTGTCGTGCGAAACTATAACTACAGCCTTATCATAGCCCTTGAGGAAGTCCTCAAGCCAGCTTACGGACTCTATGTCAAGGTGATTGGTAGGCTCGTCCAAAAGCAGTATGTCCGGGCTTAAAAGCAGGAGCTTGCCAAGCGCCGCCCTTGTCTTCTGTCCGCCCGAAAGCTCGTTTATCTTCTGCCTGCTTTCATCCTCGCTGAAGCCAAGACCCTTTATAACGCCCCTCAGCCTGCTTTCACAGCTGTATGCATCGTTTTCCTCCATAGCGTGAGAAAGCTCGGAATACCTCGACATGAGCGCCTTAAGCTCCTCTCCGTCCGTGTGCGACATAAGAGTCTCCAGATCTCTCTGTTCTTTTTCCATAGCCTTTATGGGCTCAAAAACGCTCATAAGCTCATCATATACAGTCCTTTCGCTGTCCAGCTCCAAGCTCTGCGAAAAATAGCCCACAGTCACATTTTTTGGCATTATCACCTGTCCCGAGTCAAGCGAAAGCTCGCCCGTTATAAGCTTCAGAAGAGTAGACTTTCCCGCTCCGTTTACGCCCACTATACCTATTTTTTCCTTTTCCTCTATGTGGAATGAAACATTGTCAAGTACAATATTCGTGCCAAATGCCTTTGACACATTGCTGAGTGCAAGTATCATATTCTGTCCTCCGTTTTCAGATATTATTATTTTAACAGAAAAACCTTGCAAATAAAAGACCAAAAAGTAAAGATTGACAAAAAAAGCTAATTATTTTATAATATAAAAAAGCTAATTAAAAAGGTGGTAAGCTATGAGTAAAGACGAGAACGAAAAAATATCTCTTGCCGTTGTAAAAAGGCTTCCCAGATATTACAGATATTTAGGCGATCTTCTGGAGCACGGCATAACCAGGATATCCTCCGGAGACCTCAGCAAAAAAATGGGCGTTACAGCCTCGCAGATAAGGCAGGACCTCAATAAATTCGGATGCTTCGGTCAGAGGGGCTACGGCTACAATGTAGAAATGCTCTATGACGAGATCAAAAAAATATTAGGACTTGACAGAGAATATAATATGATAATAATAGGAGCGGGCAATCTGGGTCAGGCTCTTGCCAACTATCCCAACTTCAGAAAAAGAGGCTTCAAGTTCATAGGTGCCTTCGATAAAAACCCCGACATCGTGGGCAAGACGGCAGGCGATGTAGTTATAATGGACATATCGGAGCTGGAGCCGTTTTTGAAGGAAAACAGAGTCGACATTGCGGTGCTTTCAATACCCAAGTACAACGCCCCCAAAATATCCCCCATACTTGTTGAAAACGGCGTGAGAGGAATATGGAATTTTTCGCATATCGACCTCAATACCCCCGACAATGTGGTGGTGGAAAACGCTCACCTCACCGAAAGCGTAATGACCCTTTCGTATAAGCTGAGCGAGCTTGAAAAGAATAATAAGGAATGATGAAATATGATAAAAGGGTATCTCGGTACCTTTTTTTCAGAGTGTCGCATTATATCGGCTGAAACCGGTATGACGGAAATTATATAAATAATTGCAAAATATATTGACATATTTGATTGAATTTAGTATAATATAAATGAGGAAAAAAGTTATGTTTTCTCCGTCTTCGTTTTAATCTTCTAAAGAAGATTGTTTCGTAGGATAGCGAAACGTTAATTAAAAAAATATCCCAACGGAAGACTGGTTCGTAGAGCCACGAGCAGGGTAAACAAAAAAAAGCTCATAAAGAAGACGTCAGAAGCTCCTGCATATTGTGGGAGCTTTTATTATATTATATGCGGTCGGAGGAAATATTTTGAAGATTTGTCATTTGTCAAAACAATTTTATAATGATTATCCAAGCGATCAATTTCCCGAAATGCTTTTAAAAGAGTACAGACCTTATATACAAGTTTTAACCACGGTAAATGGGTTGACTTTTGCTGTCCCTTTGAGGTCTAACATATCACATGATAAAGATGTTTTATGGACAGATAAAGCAGCAAAATGCGGATTGGATTTTACTAAAGCAATACCTATATTAAAATCGGCTTATGTTGATAATAAAAGGATCGTTATCAGACCAAAGGAATTTCAAAAACTGGTTGGTAAAGACAGAATTATACAGCAGAAGATGGAAAAATGTATAAAGAATTACAAAAAAGCAAAATCCCAATCCGATATTTTACATAATGCCAAATATTGTGATTTTTCTACTCTGAAATATTTTGAAAGTGAAATTTATACCACAGAGGAGCTTGCGGTAATGTATGCGGCTTCTACAAATGAATAGCCTTAAATAACAAACCAATATCCGGAAGTTGGCATAGCCTACATCCGGATTTTTTACTGCGCACAGCGTTTATAATATTAAATAGTCGCATATTCCCTCCTCTCCAACCTTAATAGTTTTGTTATTGTAAAACCGTTCACATTATGGTATACTTAGTATAGATTACTATGCAAAGGCAGGTATATATATGGATAAATCAAAAAAAAGCGCGCTCACGGGCTCGGACAAGCTTATGGGCATATTTCTTATAATAGTCGTATCACTCATTCCCTTTGTGTGCAAGCTCAACGCAGTGAGCATAAGCGCGGAGGAATACGGAGTTATACGCTCGGCGCAGGCTGTGAATGACATTTTTTCATACTGCAAGTCTGTGTTTATACTCACAATGGGCGTTATAATAACCGTGTTTATGGCGTTTCAGATATTGAGCGAGGACGGCTTTACGATCAATTTCAAATCAAAGCCGGTCATTATGGCAGGCATATTGCTTTTTCTTTCGCTTTTATCCTGTCTTTTTTCATCCGAAAAGCAGACTGCCTTTTTCGGTGTTTCGGAGAGATATGAGGGCCTTTTCGTGTGGGTCTGCTACATGGTCTTCATGATAGTTGCCATGGCATTTTCGTCCGAGAGAAAACGCTTTGACTTTCTTATGTGGGGCTTTGTGCTCTCCGCGGTGCTCTTGGGCGGTGTAGGCATACTTCAGTTTTTTGGCTATAATATATTTTCTACGGAATGGTTCAGCAAGCTTGTGATGGGGAGCAAATACAGCGGTTCGCCCATGAGGATAAAGTTCGATTCCGTTTTTGCGACCTTATATAATCCTAACTGTGCCGGCATGTACTTCGGTATGATGTTTTCATTCTTTGCCGTGCTTGCCGTGCTCATGCCCCTTAAAAGCAGGCTTAAGTGGCTCTTTGCCGTTTTGGCGGCCGTGCTCTGCCTTTGCGTTGTCGGCTCCGATTCCGTGGGCGGACTTTTGGGCGTTGTGCTCGGCATAGGCTTTTCGGCAGCCGTATGCACGATTTATTATATATTTGTGCGGAAGAGCAAAAAAACAGCCGCGGCGGCGCTCTGCGTCATCGCCGCCGGAGTAGTTGGACTCATAGTCTTCCTCAATTCAAACGCGGTGATAGTGCAGAAAATAAATATAATATATAATGCCGTTAAAAACGGAGAGGGTCTTGACTATACGGCAAGCTTCTATGAGGATGTAAAAATAGACGGCATGAAGGGAATAATAGTAACTAAGGACGGAGAATTTGCCGTTGATTACGCGGGCGAAGCGTCACAGCTCATGCACAACGGCAGAGTGCTGGAGCCCGTGTCGGAGGAGGTCAACGAAAACGGCAGAAGCTATGTATATAACGAGTCTGGCGTAAGGTGGACAATGCTAATAAAAAGCGATGATGACGGAGAATATGCCGAAATAAAGGGCGCAGACGCTCAGGGTACCGAGACCTCCTTCATATTCGGCGAATATGAGGGCAGGCTTGTGTTCATGGATAAGTTTAAAAATCCCGTTGATATAGATACGCCTGCCGAGAGTGTAGGCTTTGAGGGCATTGAAAGGCTGGGCTCCAACAGAGGCTATATATGGTCAAGGAGCATACCGCTTCTTAAAAAGAATATAATAATAGGCGCAGGTGCGGACAACTTTGTGTTTGAATTTCCGCAGAACGATGTCATAAGCAAGCTCAGATTTCTGGGCAATCCCTATGTCATAGTGGACAAGCCCCACAATATGTTCCTGCAGACAGGCATAAACACGGGCGTTTTGTCGCTTGCTGTCATGCTTGCGCTCTTTGCGCTCTATTTTGTAACGGCTGTAAGGTCCGTTATGCGCGGAGGCAGTCAGAGCCTCACGGCAATAAGGCTTGCATTTCTGGCAGGCATAACGGCTTATATGGCGGCAGGGCTCACAACGGACAGCGTTGTTTCCGTTGCCCCCGTTTTCTGGACGATGCTCGGCGCAGGCTTCGGCGTGAATATGATAGACGAGGGCGCAGAGCAGGATCAATAATTGTTGTTTTTGGAGGTAGGTCATGGTTAAGCTTTCGGCAATGGCAAGAGAACAGCGCAACAAAATGCTTCTCTATGTACTGCTTGATATAGTACTTATAAATATTTCTATAATAATGGCCGTGTGCCTTTGGTACGGCGGTACCATACCCGGCATACCGGGCGGAAAGGGAATGCTCATACCGCCCGAGGTGTGGGAATGGTATAAGTACACATTTATATTCGTATCACCGCTTTGTCTTGTTGTATACGGTCTTTTCAGATTTTATTCCAATTTGTGGAAATATGCCACAATAGACGATATGTACAAGATAATTGTGGCAAATACGATCATTTTTACCGCAGTATACGGTTATTATTACTATATAGTCGCAAATATAGTAGATATAGAGCTTCCCAGAAGAATGCTCATTGTGGCGTGGATAATAAGCATTATATTCTTTATATTTTCGCGCTCGGGCTATCGCTTTGTAAAAAGGCTTTTCATAAACATAGAGCATACTCTTGAAAAAAAGAGCGGAAGAAAGCGCGTGCTTGTGATAGGCGCAGGCTATGCGGGCTATAATGTGGTTAGGAGCATAATAAACGCCGAGCGGGGCTATGAAAACAGACAGGCAGTCATAGTGGTGGATGACGACTACAGCAAGAACAACACCAACATTATGGGCATAAGGGTAACGCACAATATAGAAAATGTGCCCAGGCTATGCAGGGAATATGAGATAGAGGAGATAATAGTTGCCATTCCCTCCGCATCCAATGCACAGATGAACAGGATAATGGACTGCTGTACAAGGACGGACTGCGTTTTAAAGATGATACCGCCCATGAGCGATGTTTCGGACGGCGGATATCAGAGGCTGAGGAATGTAAACATAACAGACCTTCTTTTCAGGGATGAGGTCTCCATAGATATAGGCAGTATTTCGGGATATATAAAGGACAGAACTGTCCTAGTTACGGGAGGCGGAGGCTCCATAGGCTCGGAGCTTTGCAGGCAGATAGTTAAGTTTGAGCCAAAGCGCCTTATCATTTTCGATGTGTATGAAAATAACGCCTACGAGCTTTACAACGAGCTTAAGGACAGATATGAAAAAACGGAGATAATTGTGCGCATAGGCTCCGTGAGGGATATGAACTGCGTTGAAAGAGTGTTTGAGGAATATAAGCCCCATGTTGTTTTCCACGCGGCGGCGCATAAGCATGTTCCGCTCATGGAATATGTCCCTGCGGAGGCCGTAAAGAACAATGTTTTCGGTAGTCTCAATGTGGCAAGGTGCGCGGATAAATACGGAGCGGAGCGCTTCGTTCTGCTCTCCACGGACAAGGCTGTCAATCCGCAGAATGTAATGGGCGCAACAAAGCGCATAACCGAGCTTATTATACAGGAGCTTTCGACCCACAGCAATACCGCCTTTGTGGCTGTGCGCTTCGGCAATGTGCTCGGAAGCAACGGAAGCGTTATATCGATATTCAAAAATCAGATAAGGCAGGAGGCCCCGTCACGGTCACCGATAAGGATATAACAAGATTTTTCATGACCATTCCCGAGGCGGCAAGGCTTGTGCTCCAGGCTGCAGGACTTCATGACAGCGGACGCATATATGTGCTGGATATGGGCAAGCCCGTCAAGATAGATGAGCTTGCGCGCAATCTTATAAGGCTTTCGGGTTATGCTCCCGACAAGGATATAAAAATAGTGTACACGGGCTTAAGACCCGGCGATAAGCTCTACGAGGAGCTTATAATGTCAGAGGAAAAGGAAAATATGAAGCTTGCCTTCGGCAAAAAGATATTTGTCACGGCTCCCGTGGATATGGACTATGATAAGTTCAGGAAGGATCTGGAAAGACTTTATAAGGCGGCTTATGACGAGCCCGAGAAGGTGCGCTCTATATTAAAGGAAATAGTGCCCAATTTCAATGACGGCAGTGAAAATGCTTAAAGAGGGAGAACGGTTTTATGTACAGGGTTTTGAAGAGGCTTCTGGATATTGTGCTCAGCTTCATGGCTATATGCGGTCTGAGCTGGCTTTTTGTCATAATTGCCCTGTGCATAAGGCTTGAGGACGGAGGCGGAGTCATATTCAAGCAGAGGAGGATAGGCAGGGATAAAAAGGAATTTTATATCTATAAATTCCGCACAATGAAGCTCAATACTCCCAAGGATGTGCCTACCCACCTTCTTGAGGACCCTCAGAGCTATATAACAAAGACAGGAAAATTTCTGCGAAAATCAAGCCTTGACGAGATACCTCAGCTTTTCAATATTTTGAAGGGCGATATGAGCATAGTAGGCCCAAGACCTGCTTTGTGGAATCAGTATGACCTCATATCGGAACGCGATAAAAACGGCGCAAATGCGCTTACTCCGGGGCTTACGGGCTGGGCGCAGGTCAACGGCAGAGACGAGCTTCCCATAGAAATAAAAGCCCGCTATGACGGGGAATATGTAAAGAGGATTAGTCTTTTTTTCGATATATATATCATTCTTAAGACCGTAGTGTCGGTGTTCAAAGCCGACGGTGTTAAGGAGGGCGCGGATGAAAGTAATACTGACGGGAAAAAATAGCTATATTGCATCCAATATCTGCAGAATGCTCGTATCGGCAGGACACAGCGCCGTCTGTGTTTCCGTGAGAAACGGCATTGACGCGTCATATCTCAAGGGTGCTGACACAGTTATACACTGCGCGGCCATAGTGCATAAAAAAGAAAAAAAATACGCTTCTCAATATGATACCGTCAATTTTGAATTGACCGTTGAGCTTGCAAAGAAGGCAAAGCAAGAGGGTGTGAGGCACTTTATTTTCATTTCCACAATGGCGGTCTACGGCATCGGGGAGGGCGAAATAAAGGCGGATACGCCTCTGTCGCCCGTTACGCTCTACGGCAAAAGCAAGCTTAAGGCGGAAAACAGCCTTAAGGAGCTCGAAGACGAGAGCTTCGGCATAAGCATTGTCCGTCCGCCCATGGTATACGGCAGGGGCTGTCCCGGAAACTACGGAAGACTGTCAAGGCTTTCGCACATTCTGCCCGTAATACCGCTCACGGATGGCAAAAAAAGCTTTATTTATATCGAAAATTTGGCACATTTTATCACTGATTTGACCGAAAAAAGCAATTTCGGCACATTTATGCCTATGGACGGAAGGTATATGTCCGCGTCCGAGCTTATGAAGCTCATATCGGGCAAGCCATACTCCGCGCTTTTGGGAAGACTTGTCAGCCTCATACCCCTTGCGGTGTTCAGAAAGATGTTCGCTCCGCTGTGGTATTCGGAGGATACGGCGAGCATGTGCGGTCATATTTCCGTTGAAGAGGCCGTTGAAAGAAGCGAGGGCAGAAAATGAAAATTTATGTAGATGCGGACGCTTGTCCCGTGGTGAGGCAGACGGAAGAAACAGCGCAGAAATATTCGGTGCCGGTCGTGCTCATATGCGACACCAACCATATGCTGACCTCCGATTACAGCGATATAATAACGGTAGATAAGGGAGCGGACTCCGCAGATCTTGTGCTTGTGAATCTCTGCTCTAAGGGCGACATAGTTGTAAGTCAGGACTACGGCGTGGCAGCCATGGCGCTTGGCAAGGGCGCTTATCCCATTCACCGGAGCGGACGGCTCTATACCGATGAAAATATAGATGAGCTTCTTTTGAAAAGGCATATTGCAAGGACCGCAAGAAGAAGCAGTAAAAAAACTCATCTCAGGGGACCTAGAAAACGCACACCGCAGGACGATGAGAGATTTTCACAAAGCCTTGAAGAGCTGATATTGAGGCTTTTGCATTTGAATCGGAAAGATTAATCCGACGATACGAAGTATCGCTTTCCCGTAGGGAAAGTTCTGATACCCGAAGGGCGACTGAGGGGGGAAAAAATACAGATAATTAAAGTCAACTTACGATTTTTTCGTTTGTCCGGAGGGCTTTTTGAAGCCCTTTTTTATTTCGGCTATGCCCAGCGCAAAGAGGAAAACGCCGAACGCCTTTTTGAGTATATCCGCCTTTACAAACCACATGAGCGCTCCGCCTGCGAGCGCGCCCAAAAGCCCAGAAAGTATTATGGGTTTTAATATGTCCTTTTCTATTCTGCCGTGCTTTGCGTGAGTTATGACTGCCACTATCGCCGTAGGTATGAAGTACACAAGATTTATGAGCTGAGCGCTTTTTTGCTCCATGCCCATAAAAATCGTGAGCGCAGGTATGAGCAGTGTTCCTCCGCCTATGCCCATACCGCTTATTATGCCCGATAAAAAGCCCGTTATTATCATCAGTATCATATTCATCTACATCACCATTCTTATTCCTGCCGCCAGCATGAATCCGCCGAATATTATGTGGAGCCACTTACCCGAAAACCTGCCAAGAAGCTTAGCCCCGGCAAAGCCTCCTGCCACTCCGCCTATGCTCACCCACAGCACCGTGCTCCATTCTATATCTATGCTGAAAAGATAGACTGCCGCGCTTGCAAGGGAAAGCGGAAGTATGACCGCTATGGCGGTCGCGTGCGCCTTGTGCTCCTCCACATTCAATAGCCTTTCCAGAGCAGGCACCAGAAGCGTTCCGCCTCCCGCGCCGAAGAAGCCGTTTGCAATGCCCGTTGCAAGCCCCGTCAACCATGTTTTTTTCATTCTATCACCCCTTTTATTTTTAGTCCTTTGCATATTATTATTCGTTTAAATATCAATTTTAATTAAAATGAAATTATGTATTGACAATATGCGCTTTATCTGCTAAAATAAATGGTAATTGATATTAGGAATTAAATGTGTTGATCGAGACACGGGCAATTCTTTAATGATTTTTCAGAGAGCCGCTGTTGGCTGTGAGGCGGTAAATCGTCGGTTTTGCCCATCACTCGGGAGCTTTCCCTCTGAATTTTCAGTAAGAGCGGAACGGTTTGCCCCGTTATAGGTGTAAGGTTTGATAGAACCTGCCGAGGAGTGCATAGCGATGTGCGCTTGAACCGGGGTGGTAACACGGATTTTTCGTCCCTGACTTTTTAAGGTCAGGGCTTTTTTGAATTTATATTTAATTTTTTATGCAATATGCTATAAAAGTTCACAAATACTGCATTGAATTGCACGCCGATTTGCGTTATAATAAAAAGATAAATAATAAGGAAGGGACGGATAAAATTGAAAAGACATATCGTATCTATACTTGTAGACAATCAGGCAGGCGTACTTAACAGAGTATGCGGTCTCTTTTCAAGGAGAGGCTACAACATTGAAACACTCAGCGTAGGTGTTACGGAGGACCCGACCGTTTCCAGGATCACCGTTCAGGTAGACTGCGATGATTCCACAGCCGACCAGATAATAAAGCAGGTGGACAAGCTTGTGGATGTAATAAGAGTAGTGGAGCTTCACGAGAACCACGGAGTTTTCAGAGAGCTTGCCCTCATTAAGGTAAAGTCTCAGCCCAAGCAGCGCTCCGAGATAGCCAGCATGGTGGATATATACAGAGCCAACATAATAGATGTCGCAAGCGAGACAATCACAATAGAGATAACGGGCAAGCCCTCCAAGATAGAGGCTTTTGAGGCTCTTATGGAGCCCTACGGCATAAAGGAGGTCGTAAGAACGGGTCTTACGGGTCTTTGCAGAGGCAATAATCCCATAAAGAAGGAAAGGGATATTTAATTATTAAATACTGCGGACTCTACCGCAATATATAAATTTATTTTTCATCAATTTATTTTTTAGGAGGCAGAAAAAATGTCAGATGCAAGAATTTTTTATCAGGACGATTGTAATTTAAGCTTACTTGAGGGCAAGACTATTGCAGTCATAGGCTATGGTTCACAGGGTCACGCTCATGCGCTCAACGCCAAGGAGTCGGGCTGTGATGTTATCATAGGTCTTTATGAGGGCAGTAAGTCATGGAAGAGAGCAGAGGAGCAGGGCTTTAAGGTTTACACTGCCGCAGAGGCAGCAAAGAAGGCCGACATCATCATGATACTTATTAACGATGAGCTTCAGGCTGCTATGTACAAGAAGGACATCGAGCCCAACCTTGAGGCAGGCAATATGCTTATGTTTGCTCACGGCTTCAATATCCACTTCGGATGCATCAAGCCCCCTGCAGATGTTGACGTTACAATGATAGCTCCCAAGGGCCCCGGCCACACGGTAAGAAGCGAATATCAGGCAGGCAAGGGTGTTCCCTGTCTTGTAGCTGTTGAGCAGGATGCAACGGGCAAGGCTCTCGATATGGCTCTTGCTTATGCTCTCGCTATAGGCGGAGCAAGAGCAGGCGTTCTTGAGACTACCTTCAGAACAGAGACTGAGACCGACCTCTTCGGCGAGCAGGCTGTTCTTTGCGGCGGTGTCTGCGCTCTTATGCAGGCAGGCTTTGAAACTCTTGTTGAGGCAGGCTACGACCCCAGAAACGCTTACTTTGAGTGTATACACGAGATGAAGCTTATAGTTGACCTTATCTATCAGTCGGGCTTTGCAGGCATGAGATATTCTATCTCCAACACAGCTGAGTACGGCGACTATGTAACAGGTCCCAAGCTCATAACAGAGGAAACAAAGAAGACTATGAAGAAGATACTTTCCGACATTCAGGACGGTACCTTTGCCAAGGAATTCCTTCTCGATATGTCACCTGCAGGCGGACAGGTTCACTTCAAGGCTATGAGAAAGCTTGCAGCAGAGCATGAGTCCGAGAAGATAGGCGAGGAGATCAGAAAGCTCTACAGCTGGAACGGCGAGGATAAGCTTATTAATAACTAAGCGATAGGCTACGAGCTTATCGCACAAGACGCTTTTTGAAACTGCCCAAAAGCGAAAGCTTTTGAAGGAAGGAGCAAAAGAGCGGCTTAAAGCGTTGCGACAGCAACGGACGAGAGTTTTTGAAAAAAACTCGAGTGCGATAAGCGTATTACAGAAAGCTTTAACATTATAATTTGCAATTTTTGAGGGGCGGGCACTGCCCGCCCCGAATTTGTTTTTTACAACGAGAGTTATATTCAATGGAGGAAAGCTGTGAAAAAGGTAACCATTTTTGACTCTACATTAAGGGATGGAGCGCAGGCAGAGGGTGTATCCTTTAGTGTAGAGGACAAAATCAAAATAGTCAGAGCGCTTGACAATCTGGGCGTAGCCTATGTTGAGGCAGGAAATCCCGGCTCCAACCCCAAGGATCTGGAGTTTTTTGAGAGGATAAGCTCGGTCAGGCTTAAAAATACAAGAGTCGTTGCCTTCGGCAGCACAAGAAGAAGAGGCATTTCACCCTCGGAGGACGGAAATGTTCAGGCTCTTATAGGCGCGGGAGTAAAGACCGTTGCCATATTCGGCAAGTCATGGGATTTTCATGTCACGGATATAATCAATGCCACACTTCAGGAAAATATAGAAATGATATATGACACTGTGCTCTATCTTAAGGAGCAGGGCAAGGAGGTCATATTTGACGCGGAGCATTTCTTTGACGGCTATAAGGCAAATCCCGAATATGCCATAAAGACGCTTGATGCGGCACTGCAGGCAGGAGCGGACTGCCTTTGCCTTTGCGATACCAACGGCGGTACATTTCCGCATGAGATATATGACATCACAAGGACCGTTACCGAAAGATTCGACACGGTAATAGGCATACACGCTCATAACGACTGCGGTATGGCCGCCGCAAACACGGTCATGGCAGTGCGCGCAGGCGCGACCCATGTTCAGGGCACTATGACAGGCTTCGGCGAGAGGTGCGGAAACACGAGCCTTTCCACCGTTATACCCGATCTTCAGCTGAAGCTTGACTATGAATGTATACCGCCCGAGAATATGCCGTCCCTCACTCACACGGCAAGAGAGGTAAGCGAGATAGCCAATCTTAAGCTTAACGACAGGGAACCGTTTGTGGGCAAGACAGCATTTGCGCATAAGGGCGGAATGCATATTGACGGCGTAAGCAAGAACAGCAAAAGCTTTGAACACATAGACCCCGCTCTTGTGGGCAATGAGAGAAAATTCCTCACAAGCGAGGTAGCAGGCAGGACTACCATTCTTTCCATGATACAGAAGATAGCGCCCGACATAGAGAAAAATTCCCCCGAGACCATAAGGATAATAGACAGGCTGAAGGAGCTTGAATACGAGGGCTATCAGTTCGAGGGCGCAGAGGGCGGTTTTGAACTGCTCATAAGAAAGGAGCTTGGCAAATATAAGCCCTTCTTTGAGCTTGAGACCTTCAAGATAATAGGCGAGCATCCCGTAATGGGAGATACGCAGACAGCCACGGCTATGATAAATCTTTCCGTGGACGGCAAAACGGAGATAACCGCTGCCGAGGGCGACGGCCCCGTAAATGCTCTTGACAAGGCTCTGAGAAAAGCGCTTGAGGTATTCTATCCCAGCCTCTCGCAGGTGCATCTTACAGACTACAAGGTAAGAGTGCTTGACAGCACATCCGCCACGGCGTCAAAGGTAAGAGTGCTCATAGAGTCATCAGACGGCGATGAGAGCTGGACTACCGTGGGCGTTTCAAAGGATATTATAGAAGCCAGCTGGAAGGCGCTTGTGGACTCTATAGAGTACAAGCTTATAAAGGACATTGAAAAGAAGTTCAAGGACTTTCTTTAAGTAATAAAAAGTAAATTTTTCAGGAGGACAAAACTATGGGTATGACTATGACTCAAAAAATTTTAGCGGCTCATGCAGGTCTTGAGTCCGTTAAAGCAGGTCAGCTTATCGAAGCAAAGCTCGACCTTGTACTCGGCAATGACGTTACAACTCCCGTTGCCGTTACAGAATTCAATAAAATAGGCGTTGACAAGGTGTTCGATAAGGACAAGGTCGCTATCGTTCCCGACCACTTCACACCCAATAAGGACATAAAGTCGGCTGAGCACTGCAAATATATTAGAGATTTTGCTCACGACAAGGAGGTCACAAACTACTTTGAGGTAGGTCAGATGGGCATAGAGCACTGCCTCATACCCGAGACGGGTCTTGCTGTGGCAGGCGATGTTATAATAGGCGCAGATTCTCACACCTGCACATACGGCGCACTCGGCGCATTTTCAACAGGCGTAGGCTCTACCGATATGGCAGTCGGCATGGCAAGAGGCGTTGCATGGTTCAAGGTGCCCGGCGCTCTTAAGTTCGTGCTTAAGAATAAGCCTGCAAAGTGGGTAAGCGGTAAGGACATTATACTCCACATCATAGGCATGATAGGCGTTGACGGCGCATTATATAAGTCAATGGAATTTGCGGGCGAGGGCTTACGGTATCTTTCAATGGACGACCGCTTCACCATTGCCAACATGGCTATAGAAGCAGGCGGAAAGAACGGCATATTCCCCGTAGACGAAAAGACTATGGAATATATAAAGGAGCATTCAAGCAAGACTCCCGTTGTGTACGAGGCTGACGAGGACGCAGAATATGACGCTGTATATGAGATAGATCTTTCGGCATTAAGACCTACCATAGCCTTCCCTCACCTTCCCGAGAACACAAAGACCGTTGACGAGGCAAAGGGCCTTGAAATGGATCAGGTTGTGATAGGCTCATGCACAAACGGCAGAATAAGCGATATGAGGGCGGCAGCCTCCATATTGAAGGGTCATAAGATAAATCCCAAGCTCAGAGTTATAATTCTCCCGGGCACACAGAAGATATGGCTCCAGTGCGTTGAGGAAGGACTTGCAAAGACATTTGTCGAGGCAGGCTGTGTATTCTCAACTCCTACCTGCGGTCCCTGCTTAGGCGGACACATGGGCATACTTGCCAAGGGCGAGAGAGCATTATCAACTACCAACAGAAACTTTATAGGTCGTATGGGTCATCCCGAGTCCGAGGTCTACCTCTGCTCACCTGCCGTTGCCGCAGCTTCGGCAATAACAGGCGTTATAACCGACCCCGAGGATATTAAATAAGGAGGATATGAATAATGAAAGCTTGTGGTACAGTTTTTAAATACGGCGACAACATAGATACGGATGTTATTATTCCTGCAAGGTATCTCAATTCGTCCGATCCCAAGGAGCTTGCAAAGCACTGCATGGAGGACGCCATTCATTCTACCGTCAAATTTGTTGACAATGTAAAGGACGGCGACATAATAGTAGCAGAAAAGAACTTCGGCTGCGGTTCATCCAGAGAGCATGCGCCCATAGCCATAAAGGCAAGCGGTATATCCTGCGTCATAGCCAAGACATTTGCAAGGATATTCTACAGGAACGCAATAAATATCGGTTTGCCCATACTTGAATGCGATGAGGCGGCCGAAAAAATTGAGATGGGCGATACGGTCGAGGTGGATTTCAACACGGGCGTTATAACAAACAAGACAAAGAACGAAACTTATCAGGCAGAGCCCTTCCCCGAATTTATGCAGGAAATGTTCAAGGTCGGCGGACTTGTGGAGCAGACAAAGGTAAAGCTTGGTTTAAAGTAAAATAATATTTGAAAAGAGGTAAATAAAATGAATTTTAAAATTGCAGTCGTAGCAGGTGACGGTATAGGTCCCGAGGTAATGGAACAGAATATAGCTGTGCTGAATGCCGTTGGCAAAAAATTTGGCCATTCATTTGAATATACACATGTTTTGGGCGGCGGCTGTGCCATAGATAAATACGGCGAGCCCCTTCCTCAGGAAACGATAGATGTCTGCAAGGCAAGCGATTCCGTGCTTCTGGGCGCGGTAGGCGGTTGGCAGTGGGACACTCTCCCCGGCGATAAGAGACCCGAAAGAGCGCTCTTGGGCTTAAGAGGCGCGCTCGGTCTTTATGCCAATTTAAGACCCGCAACGCTTCACAATGCTTTGAAGGACGCTTGTCCCTTAAAGCCCGAGCTTGTGGCTGACGGCGTTGACATCATGGTAGTAAGAGAGCTTACGGGCGGTATGTACTTCGGCGAGAAGGGCAGAAAGCAGACAGAGCTCGGCGAGGCTGCCTATGATGTGGAGCAGTACGCCGTAAAGGAAGTTGAGAGGATCACAAGGACAGCATTTGAAATAGCCAGAAAGAGGAAAAAGCATGTCACAAATGTAGACAAGCAGAATGTTCTCGAGTCCTCAAGGCTCTGGAGAAGCGTTGTGCTCGAGGTGGCAAAGGACTATCCCGATGTAGAGCTTGATCATCTCTATGTTGACAATGCTTCCATGCAGCTTATTATGCGTCCCACTACATTCGATGTCATAGTTACGGGCAATATCTTCGGCGATATACTTTCCGATGAGGCTTCTCAGATGACGGGTTCAATAGGTATGCTTCCTTCGGCAAGCCTCGGCGAGGGCAGTCTCGGTATGTACGAGCCTGTTCACGGTTCTGCTCCCGATATTGCGGGCAAGGACATCGCAAACCCCATAGCTACTATACTTTCGGGCGCTATGATGCTCAAATACAGCTTCGGTCTGCTTGATGAAGCCAAGTGCATAGAGGACGCCGTTACAAAGGTACTCGATATGGGCTACAGAACAGGCGACATAATGAGCGAAGGCATGAAGCAAGTAGGCTGCAAGGAAATGGGCAGGCTTATTATTGAAAATCTTTGATAAATAAACGGACTTTCGGGGATATTTCCCCGGAAGTCCTATGCAAATAAAAGAGAGGGAAACGGTCATGAAAAGATATATTGCTTTGCTGCTGGCGTTATTTATGCTTTCAAATACTGTGTATGCCTATGAATCCCCTTCGGACTGGGCTTTGGACGACATCAACAGGGCAAGGGAGGAGGGTATCGTTCCCGATTTCCTCATGGACGGTTACAGCTATGCCACTATAAGGCAGGAGTTCTGCAAGCTTTGCGCAAACACACTGCGCGCTTGGGGCATAACCGAAAAGGGCGGTATCTCCGTAAGCTTCAGCGACCTTACGAACGATAACGACATAGATCCCGACATTCTTTTCTGCGCTTCCCTGGGCATAGTTTCCGGCATGGGGAACGGAAAATTTGAGCCCACGAGGTTTATAACAAGGCAGGAAGCGGCAAAGATGCTTTGCAATACCTACAGGATGCTTCTTGAAAGCCAAGGTAAGCATATGGAATATCAGCTCACCTATCCCCATGTGTTCAAGGACGGCGACAAAATTTCCCTCTGGGCAAGAAACGATATATATGCCATGTATCACTGCGGAGTAATGATGGGCGATACAAGGGGCAATTTCGATCCCTTGGGCACCTACACGAGAGAACAGACCATATGCACATTTTTAAGACTGTATGAGCTTAAGGATAATCAAAAGACAATTCCCGAATACTATGCAGTCGGCGAGCTTGAAAAATTATTACATTCAAATTATGACGGAAGCTGTTATATGGATGTGGCAGGCTATGATTTTGATTATATTAAAGAACTTAAGCCCGAATATATAAACAGCTATTCGGAGCATTTCACATCCGATGACCTCGGCTTCGTATATCCCATAGGCGAAAAATATATGCCTGTCACGGTGTCTGTGGGCGCAGGCGCGGGCAAAGAAATAATAATAAATAAGGACGGCGAGGATGTTACATCCGGTTCGGGAGTAGGCATTGTCTACGGCATAGACGGCGACATTGCGAGAGTGGAAAATTACGGATTTAAATTGTTTGACCTTAAATCGGGAAAAGAAATATCCGTGAACGGTTCAACGGATATAAACTATATAGGCTGCGGTATGTACACGGCTTTGTATGAGGACAATGACGGCGTTATTTTTGCCTTCCTGGATAAAGACCTTAAGCCCATAACGCCCAAGAAGTACAGATTCTGCGGTACAGCCCTCAACAATATGACTGTGGGCATTGACAAAAACGGAAATGCGGACATCGTGGACAACAAGGGCAATATTTTGAAAACACGAAAAATTGATCTGAAAACTTATAATATCAGCAGTATTTTCGGCACAAATGTTATCCTGGGAAACATAAAAACATCACACTCGGAAATACTTCGCGTAGGCAGCGGAGAATATATAAAAAAATATGACACTGTGGAATTTATGGATAATGGTGAAATGCGTGCAGACGGCGAAATCCTTGATATAAACGGAAAGCCTAAGTTCAGCATCAAAGCCAAGGGCTATGAATTTGTGGTGCCGAGCTATGCCTATGACGACCTTTGGTTCGGCTATGACCCCGAAAGCAATACATACGATGTCATAGACACAAACGGAAACGTAATGGCAGAGGGTATTGCCGAAAGATTCATAGTATCGGACGGCGGAGGTATTTTCTGCGGTAAAACGGGAAATTACTCTCTTGTGCTTTTCGATGCCTTCGGCAAGGAAGCAGGCACCGTAAAAACAGGGCACAGCATAGAGAGGTTCTGCTTTATAAACGGACTTCTGAGGGTAACCTCCGACAACGGCGTGAACACCTATTATCTGCCCAACGGGGATGACGCATCCTTCATTAATGTTGAAATACAGAATTAAATAAATGAGTAAATAAATTGGAAAATTTATTCCAATATGATAATATAAAGACAGAAAAATATTTTTGGCTGTCAACAATATAAAAACAGGAGGAATACAAAATGATAAGCGACAGAGTTAAAATCGGTCCCGACAAAACACCGCACCGCTCGTTGTTCAAGGCAATGGGCTACACGGACGAGGAGCTTTCAAGACCCCTCATAGGCGTTGTGAACGCTCAGAATGAGATAATACCGGGTCATATCCACCTTGACAGCATTGCTAAGGCCGTTAAGGCAGGCGTGCTTGCGGCAGGCGGTACACCCATAGAGGTCCCTGCTATAGGCGTGTGTGACGGCATAGCTATGGGACATATAGGTATGCACTATTCTCTGCCTACAAGAGAGCTTATTGCAGACTCTATAGAGTGTCAGGCTATAGCTCATGCCTTTGACGGACTTGTGCTCATACCCAACTGTGACAAGATAGTCCCAGGTATGCTTATGGCTGCCGCAAGGCTCAATATCCCTGCCATAGTCTGCTCGGGCGGACCCATGCTTGCAGGACACAAGGACTGTGAAAAGCTGTCCCTTTCAAAGACCTTCGAGGCAGTGGGCGCTTATGAAGCAGGCATCATAGACGATGCGGAGCTTAAGGAATTTGAAAACAAGTCCTGCCCCGGCTGCGGTTCATGCTCGGGCATGTACACAGCCAATTCCATGAACTGCCTTTCGGAGGTAATAGGCATGGCTCTTCCCGGCAACGGCACCATACCTGCTGTTTACGGCGACAGGATAGGTCTTGCAAAGCGCGCGGGAATGCAGATAATGAAGCTTGTTGAAAAGGATGTAAAGCCTAGGGACATCATGAATGAAAAGGCGTTCAGAAACGCTCTTACAATGGATATGGCTCTCGGCTGCTCCACAAACTCAATGCTCCACCTCCCTGCCATAGCTCACGAGGCAGGCGTTGAAATAAATCTGGACATGGCAAATGAGATAAGCTCAAAGACGCCTAATCTCTGCCACCTTGCCCCTGCAGGCCCCAACTACATCGAGGAGCTCAACGAGGCAGGCGGTATACCTGCGGTCATGGCTGAGATAAATAAGCTCGGACTTCTTGCAACGGATAATATGACCTGTACATTAAAGACGGTCGGCGAGAATATTTCGGGTCTTAAGGGTGCTGACGGCAAAATAATAAGGACTGTTGAGGAGCCTTATTCCGCAACGGGCGGTATTGCCGTTCTGAGAGGAAACATAGCGCCCGACGGCTGTGTTGTAAAGAGGAGCGCCGTTGCTCCCGAAATGCTTAAGCACAGCGGACCGGCAAGAGTTTTCAACTCCGAGGAGGAGGCTATTTCGGCTATATTCGGCGGTAAGATAGTAAAGGGTGATGTAGTGGTCATTGTCTACGAGGGACCCAAGGGAGGTCCCGGCATGAGAGAAATGCTTTCTCCCACATCTGCCCTTGCAGGCATGAAGCTTGATAAGGATGTTGCTCTTATAACGGACGGCAGATTCAGCGGTGCTTCAAGAGGCGCCAGCATAGGCCATGTATCGCCCGAGGCTGCCGCAGGCGGAAACATCGGTCTTGTGAGAGAGGGCGACATAATAGATATAGATATAAACGCAGGCAAAATCAATGTTAAGGTCAGCGATGAGGAGCTTGCCGAGAGAAGGAAGGCATGGGTGATACCCGAGCCCAAGATTAAGACGGGCTACCTTTCAAGATACGCAAGGCTCGTAAGCTCTGCGGACAAGGGCGCTGTACTCAACTGAGATTATCATAAAAAGGGGAGATAACAATGAAAAGAATTATAGGTATTTTACTGTCGGTATTTATGCTCACGGGTCTTATGGCATCGCCTGCCTTTGCTATTCAGGATGATGTGAAGGCAGTGTATACAAACGAGCTGGAATGGCTCAAAAAGATAAATAATTATGACCCCGAGGATATATTCGGCTATCAGATAGAATACTGCGTCTATGATATAGACAAGGACGGCATAAAGGAATTGCTCGTAAAAATGGGCACCTGCGAGGCGGACTATATAATAAGGGTGTATGGCTGTGAATACGGCAAGATAGTTTCGCTTGCAACGCTTGACGGCGGTCATACCTATCCCTACGAGTGTGATACAAACGGAATATTCATGTATTGGAGCCATATGGGCTGCGAAACATTGATGAGGGTATCAAAGCACGGACACGACCTCGTATCGGAGACTGTTTTTTCAAACGACCTCAATCCGCTTTTTGAAAAGGGAGTTGAAGACCCGTGGCATCAGCCCAAAAAGCCTATTGTTCTTTGCGCCGCCTATGATTACTCGGAATTGAAATAATATTTTTAAAATATCAGGAGGTAATATATGATATTGAACGGTTCTGAAATTCTGGTTGAATGTCTTAAGGAACAGGGCGTTGATACTGTATTCGGCTATCCCGGAGGCGCTGTGCTCAATATTTACGATGCTCTCTATAAGCATCAGCACGAGATAAAGCACTATCTCACCTCTCACGAGCAGGGCGCGGCTCACGCTGCGGACGGCTATGCCCGCTCAACGGGCAAGGTGGGCGTATGTATCGCCACAAGCGGTCCCGGAGCCTGCAACCTTGTTACGGGTATAGCTACGGCTTATATGGACAGTATACCCATAGTTGCCATAACGGGCAACGTAGGGCTTTCGCTCCTCGGCAAGGACAGCTTCCAGGAGGTAGACATAACGGGCGTTACAATGCCCATAACAAAGCACAATTACATCGTAAAGGATGTCACTAAGCTTGCGGAGACCGTAAGAAAGGCATTCTATATCGCAAGAAAGGGTCGTCCCGGCCCCGTACTTATAGACATAACGAAGGATGTCACTGCGGCAGAGTGCGAGTATACTCCTGCAGAGCCCTATAAGATAGAAAAGAGGGTAAAGACTATCACCGATGAGGACATAAATGCGGCTATAGAGCTTATACGCTCGTCAAAGAAGCCCTTTATGTACTGCGGCGGCGGCTGTATAAATGCGGAGGCATCGGCGGAGATAATAAAGCTTGTAGAAAGTCAGGATATGCCTGTTTCAAGCTCCGCCATGGGTCTTGGCGTTATACCCTCCGACCATCCCAACTATACGGGCATGATAGGTATGCACGGCACAAAGACTTCAAACCTTCTCACAAATGAGTGCGATCTTTTCATAGCCATGGGCGCGCGCTTCAGCGACAGAGTTGCGACCAACTTCAATAAGTTTGCGCCCAATGCTAAGGTACTGCATATAGACATAGACCCTGCAGAAATAAACAAGAACATAGTAACCACTCAGTCCGTTATAGGCGATGTAAACGAGATATGCAAGCGCCTTAACGCAGGTCTTGAAAGAATAGAGCGCAGGGAGTGGATAAGCGAGGTAGAAAAGTACAAGAAGGAA
Organism: uncultured Clostridia bacterium; assembly: GCA_947632235.1. Taxonomy (GTDB): domain Bacteria; phylum Bacillota; class Clostridia; order Lachnospirales; family CAG-274; genus Gallispira. Next base: position 30,062 of record CANROO010000002.1, read on the forward strand.
TTTCCGCTCAAGTATGCCGATGACGGCAAGCTGAAGCCCCAGTACATCATGGAGAGAATAAATGCCATATGCAAGGGCGAGGAAATAATTGTTACCGAGGTAGGTCAGCATCAGATGTGGGCATGCCAGTTCATTGAGACCAAGTACCCCAGACATTTCCTCACATCGGGCGGTCTCGGCACTATGGGCTATGGACTTGGCGCAGCTATAGGCGCAAAGGTAGCCAATCCCGACAAGGTGGTATTCAACATTGCGGGCGACGGCTGCTTCTATATGAACCATATCGAAATGGCAACCGCCGTTGCAAACGATGTGCCCATAATAGAGATAGTGATAAACAACCATGTTCTGGGCATGGTAAGGCAGTGGCAGGATCTTTTCTATGACGCGCGCTACTCACAGACCAATCTGGACAAGGCTACGGACTTCATAAAGCTCGGCGAGGCTTACAAGGCAGTTACATTCAATGTTACAAAGCCCGAGGAAGTGGACGATGCCATAAAGCAGGCAATAGCGGCCAATAAGCCTGCACTCATTGTATGCGAGATAGACAGGGATGAAAAGGTATTCCCCATGATACCCGCAGGCAAGAGCAGTGAGGATATGATAACCTTCGATGACTACGAAACAATGCAGAATGGCTGAAAATAAAAAACCGCACATTGTGCGGTTTTTTTAATATCCGAATACTTCTTTAGCCTTTTTCATCTTTTCTATTACCTCCACCTCGAAGGGGCAGTTTCTCTCGCAGCTGCCGCAGGCTATACACTCGCCTGCATGGTGAGGAAGAAGCTTATAATGCTCGCGCACCGTTTCGGGTACTCCGCCCTGTGCTATGGCGAGATTGAGATATTTATTCACATCAGCCACATTTATTCCCACGGGGCAGGGCGCGCAGTGTCCGCAGTACATACAGTTGCCCTTGAACTTGAATTTCTCCATACGCGAAAGCACGGAGGAATAGTCCTTCTGCTCCCTTGACGCGCCGTAGTAGCCTGCAAGCCTTTCCATTTCCTCCTCGGAATGACAGCCTGCCATAACAGAAGCTACGGCAGGTCTTGTGAGGCAGTATTCAAGGCATTGGTATTCGTTGAAAGCCACGCCGAAGGGCGAATACTCCTCGCTCAGCATATCGCCGCCGCCAAAGGCCTTCATAACATCTATAGCCACATTTTCCCTCGCGCACAGCTCATAGAGCCTTGTCCTCATGGGGTCGGCATTTACAAAGCCCTGCTTGTAGTTTTCGGGCTCAAAAAGGTCGTCCACATTCTCTGTGGGCGGCTGCATATCATAGGCGGCGTTCACGGAGAACATGAGCACGTCTATAAGCCCCGTTTCCACTGCCTTTATGGCTGTTACGGGATTGTGAGAGCTCATGCCTACAGCCCTTATGACGCCCTTTTGCTTAAGGTCTGTGCAGTATTTTATTATATCTCCGCCGAGCACCTCGTCAAGGTCGGACACACTGTCAACATAGTGTATCATGCCTATGTCTATGTAGTCCGTGCCCAGCCTTTTAAGCTGGTCCTCAAAGGCTCTTTTTGTCTTTGATATGTCGCGCGACCTTAGATACTGACCGTTTTCCCAGGTGGAGCATATATGCCCCTGGAGGACTATTTTGTCCCTTCTGCCCTTTATGGCTGCGCCGAAATTATCCCTGAACGACGGATCCGAGGTGTACATATCTATGAAGTTTATGCCCAGCTCAAACGCCTTATTCGTCATTGAAGCATATTGCTCTCTGCTTTTGCCTATGAAGCCCTCACAGCCCAGAGCGATCTCGCTAACCTTTATATTATTACATCTTTTCAGTTCTCTGTATTCCATAAAAACCTCCGTTTGTATCAGAGCTTTATATCCGAAAGCGGAATGCCGTTTTCAAGAGCTATCCTTTCAAGCTCGTCATATTCCGCCTTGGTCTTTACAATGCCGTAACCGCTTGACCTTTTGGCTTTTACGGCGCCGTAATTCGTATCTATATTCACAAACTCTCTTTTGAGGGTGTATCTTGCCGTCATATTTTCCCTTATGCCTATTGTGGAGGTGTGCTTGAATATCACCTTAAGCATTTCCTCTCTCTTGTCCTCGGGGCAGATGACGGTCAGGAGTATGCCGGGGCGGTTTTTCTTCATGCCCACGGGAGTTGTGAACACCTCCAGGGCGCCCGCTTCAAATATCCTGTTCACGGCAAAGCCCACAGCCTCGCCCGTCATGTCGTCAATGTTGCATATAAGCTCTGCCACTCTTTCGCGCTCGTCGTCCGTTTCGCCCAGAAATACTCTCACGCAGTTTGCGCAGTCAAAGTCCTTTGCGCCCATGCCGTAGCCCGTGTTTTCCACCTGCATTATTGGCATTGACGAAAACTTGTCCGCAAAGTGCTTCAAAAGCGCCGCGCCCGTAGGAGTACACAGCTCGCCCTCTATGTCGTTGCTGTATATGGGTATACCTCTTAAAATATGCGCCGTTGCAGGAGCCGGAACGGGCAGTATGCCGTGAGCGCACTCCACCTGTCCTCTGCCCGTATTTATGGGCGAGGCTATTATCCTTTCAACGCCGAGCTCATTTATGAGCATACAAACGCCCGTAATATCGGCTATGGCGTCCATTGTGCCCACCTCGTGAAAATGAATATCATCTATATCACAGTTGTGCGCCCTTGCTTCTGCGCCTGCAATAAGCGCGTATACATCGAGTATATCTCTCTCGACCTTTTCATTGAGCTTAAGCCCCGTTATTATTTCCTCTATATCCGCAAGGCTCCTGTGTGAATGGCGGTGATGATGCTCATGGTGCTCATGGTGCTCGTGATGCTCATGATGATGTTCATGATGGTGGTGATGCTCGTGATGATGCATAAACTCGCCTTCATCTATGCCGTTAACGCTCACGCTCACATGTGTGCCCGTTATTCCGCACTTAACAGCCTTTTCCATGCTGACATTTACTCCGGGTATACCCAGAGAATTGAGCCTTTCAATGAACTTATCCGGTTCGGGACAAAGCTCCAGAAGAGCGGACATGAGCATATCGCCTGCCGCTCCCATATTACACTCGATGTATAAAGTTTTCATTATTGTTTTCCTCCCCTGTGATTTATCATGCTTGCGGTATATGCCGCGCCGAAGCCGTTGTCGATATTTACAACGCTCACTCCGCTTGCGCATGAATTGAGCATTGACAAAAGAGCCGAAACGCCTCCGAATGATGCGCCGTAGCCCACGCTTGTGGGAACGGCAATTACGGGACAGTCCGCCAGACCGCCCACAACGCTTGCCAGAGCGCCCTCCATGCCTGCTATGGCTATTATAACGCTTGCGCTCATTATGTCCTTTGAATGTGCCAGAAGCCTGTGTATGCCTGCAACGCCCACATCATAAAGCCTACTGACATTGTTGCCGAGCGCCTCGCAGGTGACAGCCGCCTCCTCGGCAACGGGCATATCGCTCGTGCCTGCGCTGACTATGAGTATTGTACCCTCTGTGTCGGGCTTGGGCATTTCGCCTGCTATGGCTATCCTGCCCATTTCGCAGTATTTGATGTCTATGCGTTTTTTAACATAGTCCGCAGCCTCGGCTGAAAGCCTTGTTATAAGCACTGTTTTCTGTCCCTTGCTCATAAGGCTTTCGGTTATTTTTGTTATCTGCTCGGGCGTCTTGCCTGCGCCGTATATAACCTCGCCTGCGCCCTGCCTTAATGCCCTGTGGTTGTCGGTCTTGGCAAAGCCCAGATCGTCAAAGGGCTCCGTCCTGAATTTCAGCTCGGCCTCCTCGGGGCTTATAACGCCGTCTGCAACATTTTTAAGAAGTGTTTTCAATTCATTTTTGTCCATAGCTTCACCTCTTATAACAAGAAATCATTAAAAGCGGGAGACCACAGGTCTCCCCCAAACTGTCGAAAAATTCAAAAAAATGTTATATACGGGCGAGCAATGCTCGCCCCTACAAACCACAATGTGAGCTAATCACTCGTAGGGGCGAGCATTGCTCGCCCGCTGAATTTTATACAATAAGATGTTTATCAATACGCAACAGAAGACCGCAGGTCTCCCCTTGTAATTTTTCCGTGTTATTTTTTTGACAATGCATTCTTTATCACATTTTCGGGGTCCTTTACAAAAAGGACTATGAGCCATATCACAAGTCCCAGAGCCGTAACGGAGAGCCCGAGAAATGCATCGTTGAGCATATCATACGGAGCAGGGGTAAAAAATTCCGCTCCAAGCTCTATGTATTCAAACACGGCGTCGACAAGCCACATGAGCGATGCGCCCCAGAACATGAGCGAAAGCACGCTGAGCATTTTTTTGCCGTCACGGTCCTTGAAATACCATAACACGGTTGAAATGACAGCCGAAAAAACAGTGATAAGAAGCGTCATTTTATGCCTCCTGCTTTTCGTTTGATGTTCTTTTCTCCACAGCGCTCACTATTGCCGTGCCTGCCGCCCATACAGCTGTCACCAAAACAGCCATGGCCGTGCCTGCCGATGCCATTTCGTGGAGCATTTCAGCCCTTGAAACGGAGTCGATGGCGTTTGTAAGGAAGGGGAAGAAGGGTACTACCTCGCCGTGCCACATGTGCTCGAAGGCAAGGAGAGCGGAGCCTCCCCATAACATAGTGTTGAGATATTTAAGCTTGGATGCAAAGCCTGTCTTTACCTCGGTCTTGTCTTCCTTTTTCTTGACAGCCTTTGTTACAACGGTCGTTACTACAGCCTCTGCCGCAGGTACTATAAAACATGCCATAATGTATACCTCCTGTTTTTTAGTATTATAACATATCCGCGCATATTTGTAAATATGCCATGTGTGCAATAAATGCGGAAACGCCGAATTTTCCTAAAAAGAGGGGAGGAAAAATGAAATCACGGCGCTTCCGATTTATGTACACTTTCAGTATAAGCCCTAGAGTAGACTCAAAGTCAATAGCCTATTTATTAAAATTTCGTTAATAATTTCCTATGAGATTTTTTATTTCCTGCTCCGTGGTGGAGGCATTGCAGGCAAAGCCGTCCTTTACATCGCTGTCGGGCAGTATGGATCTTATGTCCTCTACGCTTCTGCCAAGACCCGAGCCCATATGTGTGCAGAACGGTATTATTGTTTTTCCGCTAAGGTCATTGTTTTCAATAAATGTAAACATCGCCATGGGCATTGTTTCAAGCCATATGGGATAGCCAATATATATTGTGTCGTAATATGCCAGATTTTTTATATTGGTCTTAAGCTCGGGGCGTGCGTTTGCTATCTTTTCCTTCTGCGCCATTTCCATGAGCATATTGTAGTCGGACGGGTAGGGCAGTACGGTCTCAAGCCTTATTACATCTCCGCCCGTCAGCCTGCCTATTATCTCGGCTATCCTCTGCGTAGTGCCCGTCTTTGAAAAATAGAGCACCAGAGTACCGCTCTTGGGAGCATTGGGATTTATTACGGGACCCGGACCGAATATGAGCTTGTCCCTGAGCGGAACGGAGCTTGTTGTGACCTCCGATGCAGGTTCTTTAACGGTCGCAGGCTGTGTCGTCATTACCGCAGGAGGCTGTGCCGCCTTCACGGTTTGCGGTTCTGTCGCCTTCACGGCCGGAGGCTGTGTGACGGTCGGACCGGCAACGGGCTTTGCCGTAGTAGGCTCTGCAGCGGTGTCGGAGCTTCCGTTTGTGACGGTCACTGTCTTTCTGTTTGCATTCCATATTACGCGGTAGCCGAAGCCTTCGGCTATAAACCTTGCAGGAAGCAGAGTTCTGCCGTCAATTATGAGGGGCGGAGCATCCAAGTCCTTTTCCTCGCCGTTTAAGAAGGCTATAACGCTGTCTATCGTCAGCCTTATCTCGTCATTGCCGTGCTTTAAATTTACTGTCCTCGTGGCCTCGTTCCAGCCTGCCGTGCCTCCGAGAGCCTCCGCAAGACCTCTCACGGGGACATATGTCCTGCCTTCTATGGCAACGGCAGGGGTGTCCAGCTTTTTTTCCACTCCGTTGACGGTGACGGAAGCCCTGTCAAGTGTGAACATGACGGTAGTCAGATCGTCCGCATACGCAAAAGCCGACAGGAAAAGAAGCAATATTAAAAGCATAAATGCAAAAGCCATGATTTTTTTCATGATACATACCCTCTCTTGTTCAAAAAATATTTCTTATTTAATTATATCATATTTAAAATATTTGTACAACAAAAATAAAAACGGGAAAAATCCCGTTTTTATCTTTCAAAAGTTTTACATCTTCTTTATAAGCACCGAGCCGTCGCCCGTTCTTATTGTTACAAGTATCTTGTCGGGTATAATGGAAGCCACATCCACATCGCAGAGTATACACGGTACATTCATGACCCTTGCAAGGTCTATTGCGTGAGTGAAGTCTATCCTGTCGTCCTCTGCGCCCACAATCAATGCGCTTGCCTTCATCATATAGGGTATAAGTCCCTTGTCGGGATTTGATGTAACGAATATATCGCCCGTCTTGAAGTGGAGCTTAGCCTCCTCACAGCTTGTGCATATGTTGGTGTGGGCTGTGCAGTCTGCTACCTTGTTCATGCTCCTGCCCTTTATGAGGGTATCGCCTACAATGCCGACCTTTATGGAGTTGGTGGAGCCTGTTGTGCCGAGAGGCGTACCGCCCGTGAATACCATGAGCTCGCCGTTATTTGCATGTCCGAGCTTTATTGCCTGAGCCGCTATGTCGTCAAAGAGGTCTGACATGCTCGACTGCTCAAAGCCCGTGAGCATGGGTATTGTACCCCAAATGAGGTTTAACTGACGGCAGGTCCTCTCTATGGGAGAACAGCCCAGGATAGTGGTGCCGGGTCTGTACTTTGAAACCTCTTTTACGGCTCTGCCCGAAAGAGTGATGGTAGAAATAAGGGCTGCGTTCAGGTCGTTTGCCGTAGTGCATGCCGAGTGGCTCACAGCGCTTGTTATATTTCTTACGCTGAGGCTCTTTGAAAATGCCTTGTTGAATCTTTCGGCATAGTTTATGGAGGACTCTATCTTTCTGGCAATTCTGTCCATGGCCTTTACAGCCTCTACGGGATAGTTGCCCTGTGCAGTCTCGCCCGAGAGCATTATTGCGTCCGTATGGTCGAATATGGCATTTGCAACATCGTTTACCTCGGCTCTTGTGGGTCTGGGATTTTCTATCATGGAGTTGAGCATCTGTGTAGCCGTTATAACGGGCTTGCCCTTTTCAACGCACTTGTCGATGAGCATCTTCTGAACAAGGGGTACCTCCTCAAAGGGTATCTCAACGCCGAGGTCGCCTCTTGCTACCATTATGCCGTCCGTTACCTCGAGTATCTCGTCAATGTTGTCAACGCCGTCTCTGTTTTCTATCTTGGCTATGATGTGAACATCGGTTCCTCCGCAGTCCTCGAGCACGCGCCTTATTTCAAGCACGTCTCTTGCGGTGCGTATGAATGAGGCTGCGATATAGTCTATGCCTACGCTCACGCCGAACTTTATATCATCTATATCCTTATCGGTGAGGGCAGGGAGATTGAGGTGGACATTGGGAAGGTTAACGCCCTTCTTTGTGCCTAAAATGCCCGAATTGATAACGGTACATATTACATCATTGCCCTTTATCTCGTTTACTCTGAGCTCTATAAGTCCGTCATCTATAAGCACGGTTGAGCCCACATTGAGATCCTTTGTTATGTCCTCATATGTTACGGCGACCCTTGTTTCATCTCCTACTATGTCATCCGTTGTGAGCGTGAAGGTCTGTCCCGTCTTGAGCTGTACCTTTTTGCCGTCCTTCAGACCCTTTGTCCTTATCTCGGGACCCTTTGTGTCGAGTATGATGGGTATGAAGGCATTGAGCTCGGCTCTTGCCTGCTTGAGGTTGGCTATCCTGGTGCCGTGCTCCTCATGATCGCCATGAGAAAAATTGAGTCTGGCAGCGCTTATGCCTGCCTCTATGAGCGCCTTTATCTCCTCTACGGAGTTGGATGCGGGACCAAGTGTTGAAACGATTTTTGTTTTACGCATAAATATCTTCTCCTTTTTTATTATTCACGACAGTTCTATTACTGATATTTTAACATATACCAATATAAATTTCTACACTTTTTTTATGTTTTTACAAAATTTATACCTGTATATATTTTTTGTTATATAATCAAATTTTAATCAAATTCTTATTTTGGGTTAAAGCTTATCTAATTTTGAGGCATTAAAGTATTTATCATGACGAAAGGGAGATGATGAAATGCTCATAAACCAAGAGGTATTCGAGCGGTATGAGAAGAAATATATGCTCGATAAAAAGCAATATTCGGCTTTGATGAGGGCTATAGGAGACAGGTTCATGCCCGACAGATACGCAAGGACCTCCATAAACAACATATATTTTGACACGGAGGACTACAGACTCATAAGACAGTCGCTCGAAAAGCCCGTATACAAGGAAAAGCTGAGGCTTCGCTCTTATTCACTCCCGGGGCCCGAGAGCGAGGTATTCATAGAGCTTAAAAAGAAATACCGCGGTATAGTGTACAAAAGGCGCATAGACCTAAGCTATAAGGAAGCCTATGATTATCTCTACAGAGGAAGGGAAATAGCCGTGGATTCGCAGATAAAAAATGAGCTGGACTATTTTATGTACTTCTACGGGGGACTTAAGCCTGCCATGTACATAGGCTATGACAGGACAGCCATAGACAGCAGGGAGGACGACGGACTGAGGATAACATTCGACACAAATATAATATGGCGAAGCGATATGACGGCGCTTAGCGACGGACGCTTCGGCGAAAGGCTCATGGACGATGACCATATACTCATGGAAATAAAGATACCCCACGCCCTGCCTTATTATCTTTGCCGTGCTCTTGACGAGCTTGAAATAAGACAGTGCTCATTTTCAAAATACGGTATGGCTTATACCGAGCTTATAAATAAAAAAGGAAAGGAAGTGTTCTGCTGTGCTTGACAATATATTTACAACATCCTTTGCCAGCATAAACAATACCGATTTCAGCACAGTCAATTTTATGCTGTGTACTCTGTGTTCGCTCTTTATGGGAGTTGCGATAGCTTTTATACACAAATTCAGGAACCACTGTTCAAAGGGCTTTGCCTGTACGCTTGCGCTTCTGCCCGTTATGGTGCAGGTGGTGATAATGCTTGTGAACGGAAATATGGGCACGGGCATTGCCATAATGGGCGCCTTCAGCTTAGTGCGCTTCCGTTCTGTGCCGGGAAATGCAAGGGACATAGCCTCCGTATTTCTGGCAATGACAGCAGGGCTTGCCTCGGGAACGGGCTATATAGCCATAGCTCTGCTCTTTGTGGCGGTGACGGGCATATTTTCGATACTGCTTGCGCTGACGGGCTTCGGAGAAGAAAATCCGAGGGTGAGGCATCTTAAGATAACGATACCCGAAAGCCTGGACTACACCGATGTGTTTGACGACATAATGAGCGAATACACATATAAAAACAGGCTCACAGGCGTAAAGACAACAAATATGGGCGCTCTCTTTTCTCTCAGCTACGAAATAGAGCTTAAGGACAGCGCAAGGGAAAAGGAATTTATAGACAAGCTGAGATGCAGAAACGGTAATCTTGAAATATCCTGCGGTATGATAACGACTGCAGGCGAGGAGCTTTAAAAAGGAGTGGAGAATATGAGGCTTAAAATTTCAATGGTAATGCTTATGACGGTGCTTGCAATTTCAACGCCTCTCACGGGCTGTGCAGGCACATCTGCGCAGGCGGAAACCACGCAGTATGCGAATATAGATACGGAGCTTACACAGAGGGATACGGACGGAAGCTATGACAGGAGCTCGTCCAAAATAATAACTCTCGGAAGCCATATAAGCGCCGAGGGTGCAGAGGTGAAGGACGGCACGGTGACCATATCGGACGAGGGCTGTTATGTCATAAACGGCAAGTCGAGCGGTACTCAGATAATCGTGAACGCGCCTGAAAAAAAGGTACAGATAGTTTTGGAGGGCGTTACAATAGAAAATGAAAGCATAGCGCCCGTCAATATAACAGAAGCCGACAAGGTGTTCATAACTCTTGCAAAGGGCAGCAGCAATATACTTTCAACGGGGAGTGACACCGGCGAGGAAGACGGAGTCATATTCAGCAGGGCAGACCTTACGATAAACGGAGAGGGCGCTCTGGAAATAAAAACCGGCTATAAGCACGGCATAGTGTCAAAGGACGACCTTGTAATAGCAGACGGCAGTATAAGCATAACTGCGCCCGACACGGGAATGGAGGGCAAGGACTGCGTTAAGATAGGCGGAGGCACTATTGACATAACCGCGGGCGAGGACGGCATAAAGTCGGACAGCACCGAGGAAAACAGGGGATATGTATATATAAAGGAAGGAAATATAAATATAGTCTCGGGAAATGACGGTATACAGTGCGAGAATGTACTGCTTGCGGACGGCGGAAGCATAAATATAAAAACAGGCGAAGGCAGTGCAAGTGAAAACGCCAAGAAAAACAATGCGCAGGCAATGCCCGGCATGGGCTTCCGGGGACATAACGGTACGCCTCCCGAAGGACTTGACGGCAGTGCTGTGCCCAAGAGCTTTGACGGCAGTGCTTCGACCGTTCCTCCCGAGGGCTTCGGCAGAGGAAGCATGAAAAACGGAAGGCCCGATATGCCAAACGGAGGCTTAGGCAGAAGACCCGAAGGAAACATGACACCGCAGACAAATGAAGCTTTATCCGAAATCACGACTGAAAATGCAGGTGAAGCGCCCTCCGAAAGCACATCCGAGGAGCAGAGCGACAGCAAAAAAGCACTCAAAAGCGAAAAGGATATAATAATAAAAGGCGGTACATTCACGCTTGATACGGAGGATGACTCTGTTCACAGCAACGGAAATATATCAATAAGCGGAGGAAATATTGAAATAAATTCGGGCGACGATGCTGTACACGCAGAAAAAAATGTAGAGATAAGCTCGGGAAATATAGCGGTAAAAAGCTCATATGAGGGAATAGAGGGCGGAAGCATAACCGTATATGACGGCAGTATAAGCGTAATTTCCTCGGATGACGGCATAAATGCAAGCAGTGACACCGAAGCGCCCGAAAGCATAGCCATAAATATAAAGGGCGGTAATATAACAGTGGACGCAGGCGGTGACGGCATAGACTCTAACGGCTCATTGAATGTTGAGGGCGGAACGGTATATGTCAGCGGAACGGAGCAGAGCGGAAACTCGGCTATTGACAGCGAGAGAGAGGCTGTTGTGACGGGTGGCACCGTCATAGCCGCAGGCAGCGCAGGCATGGCTCAGGGCTTTGCCGAAAGCTCAAAGCAGTGCTCGATACTTCATAGCTTTGACAGCGTAATAAACGGCGGTGAGGAAATAGCTCTCAGGGATGAAAACGGAAGTATTATAGCCAAGTTCACGCCTTCAAAGGCATATCAGTCCGTAGTTGTGACATCACCCGAACTGAAGCAGGGCAGGACATACACATTGAGCGCAGGCACGCAGAGCGCAGAGCTTACGCTTGACTCGGTCGTTACATCCAACGTTGCAGGAAGATTCGGCGGAGGACAGGGCAGGAACAGAATGCCAAGGGGCGAAATGCCTGCCGAAAACACCGCAATATAAACTAAAAGCACCGATACCAAATTATCGGCGCTTCAGACTGTGGAAAAATTCAAAAAAATAAAAAAATGTTATATACGGGCGTGCAATGCACGCCCCTACAAACCACAATGTGAGCTAATCACTCGTAGGGGCGAGCATTGCTCGCCCGCTAAATTTCATACAATAAGGTGTTTATCGACACGCAGAAGCACCGATACCAAATTATCGGTGCTTTTACATTCCCATATCTCTTTGCTGTGCTCTCTTTTCGGCTTCGGCGGTTTTTGCCGTAAGACCGATGTCATTATTTGCGGACGGTCTGCTTTTACTGAGCTCGGACAGATTGATGCGCTTCACGGCAGAATTGGGCATATTTATATTGCCTTTGTCGATAAAGCCTCTTTCCTCCGCTGTGAGCGCAGTGCCGTTTGCCGTCTTGGCATAAATCCTAGAGGCTTCGTTTATGTAGTCCAGACCGCTGTTGACGGCTATCATTCTTTCTCTTTGGCTCACGCTCTTTTCATATTCTATCATAGCTATCTGATTTTCATCAATAGCGTCTCTGCTTGCGAATATCCTTCTCAGGCCCGAAAGAGGCTTTGCCTCGGGCGCAAGCTCGGGAAGCCTTCCCTCCGTTATGACGGGAGCTATAAATTCCTCACCCGTTTTTATGACTATGGCAGGGAGAACAGTCTTGCCCGTGCCGTCCTTTCCCCATTGCTTGGTGTCCGTAAGACGGTTGAAGGAATAGGAAATGGCGTCAAAGCTGGGTATAGCTCTGGAATTTTTGAGCTCGTCCGGCGAATAGTCGCTCAGGCTTTCGCCCTTGAAGCCTGTGATCTCCCTCACGGATCTTCCCGAAATATATAGATTGTCCACATTTATTTCGGGCTCCTTTGACCTTATTGCCAGCATGATGTCATAGCCCGATGCCATATCGTCCACACTGAAACGAACATCCAACAACATATCACCTTCTCCCGGGAGCATTTTTCCCATAGGTTTTTAATACTTTCAGACAGCCGTTCTTTTTTGAAAATAACTATCTATTATCATTGTATCATACTTTGGCACACAAATAAAGTTTATTTATGCCGTTTTTTTTGCTGTTTATGCCGTTTGCGTATTTTTTGGAGTCAAAAATATAAACCTGCTTCAGATTTTGACAAAAAAATCACCCCCGAGAGGGGGATTTCTGCATGTCGATAAAATATAAAAAATTAATAACGAACTGTAAGACTTGCAAGCAAGTCTTACACCCTACCACCATTTCGGCACAAAGCAAGCTTTGTTTGAAATGGTCCCCCTCCCCTGAAAGGCAATGTCATCAACTTAAGGACATTTCATATCAATGTTTTTGATTTTGCGAAAATTTCACGAGGGGGTGTTTAGGTCTTCTGTTGTTATCGCATATACGATTTGGGCGCACCGGTACAACTTCCTTTTGCAGTTGTTTGCGGATTTTTGTAAAA
>CANROO010000003.1 GCA_947632235.1 uncultured Clostridia bacterium
GCCTCCGCCCGAGCCTCCGGAACCGCCCGTTATGCCGTTTTGCATAGCCTCAAGTCCGACCTGTCTGGCAGTTTCCTGCTGATATGTATAGCCCTTGACCTTCATTTCCTCAGCCTCGGCAAAAGCCTGCATCTTGTAAGCCTCCGCTTCCGCCTGTGCCTTGAGCTTGAGCGCCTCTGCTTCTCCCTGTGCGCCCACTATCTTGAGCTGTGCGGCTGTCTGCGCCTCAACAAGCTTCCTGCCCTGCGCAGCCTCGGCCTCGGCTTTTCTTATCTCTTCTTCCCTTACCTTCAGCGTCCTGTCGGCAAACTGCTGTTTCAGCCGTCTGTAATTGGGGTCGTCATCGGGCGTTGTGATGTCTCTTATGTAGAACTCGGGCATAACAAGTCCGTATTCGTCAAGTGTTACATTGATTATATCCTTAAGCTCCGATGACAGCTCGTCTATGCGCTCGTCTATTTCAAGTATGTTTATCTGCTTCGACTTTATTACCCTTGCAAGGTTTGACTTTACGGCGTTTATTATAAGCGCCTTGAACTTGCCCACAGCCTCGCCCACGCCGTAGCCGTCGCCCGTTATCTCACCTTGGCTCAATGACGACACGGTGCCCACAAGCTTTACAATGAGCTTTCTGGGGTCGTTCACTCTCAGGTTGAAGTTGCCGAAAGCGCCTATCTCTATATGAAGTCCCGAAGCGGGGTCAAAAAGCCTTATTTTGCTGTCTGTGCCCCATTTTATGCCCATTTGTGTAGTCATATTTATAAAATAGACCTCGGAATGGAATACCTCGTCCGTGTTTGACGGGAGCTTATAGAGCTCCTCCAGTATAGGCAGATTCTGAGTTGCAAGCGTATATCTGCCTGCGCCGAAAAGATCAAGCGCCTTGCCGTCTCTGAAAAATATGGCTTCCTGCGATTCGTGAACTATGAGCTGTGAACCGAGGTTGAAGTCCTCAATGGGATGCTTCCATACAAACACATCGTTTCCGCCCTCGTACTTTATGACGCTTGCCATGCCTTGACTTTTGATTTTTTCCTTTGCTATCTGCGCCTGAACATCAATTTCGGTCTCGCACAGAGGACAGACATATTTTTCGGCATTTTTGTCTGCGGAAAGCCTGCAGCTGCACGAAGGACACGAAAATTCAACAAGGCTTGCAAGACTTTCGGATGTATTTATTTTATTGTGGCATACGGGACAAACCGCCTCGCTTCCCCTGCTTTGGTCGAAAACAACGGTGTTTCCGCAGTGGGCGCACTGCCTCGATGTCATCTTCTCCGTCCTGACGTCTATTGTGTGTCCGCAGGTGCAATTAATTTTCTTTTTGGCAAAAAATCCCGTTGAAGCCTCTACATACCTGCCGCAGACAGGACATTCCATTACAAATTTAGACATTATACCACCTCATTTTTTGTGTTTTTTTACTTATGTTACTGTTTATTTTTGATACAATTCTTGCATATATCCATTGAAATATCTCCGCTGTATGCACTCAGATTTACATTGGATCTTATTTTTCTGAAATCTGATATACTTTCATTTTCATGCAGGACTTCATTAATATCTGTAATTTCGGGAGCAAAATCGATCGAAAGACTATTAAATACATCTTTATTTATATTTAATGTGACAACATAATCCTTACCGCTGTTGATTATCTCCTCTCTCAGATCGCCTATTACATGCACTAACAGTCGGGTCTCCTTTTCATAAAACCAGATCAATTTCTTGCTGAAATGCCTCCAATACTCTGTTATCTCTTCAATATTTTTACTGTTGAAGTTATAGTTTGTCATCGTATTATATTTTAAGCTCAGCTTATCCCCGTCCGTTCTGTAGTACAGTACATCTCTGAATTTAACTGTCATGGTTTTGTCCTTTTCCAATGTTTCTATTTTATGTAATACGATCTTTTCGTTATTATCATCTCCTTTTACAGCTTCTTTTTCACATAATTCATATTCGCCTTTTTCAATGAGCGATTGTACCTTTTTGGAGGTCATTCTTATCCTTCCGCCCTTGCCGTCAAGACCGCTGTACAAATACCATAACGGAAGATTTTCATTTACTCCTGCAGAAAAGCACAGTGAAAAATATTCTTTCTCATTATCCTTGAACTGTTCTACATCGCATTTGTCATTGAAGCCTTTTACACTTGAAAGCCAAAACCTTTTTTCTTTAATTATGTTATTGAGTTTATCTAATTTTGTATAATGATAGAAATTTGTGTGCTTATACTCTCTGCCCTCAAAGTATCTTTTTAATGATTCAACGGTATCTGCCTTGCTGAAATAATAAAAATTATCTTCCATTCTTGCCATAGCATCCGCTCCTTGGTATCTAAAATTTAATTAATTGAATTATTATTTTTCATAAGTAACGCCATTAACAATTAATTTATTATCATGGAGTTCATATTTAGTTCCGTTTTCTGTATATATTCCCTTTGAACTATAAGAAAAAACAACATTATTATGTTTTTTCTTTCTGATACCTATTGTTCCCGAAAGATAATCTGTTGAAATATAATAATAATCTTCCTCACTATTATAATAATCGTTATAATAATATCCTGTATTATAATAATCGCCAACTTTATAGTAACCATCTATATTATCAAATTGAGCTTTTACTTGAATCAATTTTTGACCGGCATCTTTATATTTTTTATCCGTCAATATTTCCAGTTTCATGCCAATATTGCTGTAATCATTTTTATTTATGCAGTCTATTGTCTGCTCATAAAGAACATTCATGCAGTTATTTATAAGTGTGTCAATATCTTCATATGTCCCGGGAATTATTTTTTCAAATGTGTCTTTTGCTGTTGAAAAATCTTTATTTTCAATCGATGCAATTCCTTTTTGGTAATATGCTCTGTAAAGCATTTCCTGAGAATCTTTGAAGTCAACTATTTCATTGAATTCTAATATAGCATTGTCCAAATCACCGCTTTCAAGCAACATTTTTGCATTATTGTATTTATTTAAGTTCATTACAAATTTTATGCAAAATACACTTGGAATCAAAATAAGCAATGCTATTGCCGATATAACAATAATTTTCTTTGTTTTGCTTATATATGCTCTCTTTTTCTCTTCCTTCATTCTGGCTTCCTCGGCCAGTCTTTTTAATGTTTCCTGTCTTTTTTTCTCCGCAATTTCCTCAGCTTTTTTTCTTTCCTGTTCCGCTTTGATTCTTTCCTCTTCTGCCTTTTTTTCTTCTTGTTTGATTATTTCAATTCTTTCATCACATTTATTCAAAGCTTCCTGAACATCAATTTTATCACCGAATTTTTCTATATCGGTTTTAAGCTGATTTACAGCATCAATTTTTTTGGCTGCATCTATTCTTTCTAAAAGGTTTTCAAATTGATCTTTTAGCCTTTTTTGTTCCTCTTTATTTTTTATAGATTCATATATATCTTTTAATTCTTTTTTTTCGGCATCATCTGCATATTTAAGTGCTTTTTCAAAATTTCCCGAACTGTCCATTTTTTTTGTACTTCCATATGCTTTAAGCGAAGAAACACTTGAAAGCTTAAATTCGCATAATGCTTTACCAATATAAGCCCTTGAATTTTCGGGATTTTCATCCAAAGCTCTTTCAAAATATTCATCGGCTTTTTCAAATTCCTTGTCGCCCAAAAATATAAATCCTCTTTTGACAAGAGCGTCTCCGCCCTTTGTCTCATTGCTTTTGCTTGCTGTTGCTTCCGCTTTCTTTTCCGGTCTGCATATTTTGTTGACACCTCTTATAAGGTCCTGCAAAAAGCCGAGCTTATTCATATCCTGTCCCTGAAGATTTCTGAATTCCGCAGGCATATCGTAAGCGTCAATATCCTTGTAGCAGGGTATGAGCACTCTGCTCTTGTCCTCTTTCATAAGCTCCAGAAACCTAGCCCATTCATTTTTCACCCACACGGCATTGAAGTAGTCGTAACTTGTGCCTATTGCAAGCATTACCTTTGCCGAATTGAGGGCGGAGAAAATATATGGCTCATATTCCTGACCGAGCTTATCCTCAAGAGTTATGCGTGAAAAGAACACCCTGTAGCCTTCCTTTGTAAGGGCGTTGTAAATTTCCTGAGCGTATACACTGTCGGCTGTTCTTTCACCCAGCTCGTCTGTTTCCTTGTAGCAAATGAATATGTCAAAGGGGTCTTCATTGTTTGCAATTTCGAGTATGCCCTTTTGTATTTGGTCTATTTTTTTGGCTTCCTCTCTGTACACCTTTGAGGCAACGGGGTCGGCATATTCAAGAGCTATCTCAAAGTTGCTGTCGTCAAATATGCTGTCATAGGAAGTCCTGTGGCAGGTGGGTATCTTGTTTCCAGTCGCGGGGTCGTCAACATACTCAATGCCGTATTTGCACAGGCATAAACCCCAGTAAGCCTCCGCCTCCTCGGGAAATTCCGCAACAATGCTTTCAAACACGCCTGCCGCCTTGTCAAATTCATTGCCGAATCTCAGCCTGTTCGCCCTGTTGTAAAGATTCAGCTTCTTCTCGTTGTCGGCGGTGGGTATCGTTTGCACAGTACCGCAGTATTCGCACTCCACTATCTTTGAATCCTCGCTTATATTCAGGTCTCCTCCGCACATTTTGCACTTGATTACTGCCATTTTTATGCCTCCTTGTCCGATGCGTCTTAATGTATAGTTTGGGACGGTCTTTTATGATGTATATTTTCTTGGTAAAATTATACTATAATAAGATTTTTGTGTCAATATTTTTAGTCAAATATTATAGAATTTTTGTGAAAAATGAAGTTTTTTGCAACCGTCCTAAAGTATAGTTTGAGACGGTCGCAATTATTTATATTATATTGCGCAAAGACGGTGTGCAATGCCTGCTCAGGGGAGGCCACAGATCTATACTGCATTAAAGTCAGTGCAATTTATTGCGAGAACGGACATTATATACGCAAAAATAACAGACAGATATAATTAGGACACAAAAATAAGAGGCTGGTGCCTCTTATTTTTATACCTTGTATCAAACGAGTTCGATAATAACTTCCATAGCGCCGTCGCCGCGTCTTTGGCCTACCTTTATCATTCTGGTATAGCCGCCGTTTCTGTCGGCGTACTTGGGTGCTATCTCTTCAAAGAGCTTATTTGCCATATTCACCTTTACAGTGTTGGCTCTCTTCTTCTTGCCGTCTGCAGGAACCTCAACTACGGGATAGAGAACGCTCAATATCTTTCTTCTGGCGTTCAGTCTGCCCGGGTTGTCCTTTTTGATAGTTTTTTCGTAGGTCTCGCTGCCCTTCTTTGAAGTAACGGTGACCTCCTCAAAGTTATCTCTTTCCTTAATGGCAATAGTAATCAACTTCTCAGCGATCTTTCTTATTTCCTTAGCCTTAGCCTCGGTAGTAGTGATCTTGCCGTGGTATAATAAATTAGTGACCTGATTGCGTAATAAAGCCTTTCTCTGGCTTGATGTACGACCAAGCTTTCTATATTCAGCCATTGCTAAATCCTCCTTACAATATTACAGAGTTCAGCCTGTTCGCCGTCAGTCCTCGTTGGGACTTAAGCTTAAACCAAGCTCATTAAGTTTATTAAGTACTTCTTCAAGCGACTTGCGTCCGAGATTTCGTACCTTCATCATATCCTCTTCAGTCTTTCTCGTCAGATCCTCAACGGTGTGTATGCCCGCTCTCTTGAGGCAGTTGTAGGAACGAACGGTAAGGTCGAGCTCCTCTATGGTCTGCTCAAGGACCTTCTCCTTTGTGCCTACCTCCTTCTCGACAAGAATTTCCGTATTCTTTGCGCTGTCAGACAAGTCTACAAACAGGTTGAGATGCTCGTTGAGTATCTTTGCGCCTAAGCTTACGGCGTCATCGGGCTCTATGGTGCCGTCTGTCCACACTTCAAATGTAAGCTTATCATAGTCTGTGATCTGACCCACTCTTGTATCCTCAACTCTGAAGTTTACTCTCCTTACGGGAGTATAGAGAGAGTCTACAGGAATCATTCTGAGAGGTTGGTCAGTTTTTTTATTCTTGGACGCCTCCACATATCCGCGGCCTTTTGTGATAGTAATTTCCATAAAAAGCTTGCTTTCGGAACCACCGCTCAATGTGGCGATATGCAAATCGGGATTAAGTATCTCTATATCCGAATCTACCCTGATGTCTCCTGCCGTGACCTCACAGTCGCCCGTTGCGTCAATATAGGCTATCTTGGGCTCATCGCCCTCGCTGTTGACCTTTATGGCAAGATTTTTAAGGTTAAGTATGATCTCGGTGACATCCTCCTTAATTCCGCTTATATGGCTGAATTCATGCATGATGCCGTCTATCTTGACATTGCTTACGGCAGCGCCCGGAAGCGACGAAAGAAGTATTCTTCTAAGCGAATTGCCGAGGGTAGTGCCGTAGCCTCTTTCAAGGGGCTCTACAACAAAGCAACCATATTTATCGTTCTTTTCAGTAATTTCAATACGAGGTTTTTCAAATTCAAACACTCAGCCCAACCTCCTTATAGTTATCTATAAAATTTACCGATACGCCTAAAAACATAAAAAGCAAATAACTTATTACTTTGAATACAACTCGACAATAAGTGTTTCGTTTACAGGTAAATCCAGCTGTTCTCTCTTGGGAAGCGTAACGATGCTGCCTGAAAGAGTGTTGTGGTCAGCAGATAACCATTCGGGAACAATACGTGATGATGTTACCTCAAGAACATCCTTGAATCTCTGAAGATCTTTCTTGCTTTCTTTGATCTCTACAACATCGCCGACCTTTAATGTGATCGACGGTATATTGGCCTTCTTGCCGTTTACGGTAACAAGATTGTGTCTTACGACCTGTCTTGCTTCCTTCCTTGTACGGCCGTAGCCTAATCTGTACACTACGTTATCAAGTCTCAGCTCAAGAAGCGCAAGGAGATTTTCACCTGTGATGCCCTGCATCTTGTCGGCTCTTTCATATAAGTTTCTGAACTGCTTTTCGAGCACGCCGTAGATGAACTTTACCTTCTGCTTTTCCTTTAACTGAATACCGTAATCGCTTAACTTACGCATATTTCTCTTGCGTCTGCCCATCTTCTTGGAAGAGCCGAGAACGCTTGGCTCTATGCCTAAGTATCTGCATCTTTTAATAATAGGACCGATTTCTCTAGCCATTATATTACCTCCAACAAAATATCAATAAAAACGGGATTAAACTCTTCTTCTCTTGGGCGGTCTGCAGCCGTTGTGAGCAACAGGAGTTACATCCTTGATCATAGTTACATCAAGACCGGCTGCCTGTAAAGCTCTTATAGCAGCCTCTCTGCCGCTGCCCGGTCCCTTAACGAATACTTCAACTGTCTTTAAGCCGTAGTCCTTAGCGGCGCCTGCAGCCTTCTCGGCAGCCATCTGCGCAGCATAGGGTGTTGACTTCTTAGAACCTCTGAAGCCCAGCTCGCCTGCGCTTGCCCATGAAAGAGCACCGCCTGCGGCATCTGTAATAGTAACGATTGTATTATTAAAACTTGACTGTATATGAGCCTGACCGCGTTCAACAACTCTCCTGTCACGACGTCTTCGGCCACCGGCTTTTTTAACTGTCTTCTTAGCCATTTTATAATCCTCCTTAAATCAATAACAAAATATGAATTGATTATTTCTTCTTATTCGCAACAGTTCTTCTGGGACCTTTTCTTGTCCTTGCGTTTGTCTTGGTCTTCTGGCCTCTTACGGGAAGACCCTTTCTGTGGCGAATACCTCTGTAGCAGCCAATTTCAACAAGACGCTTGATATTAAGAGCAGTCTCTCTTCTCAAGTCACCCTCAACAGTCTGTGACTCGGCAATAATATCTCTTATCTTTGCCACTTCATCATCTGTAAGATCTCTTACTCTGGTATCGGGATTTACACCGGCTTCTTTCAAAATTCTGTTAGAACTTGACCTGCCGATACCGTAAACGTAAGTAAGACCAATTTCAACACGCTTTTCTCTGGGTAAATCTACACCGGCGATACGAGCCATAAAATTGCACCTCTTTCATTTAAAATAGTAGTATGATAGTTACAGATGAATGTAAATTCCAACAATCTGTATGCATTGAGGCAGCCGCGTCCCAATGGCATAATAACGGGGCTTTCGAGGGTAATTAGCCCTCTTGAACCATATAAATATTGTGCTGAAACAAACATTCACCAAGTTAAAAGTATAACACATATATACAACTAAATCAACATTTTAATTGTAAATTTTTTGTAAATACGGTTAACTGAACCTTTATTTTTGTTAAAAAACGGAAATATAAATGTTCCCTCCAATGAGAACATAAGACAGGGCTTTATCAACCCTGTCTCTGCTTATGCTTGGGGTTTTCGCAGATAACTCTGACCGAACCCTTTCTCTTTATTATCCTGCATTTTTCACACATTGGCTTTACAGATGGTCTTACCTTCATTGTTCATTCTCCTTTCTCAGCTTGCCTCTCCAGGTTATTCTTCCCTTTGTAAGGTCGTACGGCGACATTTCTATCCTTACGGTGTCGCCCGGTATGATCCTAATAAAGTTCTTTCTGAGCTTACCCGAAAGATGGGCAATTATCTTATGTCCATTTTCCAGTTCTACACGGAACATAGCATTCGGGAGCTTTTCTGTGACTGTACCGGCACTTTCAATTACATCGTCCTTTGCCAAGCCTATCTCCTCCTTCAATCCTTAAAACCTATTATTATACCTTGCCAGAGCTTTCCTGAAATCTGAATTGAGTAAATACGACCCATTTTCAAGCTTATTCTTTATATCCTCATCTATATGATGAGAGATCTGAATATGGATCTTTTTCTTTTTCTTCGGTTTTTCCAGCTTTCTCACATCGCCGTCAACTATATAGACATAGCTGTCGTCATAGTCGTATACGATAAAGGCTCTGCCCTTATCCCTTCCGCTCTTTGAGAAAACGATCTGTCCCTTTGAATACAATTATTTCACCCCTGTCCCGGAAATGCGTCAGTCCGCACTTCCCAAGGTTAAAAGCTCAGGCTCACCATCGGTAATGAGAAGCGTGTTTTCATAATGGGCTGACAATGAGCTGTCTGCCGTGACGACCGTCCAGCCGTCGCTGAGTTTCCTTACCTTATAGCCTCCGGCATTCACCATAGGCTCCAAAGCAAGCGTCATACCATTAATGAGTACGGGACCCGGCCTGCCTGTTCTGTAATTAGGCACATTGGGATCCTCGTGCATTTCCCTTCCGATGCCATGCCCTACATAATCACGGACTACCGAAAAACCGTTCTGTTCAACATAGTCCTGAACAGCAGCGGATACCTCGGATAGATGATTACCTTTTTTTGCATATTTTATACCTCTGAAAAAGCTTTCCCTTGTGACATCGATGAGCCTCTGCGCCTCGGCAGAAATACTGCCTACGGCAAAGGTCCTCGCCGCATCGCCGTGAAAGCCGTTAATATACGCTCCGGTGTCAATGCTTATAATATCGCCGTCCCTGAGCACTCTGTCTCCCGGGATGCCATGTATCACCTCATTGTTTACGGATGCGCATATCGAGGCGGGATAGCCATACAGACCCTTAAAGGAAGGAACAGCACCCTGTGAACGGATATATTCCTCGGCAATACTGTCCAGCTCGCGCGTGGTCATGCCGGGCTTAAGCTCCTTCTCCAAAAGGGAGAGCGTGTTGCCCGTTATACTGCCCGCAAGCCTCATTGCCTCTATATGTATTTCCTTCTTGATTTTAATAGACATTATTCAATACCTTCCAGTTCACTGCAGACGGTCTCAAGAATATCGTTTATGTCGCCCACTCCGCTTGTTCTCAAGAGAATACCCTTCTTGTCATAGTATTCAATAACGGGAGCGGTGGTCTTGTGATAGACATTGAGCCTGTTGAGCACAGTTTCGGCATTGTCGTCCTTGCGCTGTATGAGCTTATCTCCGCAGGCATCGCATATTCCCTCGGTCTTGGGAGGATTATACTTTACATGATACATCCTTCCGCACTTGGGACAGCTTCTCCTGCCCGACATTCTGTCTACTATAACGTCATCGTCTACCTCGTAGCAGATGACCTTGTCAAGAGAACCGACAATGTCCTCAAGTCCTTCCGCCTGAGAAACATTCCTGGGGTATCCGTCTAAAATATAGCCTTTTTTGCAGTCATCGGCCTT
Source organism: uncultured Clostridia bacterium (assembly GCA_947632235.1). Classification (GTDB taxonomy): domain Bacteria; phylum Bacillota; class Clostridia; order Lachnospirales; family CAG-274; genus Gallispira. The sequence goes on from CANROO010000003.1 coordinate 10,141, forward strand.
TATCCTTTCGCTGAGCATAGCAGAAACGATATCATCCGATACAAGACCGCCGGCATTTATGATCTCGCTGACCTTTTTGCCAAGCTCGGTGCCCTTGCTTATCTGCTCTCTGAGCAGGTCGCCCGTTGAAATATGGGCTATGCCGTATTTTGAAGAGAGCATTTTTGCCTGTGTGCCCTTGCCTGCGCCGGGACAGCCGATAAGTACCAATTTCATTTATCCCATCCCCTTTTTTACTCTTCCTCCGCTTATGACGGAGGAAAAGTAAATATTAAATTAGTTTAAAAATCCCTTATAGTGTCTCATAAGGAGCTGTGACTGGAGCTGCTTGATAAGCTCAAGAGCAACGCCCGATACGATGAGGAGAGTAGTTCCTCCGAAGCCCATATTTATATCGGTAGCTATTTCAAGCACGATAGGAATAAGAGCTATTATGGCGTAAGCTATAGCGCCTATGAGTGAAACTCTGTTTACGATTGTAGTGATATACTCCGATGTGGGTCTGCCCGGTCTGATACCCGGTACAAAACCGCCGTTCTTCTTCATATTCTCCGCTATCTCTATAGGATTGAAGGCGAAGGATGTGTAGAAGAATGTGAAACAGAATATAAGAATAACATAAAGTATAACGCCTATCGGCAGGAAGCCGAAGGTGAAGTAATTGAATGAAAGCACCTGACTTATCTTACCTAAAAACTGGCTCTGGAAGAGCTGGTTGATAGTCTGGGGGAACTGTAAAAGCGAAATAGCGAAGATGATAGACATAACGCCCGCTATATTTACCTTTACGGGAATGTAAGAGCTCTGACCTCCTACCATTCTGCTGCCCACAAGCTTCTTTGAATACTGAACGGGGATCCTTCTCTCGCCGTCCTGAACGGTTATAACAAATGCCATGGCTATAACGAGAGCCGCAAGTATTATTATAACCTTTACCCAGCCGAGAGCGCTGCCCTGAGCGCTTACCCAAAGCGTCTTGACACCGCTGTCGAGGTTCTGGAGGATGTTTGCAAAGATGATGAAGGAAGCGCCGTTGCCGATGCCTACTTCGGTAAGCTTTTCACCTAACCACATTATGAATATCGTACCTGTTACCATTGAGATAAGACCTACGATATACACGAACCAGTTGGGGTTTGTAAATGCTGTGTGTACGGTATATATCTGACCTGCACCCTGTAAGAGAGAAAGAATAACAGCGCTTATTCTTGTGTACTGTGAAATTTTCTTTCTGCCCTCTTCTCCCTCTTTCTGTATGGCTTCAAGCCTGGGGATAGCAACCGTTAAAAGCTGCATGATGATGGATGCATTGATGTAGGGTCCGATACCCATGGCAAATATTGTACCGTAGTTGCCGCCTGTGATGAGAGAATACAGAGTATTCTGAGCACCGCTGTCGGCAAGTCTTGAAACATCAAGTCCGGGAACCGGAAGATGTGTACCTATCCTTACAAGGAAAAGTACCAAAAGCATATAAAAAATCTTGATCCTAATATCCTTTACCGCAAATGCGTTTCTAAGTGTACTTAACATCAGATCACCTCTGCTTTTCCGCCTGCAGCTTCAATTTTCTCCTTTGCCGATGCGCTGTAGAAATTGACCTGAACATTAAGCTTCTTGGTAATTTCGCCGTTGCCGAGTATCTTAACGCCGTCTCTTGCGTGTGAAATGATACCCTTATCCATCAAAGCATCAACTGTAACTACATCTCCGTCTTCAAATCTGTCATCCAAAAGACTTAAATTTATAGCAACAATGTTCTTGGTATTGATACACTTAAAACCTCTCTTGGGTATTCTTCTGTAAAGGGGCATCTGACCGCCCTCAAAGCCGGGTCTTACGCCGCCGCCCGAACGTGCATTCTGACCCTTATGTCCCTTGCCGGCAGTCTTGCCGTTGCCTGAGCCATGGCCTCTGCCTGTTCTGAACCTCTTTGAGGTAGAGCCTTCAGCCGGCTTTAAATCGCTTAAAAACATTGGACGCACCTCCTATAATTAGATTTCTTCAACCTTTACCAGGTGTTTTACCTGATTGATCATTCCTCTTATTGCAGCATTGTCCTGCTGTTCAACAGAAGTGTTGGTCTTTTTGAGACCAAGCGCCTCTACTGTCTTCTTGTGCTTAGGGATTGCACCAATTGTAGATTTAACTAAAGTAATTCTCAACATCTCGATTTTCCTCCCTTTTTAGCCCATTATCTCTTCTACTGTCTTGCCGCGGAGTCTTGCTACCTTCTCGGGAGAGGTTACATTTGCAAGGCCCTCAAGAGTGGCATTAACAACATTTTTCTTGTTTCTTGAGCCCAAGGACTTTGTTCTGATGTTCTTTACGCCTGCAAGCTCAAGCACGGCTCTTGCGGGACCGCCCGCAATAACGCCTGTACCTTCGGGAGCAGGCTTGAGAAGTACGGTAGAGCTACCATACTTGCCGTAAATTTCATGATATATACTGTTATGCTCGTTTCTCTCTACATAGATGATGTTCTTTATGGCATCTTCCTTGCCCTTGCGGATAGCATCGGGAATTTCGATAGCCTTGCCGAGACCTACGCCTACATGACCGTCGCCGTCTCCTACTACAACTAAGGCAGAGAAACGCATTGTACGACCACCCTTAACAGTCTTTGTTACTCTCTTTATTGTAACAACATTATCCTTTAAATCAAGGGTACTTACATCGATTTTATTCTTCACGCTTTTTCCCTCCTTATATTAGAAATTAAGACCTGCTTCTCTGGCAGCATCGGCTAAAGCCTTAATCTTGCCATGATATACAAATCCGCCTCTGTCAAATACCACTGTTGTGATACCCTTTTCAAGTGCCTTCTTAGCTACAGCCTCGCCTACGACCTTTGCTGCCTCGACATCGTTTGTCTTTTCAAGCTTTGCCTTGATGTCCTTCTCCATTGTTGAAGCGGCGCAAAGTGTGTTGCCTACCGTATCATCTATAACCTGTGCATAAATATGCATATTAGATCTGAATACTGCCAGTCTTGGCTGCTCAGCAGTGCCTGAGATCTTGTTGCGAAGTCTGTAATGTCTTTTCTCTCTGGCAGCTGAACGTGATGGCTTTTTAATCATCTTACATTCACTCCTTTATTACTTCTTACCTGTCTTACCAACCTTGCGTCTGATATACTCTGTATCATACTTGATACCCTTGCCCTTATACGGCTCGGGCGGTCTCTTAGTTCTTATCTCAGCTGCGAACTGACCAACCTTTTCCTTGTCGATGCCCTCAACTATTATCTTGTTGTTGCCTTCAAGAGTAGTAGTGATGCCTTCGGGGTCGATCATCTCAACGGGGTGAGAATAACCAAGTGTCAATGTAAGCTTGTTGCCTGACTTTGCAGCTCTGTAACCAACACCATTTATTTCGAGCACCTTTTTATAGCCGTTTGTAACACCCTCTACCATATTGGCAATGAGTGTTCTTGTAAGACCGTGAAGCTGCTTATGTCTCTTAAGATCATCGGGTCTTGTGACTGTGACCTCAGCGCCCGAAATGTCTATTGTCATTTCATCAACCAGCTTACGGCTCAAGGTACCCTTAGGTCCTTTAACAGTAATTATGTTACCATCCTCAAGCTTAACCTCTACGCCAGCAGGAATAGCAACAGGTAACTTACCTATACGTGACATATAATTTACCTCCTTCTATTACCAAACGTAAGCGATAACCTCGCCGCCGACGCCGAGCTTTCTTGCTTCCTTATCGGTGATAACTCCCTTGTTTGTGGAAACAATGGCTGTACCCATACCACCTAAAACTCTTGGTAACTCATCTCTGTTTGCATATACTCTAAGTCCGGGCTTCGAGATCTTCTTTATGCCCGAAATAACCTTTTCGTTCTTGTCAACGCCGTACTTAAGAGTAATATGGAGCGTCTTCTTAACGCCGTCTTCTATAATCTCATAACCTGCAATATAGCCTTCATTTGTAAGGATGTCAGCGATTGCCTTCTTCATCTTGCTTGAAGGAACATCTACAGTATCGTGCTTAGCAGTATTTGCATTTCTTATTCTTGTGAGCATATCTGCAACCGGATCACTCATTGACATAGTTATATCCTCCTTTCAAATTACCAGCTTGCCTTCTTAACTCCCGGTATTTCACCCTTGTAAGCTAATTCACGGAAGCAAATTCTACAGATACCAAACTTTCTCAGCACAGCATGAGGGCGTCCGCAGATCCTGCAGCGTGTGTAGCTCTGAGTTGAAAATCTGGGCTTTCTTGTCTGCTTAATCTTCATTGATGTCTTTGCCATAAATAACTGCCTCCTTATTTCCTGAACGGCATACCGAACAATCTGAGGAGCTCTCTTGCTTCCTCGTCTGTCTTTGCCGTAGTAACAAATACAATATCCATGCCTCTGATCTTGTCGATCTTGTCATACTGTATCTCAGGGAACATCAGCTGTTCCTTAAGACCTAATGTATAGTTGCCTCTGCCGTCAAATGCCTCAGCACTCACACCTCTGAAGTCACGAACTCGGGGAAGTGAGATGTTGATGAGCTTTGAAGCAAAGCTATACATCTTTTCGCCTCTTAAGGTAACCTTACAGCCGATAGGCATACCCGTTCTGAGCTTAAAAGCGGCGATCGACTTCTTAGCCTTTGTTACGATGGGCTTCTGACCTGATATTATAGCCATATCGCTTACTGCCGAATCGATAGCCTTTGCATTTTCCTTAGCCTCGCCAAGACCCATATTGATGACGATCTTTTCGAGCTTGGGAATTTCCATTACATTTTTATAAGAAAACTTTGCCTGCATTGCAGGTGCAACTTCCTTCTCGTAAAATTCTCTGAATGCGTTCACGAACTTAGTCCTCCTTTACAGAATTAATCGATCACTTCGCCTGTTGACTTGGCAATTCTCTGCTTAACGCCGTTTTCTACCTTGTAACCGATCCTGGTCGGCTGACCTGCGTAAACATACATAACATTAGACGCGCTAATGGGAGCTTCCTGCTCAAGGATACCGCTGTTGGAGTTCATGGGTGACGGCTTTACGTGCTTTTTTACCTTGTTTACACCCTCAACGATGACCTTATTCTTCTTTACATCTACAACAAGTACCTTGCCTTCCTTGCCTTTATCCTTACCTGCGATAACCTTTACCTTATCGCCCTTTCTGATCTTCATAGTGACCCTAACCTCCTATTATAATACTTCAGGTGCAAGAGATAAGATCTTCATATACTGCTTCTCTCTGAGCTCTCTTGCAACAGGTCCGAAAATACGAGTTCCTCTAGGGTTCTTATCTTCCTTGATAATAACAGCCGCGTTTTCATCAAACTTGATGTATGAACCATCGGGTCTTGAAGCGCCCTTCTTGGTCCTTACAACAACAGCTCTTACTACCTCACCCTTTTTAACAACGCCGCCTGGTGTTGCATCTTTTACGGTAGCGACTATTACATCACCTATGTTGGCATATCTTCTTGTTGAACCGCCTAAAACTCTTATACATAATAATTCCTTAGCGCCTGAGTTATCAGCAACAACAAGTCTACTTTCCTGCTGAATCATTGTCGATTTCCTCCTTAATACTTAGGATTACTTAACCTTTTCTACGATTTCAACCAATCTCCATCTCTTATCCTTTGACAGGGGTCTGGTCTCCATGACCTTTACTCTGTCGCCGATCTGACACTCATTATTCTCGTCATGAGCCTTTAACTTATAAGTCTCCTTAACGATCTTGTTATATAATGGATGTCTTACATTATTTTCTACTGCAACAACTATAGTCTTTTCCATCTTGTTGCTTACGACTCTTCCTATTCTTGTTTTACGAAGATTTCTTTCCATAGAATATTGTCCTCCTTCCGATCATATAACTTAAAGTGTGTTTTTCTTCTGAGTGATAACAGTCTGGATCCTGGCGATGTTCTTGCGTACAAGGCTTATCCTTGCCGTATTGCTGAGCTGATTTGTGGCATTCTGAAATCTTAAGTTGAAAAGCTCCTTCTTTGCCTCTACAAGCTCATTCGTCAATTCTTCAACAGACTTTGTCTTTAATTCTGCAACATATTCCTTAGTTTTCATTAATTGTCACACTCCTTTTCAAGATCAGCGCGTGATACAATCTTACACTTTATGGGAAGCTTGTATGTTGCGAGTCTTAAAGCCTCTCTTGCAGTCTCTTCCGTTACGCCTGCGATCTCAAACATAACTCTGCCGGGCTTTACTACTGCTACCCAATACTCCGTTGAACCTTTACCTGAACCCATTCTGGTCTCGGCAGGCTTTTCTGTGATAGGCTTGTCGGGGAATATCTTTATCCAAACCTGACCGCCTCTTTTGATATATCTGGTCATAGCAATTCTGGCAGCCTCTATCTGTCTGGATGTGATCCAGCTGGGCTCCAATGCAACTATACCGTACTCACCGTAAGTAATCTTGTTGCCTCTTAAAGCCTTGCCTGTCATACGGCCTCTGAACTGCTTACGCCTTTTAACTCTCTTAGGCATTAACATTACTTAACACTCCCTTTCTTGTTGTTCTTGGGAAGTACCTCACCCTTGTATATCCATACCTTGACACCTATCTTGCCGTAGGTAGTGTTTGCCTCGGCAAAGCCATAGTCGATATTGGCTCTTAATGTCTGAAGAGGTATGGTACCGTCATGATATGTTTCCGTACGAGCCATTTCAGCTCCGCCGAGACGGCCGCTGCAGGTGGTCTTGATACCCTTTGCGCCGAACTTCATAGTCGTCTGCATAGCCTTCTTCATAGCTCTTCTGAAGGTAACACGGTTTTCAAGCTGTCTTGCTATATCCTCGGCTACAAGCTGAGAATCAAGCTCGGGTCTCTTGATGTCCTCAATGTTTACCATAAGCTTCTTGTCTGTCATCTTCTGAAGGTCGTTGTTGAGCTCCTGGATGGCAGCGCCGCTCTTGCCGATGATTATACCGGGCTTTGAAGTAAAGATAGTTACCTTAACTCTTTCGTTAGTTCTTTCTATAGCGACCTTTGATACGCTTGAATTTGCTAACTTATTCTTGATATAAGCTCTGAGCTTATTGTCTTCAACCAGATAATCTGCATAGTCTTTCTTATCAGCATACCATGTAGATTCCCAGTCTTTGATAATGCCAACTCTTAATCCATGTGGATTTACTTTCTGACCCATGTTGACCTCCTTATTTCTTCTCATCTAAGTATATTGAAATGTGAGCAGTCTTCTTGTTGATCCTGTAGGCTCTGCCCTTCGCTCTGGGACGGATTCTCTTGAGAGTGGGTCCCTGATTTGCAAATACATCAGCAACATACAAATTATTAACATCTAACTCTAAGTTATTCTCTGCATTGGCAACTGCAGACTTTAAAACCTTTTCAATGATCTCGGCAGCATATCTGGGAGAATAAGCAAGCACAGCCAAAGCCTCGCCGATGCTCTTACCCTTGATCTGCTCCAAAACGATCCTAGCCTTAGTGTCGGAAACTCTTACGAACTTAGCGTGAGCCTGAGCTCTCCTGTCCTTGTTCTGCTCGTTTCTTTCCTTCTTTATCTGGCTTCTATGTCCTTTTGACATTGGGGTTTCCCTCCTTTACCGATATTATTTAACCTTTGACTTCTTTTCAGCGTCCTTACCGTGACCTCTGTAAGTTCTTGTCAAAGCAAACTCGCCTAACTTGTGTCCTACCATATCCTCTGTGATATATACGGGAACATGCTTTCTGCCGTCATGCACAGCTATTGTGTGGCCTATCATCTCGGGGAAGATAGTTGAACGGCGTGACCAAGTCTTTATAACATTCTTTGTATTGGCCTCATTTTCAGCTATGACCTTCTTCATAAGATGGTCATCACAGAACGGACCCTTTTTAAGTGATCTAGCCATTATTAAGTCCTCCTGTTATTTACTATTTCTTCTGCGGATTATATACTTGTTTGAAGCCTTGTGCTTCTTCCTTGTCTTAAGACCAAGAGCAGGCTTGCCCCAAGGTGTGCTGGGTGCGGGACGACCAACGGGAGCCCTGCCTTCACCGCCGCCGTGAGGGTGATCGTTGGGGTTCATAACAGAACCTCTTACTGTAGGTCTGATGCCCATATATCTCTTCTTACCTGCTTTACCTATGTTTATAAGCTCATGATCGCCGTTTCCTACCTGACCGATAGTGGCCCTGCAGTTGATGGGCAATAATCTCATTTCGCCGGAGGGAAGTCTTACTGTAGCGTACTTGCCTTCCTTAGCCATGAGCTGAGCAACATTGCCTGCCGAACGAACAAGCTGTCCGCCTGCGCCGGGATACATCTCGATGTTGTGTATTTCAGCACCTACGGGGATGTCCTTCATGGCAAGAGCATTGCCGACTCTTACCTCGGCTTTGGAGCCGCTCATTACAGTGTCGCCAACCTTAAGACCGTTGGGAGCAAGTATATATCTTTTCTCGCCGTCGGCATAGTACAGAAGAGCAATATTGGCTGTTCTGTTAGGATCGTACTCTATGGATGCTACCTTTGCGGGGATGTCATCCTTGTTTCTCTTGAAATCAATTATTCTGTACTTTTTCTTATATCCGCCGCCTATGTGACGAACGGTGATCTTACCCTGATTGTTTCTGCCTGCAGTCTTCTTGATGTGGACCACAAGGCTTTTTTCGGGAGTTGATTTTGTAATTTCAGCGAAGTCAGATACTGTCATCTGTCTTCTTGAAGGTGTATAAGGCTTAAATCTCTTTATACCCATTTTTTTACACTCCTTTTCCGGATTATTTGCAGACGCCTTAAGCGTCTATACTCTGTTATTTGCCTGAGCCTTCCTATTTGTCGGATTACATGCCCTGGAAAAGCTCTATTTCCTTGCTGTCGGCGGTAAGCTGTACTATAGCCTTCTTTCTGGCATTTGTTCTGCCGAAGGTGTAGCCTCTTCTCTTTACCTTGCCTACACAGTTCATGGTGTTTACCTTTGCGACCTTTGTGCCGTCAAACATCTTTTCAACTGCCTGCTTGATCTGTATCTTGGTAGCATCGGGATGAACATAGAAGGCATACTTCTTTGAAGCCATTTCATTCATTGTCTGCTCTGTGACGATAGGCTTTAAAATAACGTCATAATACTTTATATCTGCCATTATGCGTACACCTCCTCGATCTTAGCAGCCGTACTCTTTGTAAGCACAAGAGAGTCGTACTTTAAAATATCGTATACATTTATAGTGTTTACCGATGCAGTCTTGACTGCGGGGATATTTCTTGCAGCCACTACAGCATTTTTGTTATCGTCCTCGACTACTATCAATGCCTTATCTATCTTTAAATTCTTTAAAGCGGAAACCATTTCCTTAGTCTTGGCATTTACATTCATTTCATCGACAACAACAAGCTTGCCGTCGTTTACCTTTGTAGTTAAAGCGGACTTGAGAGCCAGTCTCTTTACCTTCTTATTTAACTTAAAGGAATAATCTCTGGGCTTGGGAGCGAATACAACGCCGCCGCCTGTCCACTGGGGTGAACGGATAGAGCCCTGTCTTGCACGGCCTGTGTCCTTCTGTCTCCAGGGCTTCTTGCCGCCGCCTCTTACCTCTGCACGGGTCAAAGCACTCTGAGTACCCTGTCTCTGATTAGCAAGATACTGAACAACTGCCTGATGCATAACGTGAGTGTTTACCTCTATTGCAAAGATATTGTCGTTTAAATCTATTGTACCAACCTCGCTGCCGCTTAAGTTGAACACTTTTACATTTGCCATTAGGTCTTCCTCCTTCCGTAAAGATTAATTAAGCCTTTACGCTATCCTTAATTACAAGTATTGAACCCTTGCTTCCGGGTACAGCGCCCTTTATGAGCAGAAGATTCTTCTCGGCGTCAGCCCTTACGACTTCAAGATTCTGAATAGTTACCTGAACAGAACCCATATGACCTGCCATCTTCTTGCCCTTCTTTACTTTACCGGGAGAAGTAGCGGAGCTCATTGAACCGACAGCTCTGTGGAACTTGGAACCGTGAGCCATAGGTCCTCTGTGCTGACCATGTCTTTTGATAGGACCCTGATAGCCTTTACCTTTTGAGATACCCGTTGCGTCAACCTTATCGCCCGAAGCGAATATGTCAACCTTTATCTCGCTGCCTGCTTCAAGTCCTTCAACAGATTCAAGCCTGAATTCCTTAAGAACCTTCTTAGGCTCAACGCTTGCCTTGTCAAAATGACCCTTCATAGGCTTTGTGACTTTCTTTGCCTTGATTTCTCCAAAGCCTACCTGAACTGCATCGTAGCCGTCATTTTCTACAGTCTTTACCTGTGTTACAACACAAGGACCTGCTTCAAGAACGGTTACGGGAACAAGCAAGCCGTTTTCCGTGAAGATCTGTGTCATACCGATCTTCTTGGCAATGATCGCTTTTTTCATTGTTTTTACCTCCATAATAAACTCTACAGCGGATCGTCCCGTGCGGGAAGATCATTCTAGGTCTACATAAGGCGTTCTATACTACTTATATAAACCAAATTTGTCTGAAACTTTTTTAATGCAGTCTTATTACATTATCTTAAGTGTGATGTCCACGCCTGCGGGAAGGTCAAGTCTTGACAATGCATCCGCAGTCTTATTTGTGGGCTGTAAGATGTCGATGAGCCTCTTGTGGGTCCTGAGCTCAAACTGCTCTCTTGAATCCTTGTACATATGAACAGCTCTAAGAATAGTTACTACCTCTTTCTTGGTGGGAAGGGGTATGGGACCGCTGATCTTTGCTCCTGTTTTCTTAGCTGTTTCAATGATCTGAGCAGCTGACTGGTCGATCAACTTGTGATCGAATGACTTAAGACTGATTCTAATCTTCTGATTAGCCATAAAAAAAGTCGCCTCCTTTTCGTACTTTCTGAAATTCTAGCACGACAAGTGGTGACTGCACACTTATCCGCAGAAAGGGTCTGCAACTCAAGGCATAGCTCTGCCTCTCCCTTTTGCTCTGCTTCAATATTAGCACAGTGACCTTGTCGCCCGGTTTCTTTGAACTGGACATTGCTCTGTGAAAAAACCCGCACAGCCTATGTGTTTTCAGCTGTACAGCAACCTTTCACTTCATTGCTCTTAATGTCACAACAATGTTATTTTATCACACCCGAAGCCCGATTGCAAGCTTTTTTTTACCAAATTTCGTAATTTTTTAACCAAATTTATATGTTTTCCAATGTAAAATTTTGTATATATTGTATGAAAACAAGCCTTTTTATGCCTATTCGGCGCCCGAATCGTCGTTTTTGTTTATCTCCTTTATTATGTTTGCCGTTATTACACCCGAGGGCAAAGCTATAACGGCTATGCCGAACAAGGATGTTATCATGCTTATGAGTCTGCCAAGACATGTTACGGGATAAATATCGCCGTAGCCCACAGTAGTGAGCGCAGTTGTGGCCCAGTAGAGAGCGTCAAAAAAGCTTGAAAAGCTCTCGCCCTCGGCATTGAACATAAAAAGCGCAGTTATGAATATATAGCTTACGGCTATTATAAGCGTTGTGAAAAGCACCTTGCGTACCCTCTTATATACCTGCATTATATATACGAAAATATCCATATATCTGAGCAGCTTGAATATGCGGAGCGCCCTGAATATCCTGCCGAAGGGCAGAAGAGATATAAGATCGACTACCGCTCCCGGAGTAAAGGGATATATAATAAAGCTCAGCCTGCCCTTTCCTATTATGAGGTCGCTCACAATAAAACGGAGCAGATAGTCGGAGGCGAGGATCACGACCGCCGCCCTCTCTATGTGCAGGAAGGGATACATTTCGCGCTTGAACATAAGGGGAAGTATGCTTAAAACGGCTATGAAGCTTATGAATATGTCGTATATATAGCTTATATTTCTTTTGTCGGATCTGAGCACAAGTCTGTATATTTTTTCTCTCATTAAGACACCTCAATTATATTGTTGCCTTTTTTGTAAATTTATACCAAGAAAAAGGAGCGCGTAATAAAACTGTAAAATAAAATAATAATTACTAGTGTTGACAATATTTGCCATATATGTTAAAATACTTACAAAATATACAACGAAAGGCGGAGATATATGTGAAATCCACGGGAATTGTAAGAAAAATCGACTCTTTGGGAAGAATGGTACTGCCCAGCGAGCTGAGAAATCAGTTCGGGCTCAAGGTGGGAGATTCTCTTGAGATATTTACAAACGGAGATATGATAGTTCTCAAAAAATATGCGCCTGCCGACATATTTACGGGAGAAATGGAAAATCTTATAGAGTACAGGGGCAAGAAGGTATCCGTAGACACCATAAAGGAGCTTGCCAGGATAGCCGGACTGCGTGTGACCGAAAACGATGACATATATGGTTTTTTTGACAGTGAAGATATGTAGGAGGTGTTTATATGGGAATAAGGACCGGGCTTGGATATGATGTACACAGGCTTGCCGAGAACAGGCGCCTTATACTGGGAGGCGTGGACATACCATATGAAAAGGGACTTCTGGGACACTCCGATGCGGATGTGCTCATACATGCCATAATGGACGCTCTTCTGGGAGCATCAAAATTAGGGGACATAGGCGTGCTCTTCCCCGACACGGACCCCAAATACAAGGGCATATCCAGCATAACTCTGCTGAAGTATGTGCGCAGGGAAATGGAGAAAAAAAATATAAGGATAATAAACATAGACTCCATAATAGTTGCACAGAAGCCTAAAATGCGCCCGTATATAGGCGAGATGGAGGAAAACATTGCCGAGGCTCTTGGCATAAGCAGGGACGACATAAGCGTGAAGGCAACGACCGAGGAGGAGCTCGGCTTCACCGGAAGCGGAGAGGGAATATCGGCAAAGGCAGTGTGCCTTATAGAAACAGCATAACAAAAAAGGCTGTACGCAAACCGTTTTTTACGGCATTTGCGCCAGCCTCTTTTTTTTATTTTTCAAGAGCCTTTATAACATTTTCCGTTATATTCTTGAACTCTCCCGCTATCTCGTCCTTTACATTGTCATAGCCGTTATTTGCCATGCCCGACACGCTGACATCAGTGGGAAGCTCGCCGAGGAGCGCTATATCGTTTCTTTTAAGAAATTCCGTTGTGCTCTCGCCGTCAAATATCCTTATCTTCTCACCGCAGTGAGGGCAGATTATATAGCTCATGTTCTCAACAAGGCCGAGAATGGGCACATTGAGCATCTTAGTCATATTTATGGACTTTGACACTATCATATTCACCATATCCTGGGGTATGCTCACCATAACTATACCGCTTAAGGGTATGCTCTGCATGATTGTAAGCGCAATATCGCCGGTTCCGGGAGGCATATCCACGATGAGATAGTCCAGCTCGCCCCAGAGAGCCTCTGCCCAGAACTGCTCCACACAGCTTGAAAGCATTGCTCCCCTCCACACAACAGGCTGATTTTCATCGGGAAGCATGAGATTAAGGCTCAATACCTTTATGCCGTCCTCGTTTTCAACGGGTATGATGAGATTATTTTCGGCATATGCTCTCTTGCCCGTAAGTCCCATAAGACGGCAGGCGCTCGGACCCGTTATATCGGCGTCCATAAGACCAACGGAATAGCCCTTTCCTGCAAGCTCCTTGGCAAGCATTGCAGAAACGGTGGATTTGCCTACACCGCCCTTTCCGCTCATAACGCCTATTATGTTCTTGACCTTGTTGAGGGGATTATTCTTAACTCCGCACTCTCCGCTGTCATTTCCGCATTTACCCTTTGAAGGGCATGAACTGCAGTCTGCCATTTTTTATCCTTCCTTTCGATCGGTAATATTTACTAACTGAATTTTCTCTGCCTTACTACCTCATACATTATAAGTCCAGCAGATACGCTTGCATTGAGGGAGCCTATGCTTCCGTACATGGGTATGCCCACGGAAAAATCACATTTTTTCCTCACAAGCTCGCTCACGCCCGTGCCCTCGCTGCCTATGACAAGAGCAATTGCGCCCTTGAGGTCTGCATTAAAATAATTCTGTCCCTTCATATCCGCGCAGGCGACCCATATGTTTTCCTTTTTAAGCTCGTCTACTGCCCTTGCCATATTTGTGACCCTTGCCACAGGCACAAACTCTATAGCGCCGGCAGAGGTCTTGCTGACAACGGCCGTAAGACCCACAGCACGCCTTTTGGGAATGACAACGCCGTGCGCTCCAACGGCGTCCGCCGTCCTTATTATAGCGCCGAGATTATGGGGATCGGTTATTTCGTCGCAGAGTATTATAAAAGGCTCCTCGCCCTTATCCCTAGCGTTTTTGATAATATCACCAAGCTCACAGTATTCATGAGCGGGACAGAAGGCTATTACGCCCTGATTGTTGTTGCTGCGCGACAAAAGAGCCATGCGCTCCTTATCGACCTCCTGCACAACGATGCCTCTTTCTCTAGCCTTTGCAACTATGACCTTAAGCGTGCCCTCAACGGCGCCCTTTCTGACAACCAGCTTATCGATAGGCTTATCATGATTGAGCGCCTCCAGTACGGGGTTTCTGCCCTCAAGCTGGAGCCCCTCCTCATAGGCCGTGTTGTCCTCATATTTGCCCGTCTTTTTATCGCGCGGTCTGTTATCGCGCCTTTCGGCTTTTATTTTGCTTCTTCTGTTATCCTGTCTTTTCATAGTATCTCCTTAATGCCCGCATTATATAATTCTTCTATCCTGTCATATCTTTCCAAAAGATAAAGATAGCCGAAGAGCGCCTCAACGCCCGTAGCCCGTCTGTAATCAACTATGGATTGATTTTTGGCAGAGGTATGGCTCTTGGCGTTCCTGCCTCTTTTCATGACGGCAAGCTCCACCTCGTCAAGCATGCCCTCTATGGCGGAATACATTTTTGACTGAGAAGCGGCATTTACTACAGACTTTGCCTTTCTGTGCATTATATTTACGGGAAAATTGCCCTCCGAGACCACTGCGCCCCTCGTAAGCAGATCAAAAACGGTGTCGCCTATAAAGGCAAGCGCCAAAGAGCCGAGAGTGTGCGGGTCTGCCGTTGTGTTGTTAAAAATCTTCATATTGCTCCTATTTGTAGGACCAGCGCACGCCTGCCCTTGTATCCTCTATAACTACGCCCTTTTCATTGAGCTCGTCTCTTATCTCGTCTGCCCTTGCAAAGTTCTTAGCCTTCTTGGCCTCCGCTCTTTCTGCAATGAGCCTTTCTATCTCCTGCTCCGATATGCTGTCGTTTTTGACCTCGTCAAAAGGCTTTATGCCGAGAATATTGCAGAGCATGAGCATTTTTTCTCTTACAGCCGTTACAAATTCCTTTGAAGAGCCTTCCGTTACATTGATATTTGCAAATTTGGCTATCTCAAAGATGGCAGTCACGGCATCGGCTGTGTTGAAGTCATCGTCCATGGCTCTTTCAAGCTGCAGCCTGAACTTATCCGCCTCGTCCGCAAGCTTCTTTTCGTCCTCGGTCATAGCGCCCTCTGCCTTGCTTTCCTTGAAAAGAAGCGATTTGTAAGCATTCTTTATTCTGTCAAGGCCTGCACCTGCTGACTCCATGAGCTCTCTTGAAAAATTGATGGGGCTTCTGTAATGTCCGCTGAGTATGAAAAACCTTACCACATCATAGGGTATGTGCTCCACTATCTCCCTGAGAGTGAAGAAATTGCCCAGAGATTTGCTCATCTTTTTATTGTCCACATTTATAAAGCCGTTGTGCAGCCAATATCTGGCAAAGGGCTTGCCGTTTGCCGCCTCGGACTGAGCTATTTCGTTTTCGTGATGCGGAAATATGAGATCCTCTCCGCCTGCGTGTATATCTATCGTGTCGCCGAGATATTTCTTTGCCATTACGGAGCACTCTATGTGCCAGCCGGGTCTTCCCTGGCTCCACGGCGATTCCCAATAGGGCTCGCCCTCTTTTTTTGGCTTCCAGAGCACAAAGTCCATGGGGTTTTTCTTGTTCTCGTCTACGGCTATTCTTGCGCCTGCCTCAAGCTCGTCTATATTCTTGCCCGAAAGCTTGCCGTAATCGGCAAATGACTTGGTATCAAAGAAAACGCTGCCGTCCACCTCATAGGCATAGCCCTTATCTATAAGAGTGCTTATCATTTCTATTATGCCGTCCATTTCCTCCGTTACCTTGGGATTTTTGGTGGCAGGCTCCACATTGAGCCCCTCGGCATCCTTTTTGGCTTCCTCTATAAATCTTTCGGATATGACTCTTGAGTCCACGCCCTCGGCTATGGCCTTCTTTATTATTTTATCGTCCACATCGGTGAAATTCTGCACATAGTTCACCTCGTAGCCCTTATATTCCATATAGCGCCTTATGGTGTCGAAAATAACATAGGGTCTGGCATTGCCTATGTGGATATAGTCATAGACCGTGGGACCGCATACATACATCTTTACCTTGCCCTCTTCAAGGGGCACAAATTCTTCCTTTTTTCTTGTAAGGGTGTTATATACTCTCATTGCTGTTCTCCCTTCTTAAGCTTATCTATTTCATTCTGCATTTTTTCAAGCTGTACCCTCAGCCTGCATATTTCCATTTCCACGGGGTCGGGAAAATGGATCTGGTCGAGCGTATCGGACGGACTTGTGAGATCGCTTCTGTTCGTTATCCTTGCAGGCACGCCCACAGCCGTGGAATACGGCGGAACATTGTGAAGCACAACTGCGCCTGCGCCCACCTTGCTGTCATGACCTATGGTTATGGGCCCCAATACCTTTGCGCCTGCGCCTATCATAACGTTGCTTTCTATTGTGGGGTGACGCTTGCCGGTGTCCTTGCCCGTGCCTCCCAGAGTGACATTCTGATATATGAGCACATTGTCGCCTATCTCGCAGGTCTCGCCTATCACAACGCCCATGCCGTGATCGATGAACACTCCGTGCCCTATCACTGCGCCGGGGTGTATCTCAATGCCCGTAAGAAGCCTTGAAAGCTGTGAAATAAATCTGGCGAGAAAATAAATATGCATTTTATAAAGCCTGTGCGCTATTTTATGGCATATCATAGCCCAAAAGCTGGAATAAAGCACCACCTCAATACCGCTCTTTATGGCGGGATCCTTGCGCTTTACCGTCTGCACCTCGGAACGCACACCGAAAAATACTATAATCAGGGCTGTCAGAAGTATGAGCAGTATTACAAATGTTTTCATTATCTCACTCCCGTTATATAAAAAATAAGCTGTCATCTCATAGAGACGACAGCTCGTGGTTCCACTCTAATTCCCTTTGCAAAAAAGGGCTCTCTTGCGACTTATAACGCAGTCACACGGAACGGGCTACTCTTGTTCACCCGTCGGCTCGGAAATGCACTTCGTCAATGTCCGCCATAGAACGCTCACAGCAAATGCGCTCCTCTCTGAAATGGCATTTAAGGATTACTCTTTTCGTCTCTGCCTTTAAGCTAATATATGTATTTTATACTTAAAATGTCAAAAAGTCAAGAGCTAAGTTGAAGTAATTAAAAAAAGGAGAGTACGGCTCTCCTTAATTTAACATAGCTATATCCTGTCTACGGCGTTTTACGCGGTTCGGATATGCACACTCAAGTGGAGATAAAGACTCAATATCCGAACTTGTAATTGTGGAGGTATTATTCTCAGAAAGATTGAAAGTTACTACTATGTTACGCTTCCCATTATCGGTATCGTAAACAAAAACTCGATTTACCAATGTGTCAATAATTCTGCATTGATATTCTTTATTTTTTATATCACCGTTCTTAAAGGAATGAAGCCAGTAGATTATTCGTTCTTTTGTTAAGAACGGTTTTTTTATTTCCTCACGAGCAATTTGTTCTTCCAAAGTCTGTCTTTCATCTTCCAATTCTTCAAGTCGTGCTTTTGTAGACTGCGTAAAAATGCCCTGCTCGATTGCTGACATAATATTGTTTATCTTTTTGTCAATCTTATTTGATTTTTCTTTAAGCGATAAAAGCAACGAATTATTATTCATTTCTTCATTGATAAACTCCATTGTTCTATTTGCAATCAATTCAATATTTTTATCTGTTAAAACTTCCTTCACTGTATGTTTTACAACAATTTGTTCAATGAAATCTTTTTTTTCAACAGCTTTATTGCATTTCTTATTGCGTTTTCTTCCTGCACATTTGTAATAATGATATGTTTTGCCGGTGTGAGATGTACCGCTTTCACCAATCATTGGTTCATTACAATGTCCACAGAATATTTTGGTTGTGAGCAAATAATCTTCCTTTGCTTTATTTTTAGCCCTTGATGAAAAATTATGTTTGAGCA
Organism: uncultured Clostridia bacterium; assembly: GCA_947632235.1. Classification (GTDB taxonomy): domain Bacteria; phylum Bacillota; class Clostridia; order Lachnospirales; family CAG-274; genus Gallispira. Next base: position 28,321 of record CANROO010000003.1, read on the forward strand.
TAGATTGTACTTTCTCAAATAAGTTTTTACTGATAATAGGCGGAATATGATTTTCCAGTACAACATCATTGTATCTATATGTGCCTATATACTTATCATTTTTTAAAATTTTATTCAGACTATTCTTATTAAAAGCATTTCCCCTTGAAGTCTTATACCCTTGATTGTTAAGGTATGTAATGATTTCTGTTGCCGAGTACCCCTCTGAGTACATATTAAATATGATTTCAACAGCTTTTGCACCGACAGGATCAACAACAAACTGCCTGTTTTCTCCTACTTTATAACCAAGTGCAGGTGTACCCATGGCAATGCCTTTTAAAGCATTTTCTTTCAAACCTCGCCTAATACTGCGAGCAAGATTTTCCGAGTAATATTCCGCATATCCCTCTAACACAGATTCGAGTATTATTCCTTCGGGCGTATCGGGCATAGGTTGTTTCGCATAAAACACTCTCACACCGTTTTTCTTTAACTTTGCTTTATAGATTGCTGAATCATAACGATTTCGGGCAAACCTATCTAATGTATACATAATAACAGCGTTAAAGTTGCCTTTTTCACTGTCTTTTATGAGTTTCTGGAACATAGGTCGATTGTCTGTTTTCCCCGACAAAGCTCTGTCGCAATATTCGCCTATGACCGTAAAATTGTTTTTTAATGCAAAATCGTGGCATTCCCGAAGCTGCCCCTCTATTGACTCTTCACGCTGATTATGGCTTGAATATCGTGCGTATATTACCGCTTTCGTAATATCACCTCCAATTCCTTTTTTCTTTTTAGTAATTCTATGGGTATGACTTTAGATTGCTGTAATATTGTCATTACCCCCTGTTAATTCCTTGTTATTTTCATATTCATAAACCATAGCCATAAATTCATGCTTTCCCCTTCGAGATAAGGAACGATATACTCTTAAAATATCCTTTTCATCTTCATCTCTCGGACTGATAGTAATTTCTTCGTCATCGTCCGAAAAGAAATCCATTACCGAGCAATCAAGTATTTTTGCATACTCTAACATTTCTGCTTCTTTTGGCAGATAGCCTTTATTTATGGCTGTGGTACCGGATGATGAATTTTTAACTTGTTTAACCAAAGCCGTAAGCGTGGTGCCTCGTTCTTTGCAAATTCTATTTATATTCTTTGCAAACAGCATTATGTCAATCCCCTCTCTTACAAAAATTCGTAAATTTAGAATTTAGGTATTGACAATTCGCAAAATAAGAATTATAATAACAATAAGGAGTTCGGAATTTACGAATTGGCGCAATAAAATACCACCCTCTCAAAAATCGCATTTTTTGAGAAGTTTTATGCTTAATTTATTCTAATTTACCCTATAACAATAATAACAATAATTTAAGTATTTGTCAAGTAAAATTCTGATTTCCGAAACAGAAAGGAGGGATAAAATGAACAACATCATTCTAAACAGAATGAATGAGATGGATATTTCGCAGGTCGAGATGATCCTCGAATTAAAAAAGCGAGGCTTCGAGGTTCAACCGCCCGAAATGTCTTGCATATTAAGGGGTTTATATACATACCCCAAAGCAAAACGCATTCTCATAGAGTGTCAAAAGATTTTAAATGAGCGGGAACACAAGCAATTTGAGCAATAGTACCATTGATGACCTCGCAAAACCGTTGGTAAATATTATCCTCAATTTTTATCAACAACCGCAAAACGAAATTGCTTTTAATAAATGGTTACAAGAAAGGAGAAATAAGAATGAGCAATAAAAATACAATGCTTTTCACAGGGTTATTCTGCAATATATCAGCTTACATTATAACTGCCTGCGCTTATTGGACGAGCAGTTATATGTTGGTAATCGCAGCCATACTTATCGGCACAGGTTTTTACTGCAATATAGTGGCTGCGAGATGTAAGACAAAGAAAGTACATCATCGTAGTAATGCTGTGAGCTTTTGTGAGGAAATGCACCGTCAGTTTATGGCAGAACCTCATAAAACAAGAGTGATAACAATGGAGAATGGTTATAAAGCCATTGGCAGAGGAAAAAGTGAGTTCCAAAAATATGCAAAGGAGCTGCCTTATAAATGAGCAACAGACAACTCGGAAACAATTTTGAAGCTGAATTTTGCCAAATTCTTTATGAGAACGGGTTTTGGGTACATAATTTTGCTCAAAAAGCAAGCGGTCAGCCCGCCGATATTATTGCTGTAAAAAATGGCAGAGCATACCTTATTGATTGTAAAGTATGTTCCGCAAAAGGAATCATCTCATACGACCGAATAGAGGGTAATCAGATTAGTTCAATGGAACTTTGGAAACAAAGCGGCAACGGCGAGGGGTGGTTCGCCATTAAAAGTCAAAACGACATCATTATGCTTGCATATTCGATGTTTATAAAATATGCCCGTAACCCAAGTTATCTTAACGATGCCAGTATACCTCTTAAATTATGGTTATTTTCGTTGAAAGGACTTAACAATGAAAGATAACAGTAAGACTGCCTATCGTAGAATAGGTGCCTCGAATCATTCGGAAAGCGAACGAGAGACAAACGATTTTTATGCGACAGAGCCTAAAGCTCTCGAATTATTGCTTGAATTAGAAAAATTCGATGATCTCGTTTGGGAACCTGCGTGTGGTAAAGGGCATCTTTCGGAAGTGCTTATAAAGAACGGCTATATCGTAATATCAACAGACTTGATTGACAGAGGTTATGGCAAAGGTGGCATTGATTTTCTCCAATTAGAGGAAACGACAAAATTTTTCGGTGATATAATCACAAACCCTCCTTATAGCAAGGCGAAAGAATTTGTAGAAAAGGCGTTAAATATTATATGCGATGGAAACAGGGTAGCGATGTTTTTAAAATTAACTTTTCTCGAATCGAAAAGCAGACGAGAATTGTTTGAAAATACCCCCCCCGAATACATATATGTGTCATCAAGCCGTCTACAATGTGCCAAAAATGGTGATTTTGAATCATATTCTAAAGGCACAGGTACAGCAATCGCCTATGGGTGGTTCATTTGGAGGAAAGGTTTTAACGGAGAACCAAAAGTGAGGTGGTTTAATTAAAAATGCAGATCAATGTGTCTAATGTTTTGAGTGTAACAGACCCAAGTTTAGACTTGGTAAATTGGTGTAAAAAGAATTTGGTACTCACTAACCCCGAATATGTAAAAAAGGCTCGTATGGGATTTTGGTTGGGGAATACACCAAAAGTTTTAACCTTATATGAGGTAAGAGGAAAAACATTGATATTGCCGTTCGGGTTGTTAAAAACAATACCGACTTATATATCAGATAGTGCCGAGTTTATAAGTGATTTTATAAGCCCTATCCCGATAAGCTATAATACCGAAATACCTCTTTACGATTACCAAAGCAAAGCGGTTGAAGCAATGATACAAGCTAAATACGGCATCTTACAAAGCCCTGCCGGGAGCGGTAAAACTCAAATGGGTATCGCTCTTGCAACAAAGCTGAAAAGACGAACCTTGTGGCTCTGTCATACTCTCGACCTTATCAGACAAAGTAAAGAGCGAGCCGAACAGTATGTGGACAAAGACCTGCTCGGAATGATAACGGAGGGTAAGGTCAATATAGGTGAGGGAATCACATTTGCAACCATACAAACCATGAGTAAGCTCGATTTATCACAATATAAAAACTATTGGGACTGTATAATCACAGACGAAGTACATAGAGTGAGCGGAAGCCCGACTGCGATAACTCAGTATCGCAAGGTTCTAAACAGTCTTTCCGCTCGTCATAAATACGGCTTATCGGCTACAGTACACAGAGCCGATGGAATGATACAAGCTACATACGCATTGGTCGGAGATGTTGCCTATAGAGTACCCGATGAGGCTGTAGCAGACAAAATTATGAAAGTAGGTATATATCCTGTCGGTACAGGCATTGAACTATCAAGAGTAGCATTAAATACAGACGGGACTCTGAATTATGCAAAATTGATAAACTACTTAGCTGATAATACCTCAAGAAACAATGTAATACTCGAAACATTAGCGGAAAATAAAGAGTATTCGGGACTTATTCTTTCGGACAGGCTTGAACATTTGGAGAAACTATTAAACAGCTTACCTGCCGATATGCGGAAAAATGCAGTGATGATAAGCGGAAAAATGACTACAAAAAAAGGTAAAGAGGAACGAGAACAAGCTATTGGAGATATGCGGACAGGTCGGAAAAAATATTTGTTTGCGACCTACTCTCTCGCAAAAGAAGGTTTAGACATTCCGAGGCTTGAAAGGCTATATCTTACTACTCCTCAAAAGGACTATGCAGTCGTAACACAAAGCATAGGCAGAATAGCAAGAGTATTTCCCAACAAAGCCAAACCTATTGCGTTTGATTTTGTAGATAATATAGCTTATCTCGTGAAGTCATATAAAAAGCGATGTACTACTTACCGCAAGAATGGTTGCTACTTTGTTGATAAATTATAAAGAAAGGATCATTACTATGAAAAATGAATACAGAAGCAAAGTTTATACTGAGCGCCCCGATTATGCAGACAGGGGGTAAGATACGATTGAAATTAGAATCTGTATATAGATGTGAGATATGCAATACAGTATATAACAATAGAGATATATGTCTGAAATGCGAGTTAAATCATCTTATACCAACAGAAATAAAATCATGCCGTTACAGTCCAATAACTGTAAACGAAAAGGGCTATCCCAATAGTATAACAATCAAATTTAACGATGGCTCCGAGGCTATATACAAGAGAGGGTGAAAGGATATAAAACCATGTTGACTGTAAATGAATTATTTGCCGGCATAGGTGCATTCCGAAAAGCTCTTATTAACCTTAATATACCTCATAAGATAGTGGGAATATCCGAAATTGATAAATTCGCAATAGCATCTTATACCGCCATATATGGAAACACAAGAAATTATGGCGATATTTCAAAAATATATAAACTTGATTATGCTGATTTATGGACATACGGTTTCCCATGTCAAGACATATCGATCGCCGGAAAACAAAAAGGGTTAATTCGAGAAGAAACTCGTTCCGGGCTACTTTGGGAAGTACAAAGATTATTAGGTATGGCAGCTTTATATGATGAATTACCTAAATATTTAATCATGGAAAATGTTAAAACCCTTGTAAGTAAAAGATTTATGCCCGATTTTCAAAAATGGCTTGATTGGCTTAACAGTTGTGGCTATAACACATATTGGCAAATTATGAATGCTGCTGACTACGGCATACCTCAGCATAGAGAGAGAGTCATTGCTGTTTCTATATTAAAAAGCATTGATATTGGTTTTGATTTCCCAAAACCAATAGCGTTAAATCTCACATTACAAGATTTATTAGAAAAAAATGTAGATAAAAAATATTATGTAGATCCCGAAAAAATAAGAGCTATTATTCCTCAAATTATCAATAAAGAGCTATCAAATACAATTAGGCGGGGGGGAGAGGTTCTACAGATAAACACCAATGGGATATTGTTGCCTTAAGAAAGGAGATGTAATCACAAGTGAGTGTTGGATCAAACAAAATAAAACAGGTTGGAAATATATATCCTACTAAAACAAGGAAAAACCCCAATAACGGGCGGGTTTATAACCCCAACGGAATAGCACCTACATTAAACAGTAAAACAGGTGGTAATTTAGAGCCTTTTATCATTACAAAAAATAAAGATAAAGACGAACAAATACCAACGATAGACAAAACAGGCTTTACAATCCGAAAACTAACACCTAGGGAATGTTGGCGACTTATGGGCTTTTCTGATTCTGATTTCGATAAAGCAAAGAGCGTTAATAGTAATACTCAACTTTATAAGCAAGCAGGGAACTCAATCGTTGTAAATGTTTTAGAAGAACTATTTAAAAATTTATTATTAAAAGGGAGCACTAATCAATGAAACTGATAATCTATGATTGCGAGGTCTTTAAATATGATTGGCTAGTTGTTTTCAAAGATAAAACAACCGGGACATTTACTTGTATTTGGAACGACAATGAGGCAGTTAAAGCTGCCATCTCGGACGATCATATATATGTCGGTTTCAATAGTAAACATTATGATCAATACATACTCAAGGCTATTGCGGCTGATTTTAACAATAAAGAGGTAAAAGCTACTAACGATTATATCATAGGTGGCGGTCAAGGTTGGGACTTTCCTCCTCTTAAAGATTATTATTTCGCTTTCAACAATATTGATATACGAGATGATATGCAACAAGGTTTATCGCTTAAAGCAATAGAGGGACACCTCGGTATGCCTATTAAAGAAAGCACCGTACCATTTGACATTGACCGACCTCTAACATCGGAAGAACGGCGAGAAACAGAATTTTATTGTAAATACGATGTTAATGCCGCCGAAACACTGATGGACTTTCGTATAGATTATCTGAGGACAAAACTTAACCTTGGTAAGCGTGCCGGTATAAACGAAGTAAAAGCTCTTGCTGCTACAAATGCCAAACTTACAGCTATGATGTTGAGAGCTGAAAGGAAAGAATGGACAGACAGCAGAGAATATGTATATCCAGATAATTTGGATATAACCGTTATACCCAAACAAATTTTAGATTTCTTCGATACGATCCACAATAAAACCATTCCCGATGATGTTTTATTTAAGACCTCTCTCGAAATCGAAATAGGAGGTATGCTCTGTAAATATGCTTGGGGCGGTGTACATGGTAGTCTTACAGCATATTATGAATGCGCCAATGAAAACAGAGTCATACAAAACAGAGATGTATCAAGTTTGTACCCGTCCTTGATAGAGCAATATAACTACTTATCAAGAAATGTCCCTGACCCCGAATTGTTTTACGCTATACGGCGTGATCGTATACAAGCGAAACATAATGGGGATAAGCAAACGGCTAATGACTTAAAATTACCTCTTAATACCGTTTCGGGCGCACAGGAAAATCAATATAACGACCTTTACGATCCATTACCAACCCGTTCATTGCGAATATCGGGACAATTATTTTTGACAGTCTTGACAATGCGATTATTAAATGCTTGTAAAAGCATAAAACTTCTTAATCTCAATACCGATGGTTTAATGTATTCTATCGACAAAAACGAACTGTCAATCGTAGAACAAATTGCTCACGAATGGGAAAAGGAAACTCGTTTTGAATTAGAAACAGACGATATTAACCGAGTGTGGATAAAAGATGTAAATAATCTGCTCATTGAAAAAACCGATGGATCCATAAAAAAAGTCGGAGCATACCTTAATTATGGTATTTCAAATAAGGGTGCTTGGGCTATCAATAACAGTATGATTATTGTTAAAAAGGCGCTTGAAGAATATTTTATCAACGGGACGCCCGTCGAAGAAACAATCAACAATGCAACCAAGCTATTGCAGTTTCAGATCATAGCCAAAGCAGGTTCAAAATATAAAGAGGCTTATCAACTTATCGATAATGAAATTGTCCCCGTACAAAAGGTAAATCGTGTATATTCAACAACTGATACACGACTTGGAAAGATTTATAAAGTCAAAGGTGAGAATAATTCAACTGCCAAAATAGAAATGCTCCCGGAGCATTGTATCATTGACAATGATAATTGCCTCACCATAGACGATATAGATAAACAATTCTACATAGATATTGCAAAAAAACGAATAAATGATTTTTTGGGAATCGTACCCGAAAAATCTACAACAAGGAGGAAAAAAGATATGGCAACAACCACAAAAACAAAAAATGTATATCAGAAATTGCTCGAAGCACGGGCAAAGTTTTTAAAGGCGAATGTGCAGAAAACAGGTAAAAATATGCACTTATCTTTCAAGTATTTTGAATTGGAAGATATTGTACCGGTTGCAACAGATATTTTTACAGAGGTTGGCATTATACCTTTAGTAAATTTTACAACCGATACAGCCTCTATAACGATTGTCAATACAGACAATCCCGAAGAAACCATAGAGTTATCTGCTCCATTTAATCAGATCTCGCCCATTGTGAGTAATACAGGCAAACAGGCTACAAATGAAATGCAGGCACTTGGTTCATCTGTAACATATATGAGGCGTTATTTATACATGATTGCACTTGATATTGTCGAAAATGACACAATAGACAGTTCGATAGGTGTAACATCTACGCCCGAAAAAAAGGCACCTGCTACTGCCGAGCAGAGACAGGAAGTAAAAGAAAATCTGACTGCGCCCGATGGTAATGCTACCACATTACAAATTAAGGGGTTGAAAAAAGTGCTGAAAAAATTAAGAGATGTTGACCCCTCTCAAGAAGAACTTATTGCTAAAATCGCAGTCGAAACAAACGGGTTTACCGTCATAACAAAATCTGACTGTGAGGAGTTAATCAACCGCATAACAGATATGCTTGCAAAGCATGAGAACGAGTAAAAGAGGTGATAGAAAATGAAAGAGATACAGTGGTTGGACACAGCGAAGCAGTTAAAAATCGAGCCTCCGAAGAGAACAAAGAAGATAACGGGAACAAGGTTTGCTACAATATTAGGACTGAATCCTTGGAGTACACCTTTTGAGATGTGGTGTGCTATCACAAAAACATATGAGCTGCCATTTGAAGATACAATATTCACTTCGGCAGGTAAAATAATTGAGCCTAAACAAGCTGAATATATGAAAAATTCATATGGTATGACTCTTATTTCTCCTGCTGATAGGTACGGCTCCGATTATTTTAATGTTACTCACGGAGATTTCTTCCCCGAAAACGCCCATCTTGGTGGTATGTGGGACTACCTTGGGGTAAACGAAGAAACAGGTGAAATAGATACTGTCCTTGAGATGAAAACAACAAAGAGAATTGAAGATTGGCAAAATGACGCTCCCGAATATTACGCATTACAAGCTGCTCTTTATGCTCATTTGTTAGGCATTGACAATGTAATCATGGTTGCTTCTTTCCTTGACGAAAAGGACTACGAGGATCCCAACAAATATAAGCCGACTATCAAAAACACCATTACGGTTGAGTTTAAGGTATCGGAGCGTTACCCGGACTTTGCCGATAAGATAACCGAGGTTGAGCAATGGTGGGCTGAATATGTAGATAAAGGTGTTTCGCCAATTTATGATGACGCAAAAGATGCTGAAATCTTGGCGGCTCTCCGCACCAACACTCTTTCCCCGGAAACAGATATTGAAGCTCTGATAACAGAAGCCGAAGGTCTGAAAAAGGAAATTGACGAAGTGTCAGCGTCTATTTCCGATAAGGAAAAGCGTCTTAAAAGCCTTAATGAGGTTATTAAAGAATATGCTGTTAATCAATTCAGAGATGGTGATAAAAAGGTCGAAGTCAAGGGAAATACTTATACTTGGACAGTTTCTCGCACCGAAACCACCTCAATAAACAAAGAGGCTCTTAAAGCTGACGGTTTACTCGAAAAATACAGCAAAAACTCAGCATCATTTAGATTGACAGTTAAATAAAGGAGGTTTCATAACAATGTATATAAATCCGTTCATCGCAGGCATAATTTTCACAATTCTTGTTGAATTAGTGTTGTTTATATTATCTGCTGTAATAATAAGTGATAAAAAGGAGGACGAATAAAATGGCAAGAATACCTTTAACAAACGGCTTTACACTGATACCCGAAGGAACATACATTTTCAGAATATACGATGCCAAGTATGACGAAGAATTTGGTAAAATCGTTATCAATCTTATAACTGCACAGGGAGCTAAATACACCGAACGCTTTTCTATCAAAAACAAAGATGACGAATATAACGAAAAAGCTCTCAATGCTTTTAGTTATTTCGCTAAGACAGCAATGAATGATTATTCGCTTGAAGATATAAGTCCGGAAGAACTTATAGGTCATTATATCAAGGCTGAGGTCATACATACGCAAGTGGAATCTACCAAAGAGCCAGACAAAATGTTGACATTTATGAATCTTGGCGATAAAGCGCCGGCTGATGGTTTCGACATTGAACCTACCAAACAGGCTATGAAAACAGGCAAAGCGGAAACATCTACCGCCTCTGCCACTTCACAAAAAACCACAAAAGGTTTAGATTTGGACGCACTTTTAGGGTAATGAGTATTATTTTGAGGGGAGATATTCTCCCCTCTTGGGAGGTAAACATATGGAAATTGACGAACGACTTAAAAAATTGAATGGTTTAATGAAAAATAAAATACCCGGTGAGTTCATAGAATGGCTTTTTGATAACAATTTTCTGACAGCTCCGGCAAGCACAAGATTTCATAGGAACTATGAGGGAGGTCTGTTCGACCATAGTTATATGGTAGCAAAATTACTTGTAAAATTGACCGAAACAAACTGTCTGTCGTGGCAAAGACCCGAAAGTCCTTACATCATAGGTATGTTTCACGATTTATGTAAAATAGATCAATATTACCACCCTATCATTGATGAGTACGAGTCACTTGGTTTTAATGGAGTACGACACTCTATCTGTGATACCTCTAAATGGGAATATAACCCTAACACTTTACTCAAAGGGCATGGTGATAAATCCGTCATGCTGCTGTCTACACATATGCGGTTGACCGAAGAAGAAATGTTATGTATACGCTTCCATATGGGCGCATTTACAAATAAAGAAGAGTGGAGCCAATATACCGATGCAATACATAAATATCCTAATGTATTATGGACACATCACGCAGATATGCTTGATACTCATGTAAATAAAATTTAAAGGAGGTAGAGAAATGTATAAATTAAAAAAGAACGAAAACGGGCGAGTAAACAGTTTGCTTCGCACCGGCAAAGATTTTTCCAAAAATGATTTGTCTGTATCGGCTGCTCAACATATCATTGACAACGGTACATTAGTTGAATCGGATATGCCCGATTACCCCATTTGCGTTGACAATCAATGGTATTTTGAGGGAGAAGCGATAGAAACAAGTACAAGACGAAAGAGAGGCAAAAATAATGGGTAAAAGTTATTATTCTGACTATGCGGCGCATTGCCTAAGATATTTTGCAAGATTCCCAAAGCCGATCTTTAAAAGAGACATAGACGAAAAAACTTGGTTGGCAAGCGCTAATGCCTTAAAGAATTATACAAAGGAAGAAGAAAATTTGATTCTTCTCGTATATCGTGAACGGGGTATGCTTGCAAACAGTGTCAGCAAGATTGCAAAAGAAAAAAATATCGAGCAAGGAGAATTGTGGCATCTTATAAATGATGTTGAAAGAAAGGTGGCTATTGAATTTGGCTTGTTATAATAATATCCCAAATGAATTAAAAAAGCTAAAACAATGGGTATGTGCTTATAAAGATAGTAAAATACCTATGAAAGCATATGAAAATAGTGCGGCGAGTTCATCGGATCCCGATATGTGGTCTGACTATGAAACTGCTCATAACGCTATTAAAAAGGGATATTATGATTACTTGGGGTTTGTATTTGCAAACAACGGATATGTAGGCATTGATATTGATTGTGGATATGACGAAGACGGTTTTATAAACATACTCGGAGCAGACATCATTAAAAAATGTCATAGCTACACAGAGAAATCTCGGAGCGGAAGGGGTTTCCATATTCTGCTCCGAGGGGATCTCCCTTTCAACGGGCGAAATAATTTATCGGGCGTTGAAATATATAAATCTTCTCGATATTTTATCTTGACCGGTGAAGTATTACTATACCATGATATTATAGCCAATCAAGAAGCAATAGATTATATTCTCGACAAATATTTTCCCGATACAAGACAAGCTGATAAAAAGGTAATAAATAGAAATAAAATTTATTCGCCGATATGGGAGGAAGTCATTAACAACGCCGGCAGGATAAAACTTCGTCCCATATATCCTAAAATATCATCGGGGAGCCGAAATATATGTTTAACTTCCCTTGCAGGTATGCTTCATAATTTGGGATATAGCAAAAAACAGATATATAACGAGTTAATATATGCCAATAATACAGCGTGCGATCCTCCTCTACATATCAACGAAATTGTAACTATTTGTAATAGTATAGCGAGGTATAAAAGGTGATGAAGAAAAACAAATACAATGACAAACGCCTAGAGAATTTGGCAAATGCGATAATAATGCAGGCGGCTCGTGATTACGCTGCCGCATATATGGGCGAATATGTCAACGGACAAAAGCCCGAAATAGTTATACGGGAATGCGAAAAATTCTTTCGTTCCAAATGGTTTGAACGACTTACTAATATTGACGGGAGTTGGTTAATGATGAAATTAAAAGTGGCTGAGCTACAAAAAGCAAAAAACATATTTGAACGAGCATTGGCAGAGGACGCTCCTATTAGAATTGCGTTACCTCGAACCACTACTCACGATGGTATAGTATATACTATTCCACCGAAATTAAAAGGTAAATTCCATAAAATTATGATTGGTATAATCAAACAATTAAAAGAAGAAATATCGGAAATAAAGTAAATATGGAGGTATATTATGTCAAATATAAAAGCTTACAAAGGTTTCAATAAAGATATGACTTGCCGAGATTATCAATATGAAGAAGGTAAAGAGTATCATACAGATACGGCGGAATGCTGTGAAAGAGGGTTCCACTCTTGTTTATATCCTCTCGATTGTTTTTCTTATTACTCTCCCAATGAAAGCATATATCACGAAGTAATAGCATCCGGCGATATTGATGAAAGTTCAGACGACAGCAAAATCGCATCTACCGATATAAAAATAGGTGCAAAATTGGATATTGCAGGGTTAGTAAAAGCTGCTATTGATTTTACTTTAAGTAAAGTAAATCCAAAAGTTAAATCAGATCAGCCTCGTGGCGCCTCATCTGCTACGGGGGACCGTGGTGCTTCATCTGCTACGGGGGACTATGGCGCTTCATCTGCTACGGGGGACTATGGCGCTT
>CANROO010000004.1 GCA_947632235.1 uncultured Clostridia bacterium
CCTTTTCCGAATAGGGGCTTTTCCAGTCCTTTCCGCTTGTGGAGCGCACGCGCACCGTATAGGGTACATAAGTCTTAAGCTTGTCGCTGCCGAAGTTTGTGATCTCTATTTCGGTCTTCTTGGTTTCAATGATGGGAGCTTCCTTGCCGTTTGAGCTTAAAAGCACCTCATAGCCGGAAATATTTACCTGAGCGTCCCAGCTTATCTTAAACGCAGGGTCATCGCCCGCTGCAGTCTGAACTATCTGTATATTCTGAGGAATATTCAGATCAGGCTCGGGCACACGGCTTTCCATATTGTTTACAAATTCGACCTCTGCGATGTCAACAAGGCTAGTGCTTGCGCCCGTTACCTTTATTGTTATCCTCTTTATGGCTATCTGCTTGCCAAGGTCGATAACTACTGTTCCGTCACTTTCTATCTTTGCCCTGTTTTCGCCTGCGGCATATGCGACAACAGTGAAAAGTCCGCCGAATCCGCCAATGCCCGAAGGTTCAAGCGATGCGCTCTGCTCTGCGTCACCGATGACATATTCGGTAGTATTGCCATCTTCGTCTTCTATTGTTACTATACCGTCGGTAATAGTATTTTCGGAATTAACAGGAGGCTTTATAACTATACCGTCGGATTTCTTGTGTTCCTCGGGTATGGTCTCCGAATTTACATTGAGTGAAAGCTCAATGGGATTCTGAGGAGTTATCTCCGCTCCGTCCGAAGGCTTAAGCTGTACAAAGCTGTCAATGCTTTCGGTAAGGTCGCTTATGTTTCCCACTACCTCTGTGTTATCGCCCGTTTCGGGAACTATATTCTCGGGGGAGATAATATTCAGCTGTTGAGTTTCAACATTTCCGCCCTTGTTGAGAACGGCGTAAGTTATATCGGCAATGTTCACAACACCATCGTTGTTGAGGTCAGCCGTATCGGAATATGTACCAAGCGCTGCCGCCTCCGTAAGCGCCGCTACATCCTCATCGTCCACAGCTCCGTTGCTCAGCACATCGCCTATGGCAATTATGCCGTACTGAGCATTGTATTTATCATTTTTCTGACGGCTGTTGTTGAGCTCCAGCTTGGCTGTAACTCCCTTTTGAATATCCACTTTCTGAGTATACGGGATATATCCGTCAGATGTTATGGTAAGGTTATACTCGCCCACAGGCACGCCTGTTATCATACCCGACGCGGCATTTCCTACCTCGTTGCTTACAGCCTCTGTGCTGTATACGCCTGTGTCTAAATCATCAACAGGATCGAGCACAACATTGAATACATCTCCGGGTGCTTTAAAATCCATGTCAATATCCACACTGAAGCTGCTGAAATCCGACATACTTAAGGGCATTATGTCATATTCGCCCGCATATGCCGCACTTATGCCTGACTGCGCCGTGAATGAAAGCGCAAGAGCAAAGGCAAAAATTTTCTTAATGTTTTTTTGTCTGAGTCTCATTTTTTTACTCCCTTCAGTTTATTTGACGACAAAGTTGTATGGGCAAATTATACAGAAATCTTTGCGTCGCTTGATTAAATTATAACAGTTCTTACAAAGACAGTCAATTACTAAAAAAATAATTCACAAATATTTTACTCCATTTTCATTTAATACAAAAAAAGCCCTCGGAGCGCTTTCCAAGGGCATTTTTGACATTTAAAACTGTTCATTTATTACTCTTCGGAGTCTTCATCGTCGTTATCCGATGAAGGAACATAGGTTCCCACCTCTATTATCCTGTTCACAGCCTCCTTTGTGACGCGTTCGGTAAGCTGAGGTTCTCCCTTGCGTATACCGTTTACATAAGGTATCTTCTTGATGATTTCCTTAGTGCCTTCCACGCCCTCTTGTATCTCCCTGCTGTAGGACTCGGGCTGTGAGTTATTGTTTCTGGTTATGGTCTTATAAGGTATTTCTTCGGTGTCGGTCTCCCAGCTGTATGTCCTTATGGGAAGAACAGGCTCTTCCGAAATGAGCTTGAGCGTCTGACCCGGCTGAAGATTTGTCTTTGTCTGCTCTGTAACAGACGGATTTGCCTTAAGAAGTTCATCCTCGGTCATACCCGCTCTTGAAGCTATAAGTCCAAAGGTATCGCCCGAAACAACCGTGTAATTTCTTTCAACGCTATGAGTTGCGCTGAGAAGCTTGACGGCGTCTTCAACAGAGCTTACCTTGGTATTCTCTACAAATATCGTGCCGGTATTTATCTTTATGGCAAACTCGGGCTGAGCGGTGCCTTCAGGCACTTTGTAATTGTCGAGAACGGTTTGGAGCGCCTGTCTGGCGGACTCAATATTTGAAACTACGCAGAACTCCTTGTCTTCCACAAGTATTGTGACTGCCTCGCGGTTATATCCAACTATGGAACACACCTTTGCTACCACCTGCTCGGAATTTTCGGACTTTTTGAATAAGCCCGAAGCAGACCTAAGACTCAGTGTGTCCGTAATTTCTATATTGTTGCCTATCTCCTGTTTAAGCTTGGCAAGCACCATATTGTTAAGCTCCGTTTCGGTGGCTGATGTATCTTTTATATATCCTACCACCTCGCCATTCACCATTACGGCAAGAACCCTCTGACCCGATATAAAAAACACCGCGGCGCACAAAAGAGCAAGCACAAGGAGCATAAAAATAATGGGTCTGGGATTATATTTCTTTCTGCGTTTTCTCATATAAACGCTGTTATCTTTCATATTGCTCGGATGAAGAGGGAAAAGCAAGGGTTTAGAGTTTTTCTCTCTTATTTTGAGCTGTCTGTTGTTTCTTGGGGGCACGATACCACTCCTATCTGTTTCGTCACGGCAAAAGCCGTTCAGTAAAAGTATAATTGAAATCACATTCAAAAGCAAGCATAAAATAATTACAAATTAATTAACTAATCTTCAAACTCCACAATGTCGCCGAACACCTTTACAAAGTCCTCTTTTGTAAAACTTTCTATCTCTGGATCCTTTGCGCCGTATTTTTCGGCATGGCGTATGTTGTATTTTTCTTCCGTCATGACATTTACATCAAAACTTTTTTCAAAGTAATTTTCAAGTCTTTCCTTTATTTCGTCAATGTGATTTTCTATCACGCGCAATGCGCCGTTATTGACGGTGACAAGAGTTAAAAAACCGTCCTCCAGATAGGCGGGTCTTGTCTGTACGGCAACAATTGATTTTATTATCTTTGCATCTATACTTTTTACAAACCTGTTCCAGCCCGTTATAACCTTCTTTATATCCTCGGGAACTGCCTTTTCTATCACAACTGGTTGTTCGCTCTCTTCTGCTTTTTTGCCTTCTTCGGTTTTGGGAAGCGTATCAGCAACAAACTCCGCCGCACTCTCTCTTACGGGAATGCCGTCGGCAAGCTGTTTTTCTATGTTCTTAAGTCTTTTGTCAACACTGCCCAGATCATACAATGTAGTGGGAGAACAGCACTTAAGCACGCAGACTTCAAGAAGTATGCGCGGATTAGCGCTGAATTTGATGCTGTTTGCAAGCTCTGAAAAAGAAGCTATGAGGCTTAACGCATAGTCATAGCCCACAGCTTCGCCTTGAAGTCTGAGCCTGTCCACATAGGACCTTGAATAATTGAGCGCCTTTGTGTCGCCATGAGTGGAAACAGCCAGAAGTATATTGCGCAGATGAATTATCATATCGGCTGTAAATCTGCTTATATCTCTACCCTGGAGCACAACTCTGTCAATTATGTCCATACACTTTCCGCCGTCGTTATTGTTCATGGCATCCGTAAGCTCAAAGAACACCGACCTGTCCACGGAGCCTGTTATTTCGGTCACTCTGTCAAGCGTCACTTTGCTGTCCGTATAGAAGCTTATGCACTGGTCGAGTATGCTCAAAGCATCTCTCATTGCGCCGTCGGATATATCGGCAATGTATTCTATTGCGTCATCGGCAACATCCGCGCCTTCCTCAGCCATATAATCCTTCAGCACCTTGACCATTGTCTGCTTGTCTATCCTGTGGAAATCAAAGCGCTGACATCTCGAAAGCACTGTGACGGGCATTTTCTGAGGGTCGGTAGTGGCAAGTATGAACACAACATACTCGGGCGGTTCCTCCAGAGTTTTTAAAAGAGCGTTGAACGCGCCGGAGGAAAGCATATGCACCTCGTCAATTATGTATACCTTGTAACGGCAATCCGTAGGAGGATATTTGACCTCCTCTATTATATCCCTCACATTATCGACGCCGTTGTTGCTGGCAGCGTCTATCTCTATGACATTCACATTCCTGCCCTGCATTATGGAGGTGCAGGTGTCACAGCTGTTACATGGCTTAGTACCCTCGCCCTCGCAGTTTATGGCTCTTGCAAATATCTTTGCCGTGGTGGTCTTGCCCGTACCTCTTGTGCCGCAGAAAAGATAAGCATGGTTTATTCTGTTGTTTTCTATCTGATTGCACAGCGTCCTTATGATATGGTCCTGTCCTGCCACATCCTCGAAGCGCTGCGGTCTGAGTCGCCTGTAAAGCGCCTGATAAGCCATATTTATTCCTCCTACAGCTCGGCAAGAATAATTGCCTCCTGTTTTTTGATGTTTTTAAGTCCCAGATATATATATGTAATCTGAAGTCCCCAGTAAACTATGAATGTACTCATTCCTGCAATGCCTATAATAAGCATGAGCAGGGCAGGGAATGTTCTGGCATATATCGAAAGCTTGAAAGCGCCCGAAAATCTCATGTCGGCATGTATAAATATCGAATTTATGCACATTGTTATAAGCGAAAGAATGAGAAGCGAAAAAAGTGTGCCTATGCATATTCCTATAAGATTTGTAACTGCATATATGACAAACAGAGCAAGCTTCATTCTTTTGCTTGAAAAAAGCTCCACAAGCCCTTGTTTATCAAAGCTTTTATCGCTGAATTGGCTGAATTCGATTACATTTTTCTGAATATTGTTGCCTATTATAAGCTTATCGCTGTCGGCGAGAAGATAGCTTGTAAGCCCCGTTGTGTCGATATTGTTTACATCCTCGTTGTTGTCGATGTATATTTTTACGCCCATCATTTCATCGTAAAAATCTATGCTTTCACAGCTCAGCTTTCCGTTCTTTATGGAAAACTCGGGAACATTGTCGCGTATGAGTCCCGATATGCCCCCTATCCTGTAATAGCCCACGGCAACGGGAAGCTGAGAGATCATGCAGACAAGCAGTGAAAACACAACTATATAGCCCGCTGTCCTGCCCGTGCTCAGAAGCATAAGCCTGGGATATTCCTTGAATTTATATATTGCCGTCATCATCTGTTTAAAAAAGCTCATATTGCCCTCCGTAAAAATAACTTTATTATATTATATAATAATATATCATATTTTTTAATATTTTACAAATATCTTTCTTTCGGATTTATTAAATCCTCCCGCCCGTATCCTGCAGAAACCGCTGTTGACATAGCTGTGCTCCAGAGAAAGCCTTTCCGCAGTGTCATTTGCCACAAGCACGCTGTCATTTGAAGCATATGCCACATAGGGCGTTCTGCTCCAGTATCTGTCGCCCGAAAGCATATTGACGCACTCGCAGAGAGTGTTTGCAAGCATACCGTTTTCGGTTATCCTGTAATTACAGCTTACCGTGCCGTCATGCTCTTCGATACGGCTTATATAGTTTACCGCTCCCACGTTGCTGTGATCAGCGGCGAGGGAATAAAGCTTCTTTATTTCGTCCGAGGCCTCCTCATAGAGATAACAGCAGCCGTCTATTGTGAAGTTTGGCACGCTTATATTGAGCATTACCGCCTTGTCCTTGAAGTAGGCGCACTTGCCTGCGGCGTTTTCGTATTCGGAGGCGATGTTATTGTTTTTTGCGCTCTCCTTAATATCTATGGCTACCCAGTCCACATATCTTTCATCGGGGAAGGAAAAGCTCATATCATCCGAGTCTATGCCGTAAACAAGGGCAGTCTTGGGCGCAAGCTCCCTGAATGTCCTCGCACAGAACTCATATGTGTGCCTGTCCTCTGTCTTAAGCTCCGCAAGCATGGGAATATCCAGATCTCCGCAGACCTTTGCAATGTCGCGCGCACGGCTTATGTCACAGCCGTCTTCGGTTATAATAAAGGGTATCTTGCCCTTGGCGTAGGTATTTATGACCTCGGAGGAAGGAAAATCGCCCGAGGACGGCACAAGGCTTATATAAATATCGTTTCGTATACCCGTTTTTTTCTCAAAAACATCTATATCCGAATAAAGAGTTTCCTCGTGTATATACGCTCCCTTCAGGCATTTTTCGCCCTCGAGAGGGGCCTTCTGCCTTTCGGTGCGTATATAGATCTGATAAGGCTCATACACCGGCTTGGGCTTTGCGGTCTCTTCCGTATTTGCCGAGCCCAAAAGGCCGAATAAAAGCGCAAGGACAATAAGCTTCAATTCTTTTCCTCCCTGAGATAAGTATTTATTGCCTCCAGATAATGCACGGGACACCCGTTTTTATTGCTCACCATATATCTTTTTTCAAAGGCGGAATACGGCACGGACTTGCGTCCGCCGTTCTGCGCCTCCCTCCAGTATTTTTCCATGACCTCGAAGGGGAGGAAATAATATTCCTCCTCATCTGCGCAGTGGACAAGCAGAAAGGCTACACCGCCCTGTCTCTGGAAATGCTCCATAAATTCCACCTGATGGGCGTGTATATTCTGCAGAGGGAGCCTGCCCTGCTTTGTTTCCTTGGCGTCAAAGCAAATGGGTATACCCTGTGCGGCGCCTATGTAGTCTATTGTAGACTTCCGGTCAAAGTAGGCAAGAGTGATGACATTTTTGCCCTTGTCCAAGTTTATAGGAGTTATAGGCGTCGGTATCTTCTGTATTATTGCCAGACCCCTCTCCTTATATACATTGTTTGTCATATTTATCATTTCCTCGAAGCTGCTTCCGCGCAGTCCTCTTGAATTCCAGTAGCCCATAACTATTGCTCCCTTATTTTCAAAACGGCATATTCCGCCGCAGACCTAAGCTGTTCGGACGGACTTGTCAAAAAGCGCGAGGCAAGCTCAACGCCTCTTTCATCTCCCATATTTCCGAGGACCGCAAGGGCGTTTCTTTTAATCACGCTCCTGCCCCTCCAGCCCGCGGCCGTTCTGCCGTAAGTATTCATAAACTCTTTTTCCGTCATGTCAAGAAGCTTTTCTATGTCGGGACAGGCGTATTCGCTTTCACCCTCCTTATATACTGCGTTATGCGGACACACCCTCTGGCACACATCACAGCCGTATATCGAACATCCCATTGCCGAATATTCATCATATGTAAGTGCGCCTTTTTTCTGAGTGATGTAGGAAATACATTTTGTATGCTCGCACCTGCCGTCATCAAGCGCCGAGTTGGGACATGCCTTAACGCACTTGTCACACTCACCGCACATATCGGCATAAGCCGTGTTCTTATGCCCTGCCGTAAAATCTGCATCCGTAAGCATATAGCCTATAAAAAACATACCTCCTATATCCTTGTTTATAATGCTTCCGTTCCTTCCCCGTATGCCGAGGGCGCACCTTTCGGCAACAGCCCTGTCCGAAAGAGGTCCAGTATCCGTGAATATCATGGCGTTATGAGAGGGTATGAGCTCCGCGCGGAGCCTTTCAAGCTTTTCTTTTATGATAATATGATAATCCGTGCCCACGGCGCCCGAGGATATTTTTCCCCTCAGCCTGCCGTCATTTATAGGCTTATACACAGTGTTGTAGGAAAGACCTATGCAGACTATGCTTTTTGCCTCGGGCATGGTGAGAAGAGGCTCCGTGCGCCTTTCAACGCTGAAGCTTACAAAGGGCACGCTCCTGCCCTCAAGCTCGGCCTTAAGCTCCGTAAAGCTTTCCGCTCCGCCCGCTCCGGCAATGATATTCTCTTTTTTTGCAAAGGCCTGCATATCCTCATATAAACTCATGGCTTTTCCTCTTGAAGACTATATTTATTTAATTTTAACACATTTTTGCAAAAAGTAAAATAGCATAAAGCTTATTTTGTTAAATCTATTGATATTTTTAACATATTATTGTATAATAATAAGCAAATTAATTCAGATTTGGAGGACAGAAATATGGCAAAAGGCGGATACGGCGGAATGGGAGGCTTCGGCGGAATGAATATGAACAATATCATGAAGCAGGCTCAGAAGATGCAGAAGCAGATGGAACAGGCTCAGCAGGACCTCGAAGCAAAGGAATTTGAGGTGACGAGCGGAGGCGGAGCAATAAAGGTGGTCATTACGGGCAAGAAGGTAATAAAATCGATAGAGATAAGCCCGGATGTTGTGGATCCCGATGATGTTGAGATGCTCCAGGACCTCGTTATGGCGGCTGTGAACGAAGCGATACGCCAAGCAGACGAGGCGGCAACAAACGCCATGGGCGGTATAGCAGGCGGTCTGGGCGGAGGACTTTTCTAGGAGATAGATACTATGAATTACTACGGTGAATCTGTCGCAAAGCTTATAGAGCACCTTTCAAGGCTTCCCGGCATAGGCGGTAAGTCCGCGCAGAGGCTTGCCTTCCACATAATAAATATGCCCAAGGAGGAGGCAGAGGCTCTTGCCGAGAGCATAACAAAGGCAAAAAATGAAGTGAAATACTGCTCCGTATGCTGTAACCTCACCGACAGCGATCCCTGCGCGGTATGTTCAAGCGCAAAGCGCAGGCGCGACACCATAATGGTGGTGGAAAACCCGAGGGATATGGCGGCATACGAAAAGACAAAGGGCTATGACGGGCTTTATCACATACTCCACGGCGCAATAGCCATGACAAAGGGAATAGGCCCCGAGGACATAAAGATAAGGGAGCTTGTGAACCGTCTTGACGAAAGTGTGAAGGAGGTCATAATAGCCACCAACCCCACCGTTGAGGGCGATGTGACGGCAGTGTATATAAGCAAGCTCCTGAAACCGCTCGGTATAAAGGTGACAAGGATAGCGAACGGCGTGCCTGTGGGAAGCGACCTTGAATATATAGACGAGGTGACGCTTTCAAGAGCGCTCGAGGGCAGAAGCGAGATGTAAAATACGAAAGGAAAACAAAATGAAAGTCATTGAACCATACTATGTTATAGAAGAGGAAATAGATGCTCAGAAAATAATGAAGACCATAGAGCGCGCCGGAAGGACCTGCTACAAAAGCGAGCAGAACATTGCAGACGGAAGCGCAGAAAAATTTATAACGAACATACTCAAAAGAGGTCATGAGTCCGTGATAGAGCACGAAAAAATAACCGTCAGGTTCATATGCGACAGAGGCGTCACTCATGAGATGGTAAGGCACAGAATAGCCAGCTACTCGCAGGAGAGCACACGCTACTGCAACTACGCAAACGACAAATTCGGCAATGAGCTCACATTCATAGACCCCTGCTTCTGGGACAAGAACGACCCCGAGGACAAGGCAAAATACGACATATGGGAAAGGGCTATGCAGAACATAGAAAAAGAGTACAACGAGCTTATAGCCCTGGGCGCAAAGCCCGAGGAGGCAAGAAGCATACTTCCCAACAGCCTTAAAACGGAAATAGTCGTAACAATGAATATGCGCTCGTGGCGCCATTTTTTCAGGATGAGGACAGCACCCAACGCTCATCCCCAGATAAGACAGGTAGCAAACGCTCTGCTTGAGGAGTTCAAGGAAAAGCTCCCCGTGCTTTTCGGCGATCTGTGATAAATACTATAGTCATAACATTGACATTGCTTCATACCCGCAAATTTTTTTGAATTTACACTTTATTTTAAATGGGATTTGAAGTATAATCAAAGTATATAAAATATTTAAGGAGGCGTATTATTTTGAGATCCAAAATTTTAAGCAAAAAGGCAATAGGAATGCTTCTTTCCGCTGTGATGCTCACTTCTGCATGCATAGGCTTCAACAGCTATGCCGTTACTGCAGAGGAAAGTGCTGCGGCGCCTGCTGCCGAGACAGTTACAATAACAGAGAGCTCGGGCTGGCATGAGAGCGCTTATGTAAAATGGAGCCCATACACGGGCGCAGAGGGCTACAATGTATATGTAAAGCCGGCAGGCGGAGAATATACTAAGCTTGATGATATGCTTGTGAGAGAATACAAGACATACTGCAGAGCAGATGCTCTCGGACTTTCCGCAGGCGAATACACAATGAAGGTAGTTCCCGTTGTATCGGGCAAGGAGGATGCTTCATTAGCTTCCGAAACAACTGCTCTTACGGTCGACAACTATGTAAGAGAGGGCTTTGCATTTTCCGATCAGTCCCCCGCAAAGTACACTACGGGCGCTTATAATCAGGACGGTACATTAAAGGCTGACGCAATTGTGCTCTATGTTACCGATGCCAACAGAGACAGCGTGACAATAAAAGGTCAGGAGACTCTCGGCGAAGGTCTTAACGCCATTATGTCAAAAGCCAAGAATTTGAGCGTACCTCTCGATGTAAGACTTATAGGCAAGGTAAGAAGACCTGCAAACATAAACTTGGATTCCACATTAAGAGTGCAGGATGTAAAGAATGTGACAATAGAAGGTGTGGGAGATGACGCCACACTCTATGGCTGGGGAATAACTCTCAAGAGAACCAACAATATCGAGATAAGAAATGCCGCAATAATGTGGCACTGCAACGGCACCGACGGCGACGCCATATCTATGGATACGGAAAACTTCAATATATTCGTACACAATATGGACTTCTATTACGGCGCTCCGGGCGCAGAAGAGGACCAGAAAAAAGGTGACGGCACCGTTGACATGAAGCAGATGACTGACTATGTAACAATTTCCTACAACCATTTCTATGATACGGGAAAATCTACATTCTCGGGCGGTCAGTGGGAATTAAATAACAAGACAGACCCAAGAGCAAAGGTAAATGTTACATATCACCACAACTGGTTTGACCACTCCGATTCGCGTCACCCAAGATGCGTAGTGGGCAACACACATGTATACAACAACTATTATGCAGGCAACGGCTACGGCGCTGCGGCATGCGAAAACGCTTCCGTATTCGTTGAAAGCAACTACTTTGAAAACTGTGAAATGCCCATGATGATAGGCTCGCAGGGAAGCGATTCCTACAGAGGCAAGGGATCATACAGCGGAAGCAAGAACCTTTCAAATCAGGACGGCGGTATGATCAAGGAATACGGCAACTACATGACGGGTCAGGGCACATTCTTCAATCAGAACAACTGCGAAGTGAGCGGTCAGATAGATGCTTACAGCGTAACCGACCCCAAGGCAAAGGTGCCCGAGAGCATACAGGCTTTAAAGGGCGGCTGGGCCTACAACAACTTTGATACCGCAGACACAATGTACAGCTATACACCCGACACTCCCGAGCAGGCAAAGGCAAATGTAATATCGGGCGCAGGCAGAATGAACGGCGGAGACCTCAAGTGGGAATTCACCTCAGCCGACAATAAGAACGGCGCAGTTATAGAAGGTCTTAAAAATGCCATTGCCAACTACAGCACGGAGCTTGTTAAAGCAGGCGGAGTAAGCGTAGAGGGAGCCGAACCCGAAATGCCTACCGAGGGCACTACGGAAGCAGTTGAGGACGGAGGAGCTCTCAAGGACGACAAGGTATGGGATATTTCAAAGCTTTCAACAGACACCGTTGACGGTATTCGTTTCGGCGAAGCAGGCGCCTACCACACAGGCAAAAACACTTATATTTCCGAGGACAAGCACTCATATGAAATAGACGGATATTATACAGGCAGTGAAAATCCCAAAACTGCCGATAATGCAAATCCTTCCGGAACAGCAGTACCCGTTACGGGCAGCTTCCTCTGTGTTACCGCTCCTGATGACGGAGTTATAACAACGGCAATGAGAACAGGCAATGACAAGATAAGCTATGTATCCGACGGCGCAAATATCATCAAAGAAATAAATAACAAGAATAATCCCAACTACAGCTTTGATGTTGTGAGCTTTGACGCAAAGAAGGGCGTTGACTACTATATCTACACGGACGGCTCAAAGATAAGAATAGCATACCTCGGCTTCACGGCAGGCGGACAGGGCGGAACGGAGCCCGAGCCTGCAGAACCCGACTGGGGCGATGCGGACGGCAACGATACCGTTGATGTGAATGATGTTCAGTTCACTCTTGATTATGTGCTTACCGGCAATACAACAGGCATTACGGAAGAAACCGCTTCGGGACTTGATGTAAACAATGACGGAAAGGTAGACTCCGAGGATGTTGCTATGATACTCCAGAAGGTACTTGACAGCAGCTACACAATAAAATAAGTGATTTAAAGCAATTAAAAGGGAGCTTCGGCTCCCTTTTTTGTGCATAAACTTATATTTTTTTCCTATGCCACTTAAATGTCAGTTCGTTTGGACCCTTCCATAATTCCGGATCACTGTCAAGAATTTTACAATAGAGGTCATGATTCAATTTTACTTTGAACTCGGCAGCAAAGATACCATGTCCCGTATCTTCACTGAAAAAAGGAACCTCATCACTTTTTATTTTTACTCCATAAAATACCATTCGTCCGCTGCGCCATCCAAAATAATTTATTAAAACCCCATAATTGACATAATCCGAAGCCATATACGGGGCTTGGTATCCGCAATACTCCATATGTCTTCCTTGATCCAATTCTTTATCCCTTATTATTATATCAATTTTTGTGTCATCATCTTCATATACCCATTCACCCTCATCTATTACCGCCGGAAGAGAAAATATATTATTTTTAAACAGCCCTCTGAATCCATGAAGTGAATATCCAAAATAACTATTTATCAATATCAAAATTAATATTTTTGCTGCAATTAAAAAAACAATAATTTTAATAATAATACATATGAGTTTTTTAATTTTCATAATATATCCACCTCAAATAAAATTAAATATACACAGCATAATTATCAATTAGAATATAATTATAGCATATGGCAGTCAATATGACAACATTCAAAATGAACCTATATGACTTTTTTATGTCTGTTGTTGACAAAAACCCCTCCTAAAAGTATAATGATTATAAATCAATTTCAGAGGTGCATTATGAGCAAAAAATATATTGACAGCGAAGTACTTATCACGGACATAGAGTTTCCGAACAGGGGCGTGGGAGTATTTGAGGACAAAAGGGTCACTATCAAAAACACCCTCCCGGGACAGAGGGTGCTCGCGGATATAAAAAAGAAAAGAAAGCAGTACGAGGGCAGGCTTAAAGGCGTGCTTGAAAAAGCGGAATATGAGATCATGCCCGACTGTCCCGTATTCGGCACATGCGGCGGCTGTACCTATCAGAACATAAGCTATGAAAAGGAGCTTGAAATAAAGCAAAAAATGGTGCGTGAGCTCCTTGACAAAGCCGATATAACAGGCTATGAATTTCTGCCCATAAAGGGAAGCTCCATAACAAGAGGCTACAGAAACAAAATGGAATTCAGCTTCGGCGACAACGGCGCGGAGGGAAAGCTCTGTCTGGGCATGCGGAAGAGAAACAGCTATTATGAGGTGGCTGAAGCGGAGAACTGCAATATAGTGCATGAGGATTTCTGCGAGATACTGAAATGCGTTACGGAGTATTTCAGAAATACAGATGAGAAGTTTTTTCACAAGACAAGGCGCACGGGCGCTCTGCGTCATCTTCTGGTGCGCAGAGGATATTTCACGAAGGAAATACTTATTAGCCTTGTGACGACATCGGAGCTCAATACGGAGCTTGACGGGCTTAAGGATAAGCTTCTTGCCCTGCCCTTGGAAGGAAAAATTACGGGTATAAGCCACATTATAAACAACGGCGTTGCCGATGTAGTGAGAGCGGACGAGGTGAAAATACTTTACGGACAGGACTACTTTTATGAAAATCTGCTCGGACTTAAATTCAAAATTTCCACATTTTCATTTTTCCAGACCAATTCGGCAGGCGCGGAGGTGCTTTATTCCGCAGTGCGCGACTTTGCAGGAGATGAATACGACAGGACGATATTCGACCTCTACTGCGGAACGGGCACAATAACACAGCTTCTCAGCAAAAATGCCAAAAAGGTGACAGGCATAGAAATAGTAGAGGAAGCCGTGGAAGCCGCAAAGAAAAACGCAGAGCTGAACGGCATAAAAAACTGCGAATTTATAGCAGGCGATGTGCTGAACATGGTGGACAAGCTTGAGGATAAGCCCGACCTTATCATACTCGACCCTCCCCGCGAGGGCATACACCCCAAGGCTATAGGCAAAATAATAGCCTTCGGCGCAAAAAAACTGGTGTATGTGAGCTGTAAGGCAAGCTCGCTTGCCAAAGACCTGAGCGTGTTCGAGGAAAACGGCTATAAGGCAGAAAAAATACAATGCGTGGATATGTTCCCGAAGACTTATCATGTGGAGACGGTGTGCCTGCTGACAAAGAGAAATCTTTAAAGCCTAACTAAATAATGGGGTGCCTCAATAAAACAGCATTTGAGGCAACCCCTTTATATTATTTCAAATTTTTATTAAAGAAATCTTCTATCTTATCAAAAGGTATTTTAGACACATCATCATACAGATCAATATGCATTGCGCCGGGAACAACATATAATTCTTTGGGCTCTGCCGCTTTTTTGTAAATTTCTTCGCTTATAGAGCGTGAATGCGCTATGTCGCCCGTTATCATAAGCACGGGACGAGGCGAAATGCTGTCTATATGGTCAAGCAGTGAATAGTTTAAAAATGACTGCATGCTTGAATTTGTAAAGCTGCCGCCTGCATTTGGATGCCAGCCGCGCTTAAGCCCATAGAATGTCCACCATTCAACATCAACACCCGTCAAGTTGTCGAGCAATTCATCAAGAGGTGCATTTTCGGGATAGGTGCGTTTATATGCAGGCTCTCCCGTTTCAAAGTCGTTCCAGCGTTGCTCGGATATGCCCTTAAGTATATTGTTTCTTGTTTCATTATCCATTGAATTGCCCATTCCGCTTATATCATACATCGCAGATGTTACCACAGCTTTTATTCTTGTGTCTTCTGCTGCAGCAGAAAGGGCAAAGCCGCCGCTTCCGCATATGCCCAATGCTCCTATTTTTTCTCTGTCAACATAATCCAATGAGCCCAAATAATCTACTCCCGCGCTGAAATCCTCCGTAAATATCTCGGGAGAGGAAAGATGACGAGGCTCGCCGCCGCTTTCTCCGTTGTATGACGGATCAAATGCAAGCGCAACAAAGCCTCTCTGCGCAAGCTGATTTGCATAGACTCCCGGTCCCTGCTCTTTTACACCGCCGTATGGAGGGCCTATAACTATTGCAGGATATTTTGAATTTTTATCCATGGTCTTTGGAGTATACAGATCGCCTGCCAATTCAATGCCATAGCGATTTTTATAAGTGACCGATCGCCTGTTTACACTATCGCTCAATTCAAAGATATAATAATCTTCACTTTCCTTAGCCGTATTGGGATCAACTGTTTCATTGTCTTTTACCGTTATCATTTTATTATCTCCGTTCCATTCAACATTCAATCCAAGATTTTCGGATATAAATCTTATAGGTACCATTGTAGTGCCGTCTGTAATAACAGGCGGGTTTTCAAGCTGAGTTTCTTTTCCGTCCACTGCTGCAGTAAAGGTTTTTATAGAATATCTGAATCAATATAAATATAAAAGTAAATGAGTAAAGCAAAAAGCATTTTTATTAATGCATTATGATATTTATATCAAAAGGTTTGATTTATGTCAATTAGTATGCTAAAATTGTTATATGATATATTAAAAGGCAGTTATGCTTACAAAGCAGAATACTTTAACTCATTAAACACAGGCTTTCCAAAACCTTGATTTTACTGTTTTTTAATAAAGCATTCCATAAAACATATGACAATAAAGGTGAGGAGTGATAGCTTGGCACAAAAAAACGACAAAAAGGATAAAAAGGATGATCTGCTGCGTGCAGGAATAGCAGGGGCATTATATGAGACCATACAGAGATATGGTTCGGCCGCCAAGGAGCATTTGGTAGGATATTCCGGGGTTGATAATGAAACAGGAAAGCGTTTGCAAAAAAGCTTAAAAAGTATTCGGGAGCAAAAAACAAATGACGAATATGCTTTTCCCATACGGCAGCAAAAGGCCGGCTGGGCGGCAGAGGTCAAGGATACGGCTTCTTCAAATGCAGAAAATATCATTGCCGGCAAAAGCAACAGAAAAATAAGGCATGATGATTTGCCCGATACGCCGGCAAATCATATATTATTTGATCATGTGGAGGTTGATACGGACGGTAATATTATTGCCGGCTCGGGAAGCCAGATGAAGTTTATCGGAGCATCTGCAAACGATCCTACGGGTGCGGGTAATGCCGAAAGAGCATTAAGTAAATTACAGTCTAAGGATTTTCAAAAGTATATAGATAACGATGTAAAGATAGAAGTGCCTAAGGATGAATATCCGCAGATGATCGCCAAGGCAACAGAGGAGATCGGCTCTTTGCAGAAACAGCTGGAAAGAGTAAGGGCAAACGGAAATGCTGAGGCAGCGGCGGCATTAGAGAAGAAGATCGATAAATTAAATAAATTAAAAAAGAACCTCAGACCAAGTAAGCTTACAAGAAAGCAATCCTTGGAGGCTGTTGATGCTCCAAAGCTTTCGACAATTAAAAGTGTTGCAGGTATCTCACACAGGGCAGGAATAGAAACGGCAAAAACGTCGGCAAAAATCGGCGGAAGTGTTTCGCTTGTGAGGAATATAGTAAGTATATACCGTGGAGAAGCCGAGGTCGATGAGGCGGCACAGAATGTTGTAAGGGATACTGCCGGAGCAGCGGCATTAGGATATGGTACCGGTTTTGCCGGTACGGCAATAAAAGGCGCAATGCAGAATTCAGCATCGGAATATACCAGAACGCTTTCAAAAACAAATGTCCCGGGCACAATTGTTGCAGTAACTGTCAGTGCCTCAAAAACTCTTTCAAGGTATTTTAAAGGAGAAATTGACGCAGTACAGTGCTTGGAGGATTTGGGAGAACAGGGCAGCGGTATGATCGCCTCCTCAATGTTTACGGTCATAGGACAGGCGGCTATACCTATCCCCGTTGTGGGAGGACTGATAGGCGGTATGATAGGCTATGCATTATCGTCGGCTGCATACGGTGTGCTGACGAGCTCATTAAAGGAAGCAAAGCTTGCACATGAAGAAAGGCTCGCAATTGAGAAGGCCTGTGAAGAACACATAAAAATGATACGAGAGTACAGGACGCAGATGAATGAAATAATAGAAGAATATTTGTCTGCCAATTTAGAAGTCTTTAATGCTTCATTTTCCGGTATCAAGGCTGCCTTGGATATAGGGGATGTTGATCTGCTTATAGAGAGCGCAAACAGCATAACAGCTTCTCTAGGCGGAAATAAACCGTTTGAAACGGCGGATGAATTTAATGACAAAATGCTGACGGGCAAAGCTTTTAAAATTTAAAGGAGGAAAAACAGTGGATAACAGAAAACAAGCCAAGCTGTACTATCTGTACATGATGTCGGACGGCGATGTATCCGACGGCGAGACTGAATTATTTGATAAAATATGTGCGGAATTATGCTTGGATGCGGACGATAAAAAGAGCATCATGCAGGAGTGTATCGAAATAGTCAAAAATAAAAATTTGACTTGTATCGAGGTTGCAGAAAAGAATGCAGAGGAAGCTTATATAGACAGAATATTAGATATCGGCCTTAATGAATATGCTTCGGAACAAAGTAAAGCTAATATATTATGGAATTTGATAAATTTGGGATATGCGGATTCTTATTTTACATTTAATGAAAGAGAGATCGTAGACTTTCTGAGGAAATATTGGAAGATCCCGGACAGCTTATATCATGAAATGCTCGATATTGCCGAAACCTGTCTGGCTCTTGAAAAACACAGGCTGTGGATAGAGGGATTGCCGGATACGAAATACAGATCGGAAAAGCTCAGACAGGTTAAAGATGATTTTAAGTATGTACAGGAAACGATATTTACAACTATTTCAGAGATCGATTTTTAAAGGAGGAAGCTCATATGCCTATACCATTATTTTTTATTGCCGTAGGTGCAGGTACGGCTTTATTCGGAGCAGGAAAAGGGATCAAAGCCGGTATTGATCAGAAGGAGGCCGGTGACATAAATCATGCTTCGGAGCGCAGAGCTGAGCATGCAAAGGAAATGGCTGATAAAAGCCGAAAAAATTGCGGTGAGGCTATCGATAAGCTTGGTGAAAGAAAGGTCGCCGTGCTCAACGGAAGCATAAAAATGTTTATCTGTGAGTTTGAAAAATTGAATCATGTTGAGCTGAGCGGATCAAGCGGACTGAACGAACTGCAGAAATTAGTTATAGATAAGAGATCCTTTTCAGATCTGAAGGAATTGCAGGGCATGGCCTCATCATTGGCAGGCGGACTGGTTTCCGGAGCTATGGCGGGAGCGCTCACGGCATTTGGTGCATATGGTGCGGCAGGTGCATTGGCAACCGCTTCTACGGGAACGGCGATCGCCTCACTGAGCGGAGCTGCGGCAACAAATGCGACTCTGGCATTTTTCGGGGGAGGCTCCTTGGCGGCAGGAGGACTCGGAATGGCAGGAGGTACAGCGATATTGGGCGGTTTGGTCGCCGGCCCTGCTTTAGCTGTTTTGGGAGCTGTGATGAGTGCAAAGGCTTCAAAAAATCTTGAGGCAGCAAATGCAAATCTGGCAAAAGCAAAGGAGTTTGAAGAGGAAATGAAAACTGCGGCGGCCTTGTGCAATGGTATCAGAAGACGTTCCGCAATGTTTGACAGATTCTTGATAAGACTTCAGACCATTTTCGATCCTTTGGTATATAAAATGTCTGAGATCATAAGGGAAAAAGGAAATGATTTCAGAAAGTTTTCGGATGAAGAGAAAAATGTCGTTGCATCGGCCATGTCTTTGGCAGGTGCGATAAAGGCTGTGTTGGATACGCCTATTCTCGATGAAGACGGAAATCTTACAAGGGAATCCGGCATGGTCATCGAGGACACTCAAAAAAGGATAGAGGAAATAATTTATGATGTTTGAGTGTGACAAATGCGGACTATGCTGCCGTCATATTGATTTGATACCTCAGATTAAAGAATTTGATACCGGAAACGGCCGATGCATTCATTTGTCAGAAAACAACCTGTGCAGAATATATCCGGACAGACCTGAAATTTGTAATGCGGAAAGAATGTACGAATTATATTTCAAGGATAAAATGTCCGAAGAGGAATATGTTTGCTTAAATAAGCTGGGGTGCATCAGGCTGAAAAAGCTTGACGGCAACGGTTGAAAACAAAAACGGTTCAACAATGGTGCCTCTCAGGTTTGTGTCGGAAGCCCTCGGAGCAGAGGTATCATGGGACGGAAATAATAAGGTTATAACAATAAATATGAAGTAAGCGGATATTTTGTATGCAAAAAGGGCTTTCCCGAAAGGAAGCCCTTTCTGCGTGTCGATAAAATCGACACGCTTGAAAGAAATTTCAGAACTTTTGCCTAACGGCAAAAGCCACAGCTAACGCTGTGTCCGAATTATTCTTTCGGTTCAAAGCATTGCATTTCTTTCAGTTAGGCTAATGTAGGAACCAGCCGTGTTTTCTGAATTTTGGTGAATAAATCACCAAAATTCAGAAAAGTTCCTGTCCTCGGAGGAAGTGAATTCCTCCTGCGGATTTTAGTCTGCGACGCTTTTTGGGTCGTACAAACTATTCAGTCTTTCATTTTTTGTGTCAATTTATACTTTTTCGACAGTCTGAAAGGGCTTTCCGGAAAGGAAGCCCTTTTTACTTTTGTAAAATATTCTGTTTGTTCGGTAAATACATTTCATTATTTTTTAGGGAAACAAACCGTTATGTTTGTGCCCTTATCCTTCTCACTTTCTATCTGTATTGAAGCACGGTGATATAAGGCTCCGTGCTTTACTATGGAAAGCCCCAGTCCCGTACCGCCAATAGCTCTTGAATGTGCCTTATCCACTCTGTAAAAGCGTTCAAAAACGCGCTCCTGTTCCTCCTTGGCAATGCCTATGCCCGTATCGCGCACAGTAAGCAATACGGTATTTTCTTTTTCGTATATGCCGACCTCCGCAAGTCCGTTTGGTCTGTTGTATTTAATGGCGTTGTCACAGAGGTTATACAGCATTTCATAAATAATTTTACGCACGCCGTTTATGCTTATATGCTCCCCTATCACTCGGAGACGGACCTGCATTTTATCCGCCTCGGGACGCAGACATTCCATGATCTCTTCCGCAAGCTCATACAGATCTACATCCTCCGGCTCAAACTGCATTTTTTCATCAAGCTCGGAAATGCGAAGTATATCCTGAACAAGGGAGATCATACGCTGTGATTCATCATAAATGGATCTTGAAAAGTCTGCGACCGTTTCTTTATCCGCATCGCCCAGCATAAGCATTTCCGCAAAGCCCGAAATTGAAGTGAGCGGTGTTTTTAATTCATGAGAAACATTGGAAGTAAATTCACTGCGCATACGTTCTCTTTTTTCCCGTTCCTCGTCATCAAGAACAGCTTTGGAGACCCTTGCCGAAAGTATGGCCGAAGCAAGCACCGCAAAAAGAACTATTACGGCTATGGGCTGCACAAGCTTAAGAAGTATCGTAACAACGGTATACTGTCTTGCGGAAACACGCAGTATATTGCCGTTTGCAAGTCTTACGGCATAATATACGGTGCGCTGTGTAAAGGTATCGGAATATCTCACGCTTGTACCCCTGCCGTTTTGCAGGGCAAGCCGTATCTCCTCCCTGTCAATATGATTTTCCAATGCAGAAGAATCCGCTGCGGTATCGGCAAGCACAGTGCCGTCGGGAGCTATAAGAGTTATACGCTCATTGGTATCAATATTGTCAAAATAAGATATTCCTTCCGTGAGTACGGCAGCGCCTATATAGTCCGCTTCGGTTTGAAGCTGTTTTTTAAGCTGTGATTCAAAGTATTCATAGAGTATGCCCATTATAAGCAGAGTGCTTATAATGAGCGTTACAAGAGAGATCATAAATGCATGGAGGAATATTTTTTTATTCATTGTCTTCACTCATTCTGTAGCCTATGCCCTTGACGGTGTGTATATATTTCCCTACAATGCCGAGCTTTTTTCTCAGATTGCGTATATGTACATCAAGAGTTCTGGTTTCGCCGTAATAACCGTCCCAGACCCTTTCAAACAATTCTTCACGCGAAATGACACTGCCGTTTGCCTTTATAAGTATTTCCAAAAGCGCAAATTCTTTGTAAGAGAGTGTGATATTTTTATCCGAGACTTTGACAATATGCCTTGCCGTATCTAACAAAAGCACTCCGATATGATACATAAGACCGTCCGCTCTTCTACCGCTTCGTCTGAGCACGGCGCGTATACGCGAAACAAGCTCAGTCATACCGAAGGGCTTTGCGATATAATCATCCGCTCCCATGTCAAGCCCCGTGACCTTATCAAATTCGCTGTCCTTTGCAGTGAGCATGATAACAGGTATATCGGGGTCGGAATTTCTTATTTTATTAAGCATTGAAAGACCGCTTTCCTCGGGAAGCATTATGTCAAGCAGTATCAAATCGGGCTTGGCATTATCATACCTGTCATAAAACTGCGAAGGCAGGGCAAAGCCTTCTGCCGAATAGCCCTCATGCTTCAGAGCATAGCACACAAGCTTGCGTATGTTGTCGTCATCTTCTACGATATATATAGCTTCCATTTTTTATCACCCGTTAATATGATAGCATTTCCGTGTTAAAAATTCAAGACTTATGTACGCCCGTAACGGCATATATGACCCACTCGGCAATATTTTCGGCATGGTCTCCTATACGCTCAAAATATTTGGCTGTCATCAGAAGGTCAAGCAATGCCTCGGCATCCTCGCTTTTGCTTTGTATGGAGCCTATAAGCTCCTGCTTGAACTCCATAAACAGGCGGTCAACAATGTCGTCCATTGCAATAACGGACTGCGCCGATACGGCATTTTTGGATATGTAGGAGTCAATGCTGGCTTTAAGCATTTTTATAACAGAGCGCGACATTGCTGTTATAAGAGAATGTATATGCTTGTCTGCTTCGTCCGCATAACTGCCTATCTCCACGATGTCCTCTGCGTGGTCGCCTATCCTCTCCATGTCCGATATCATTTTGAGCGCCGCAGTAATAAATCTGAAGTCTGCCGCAAGAGGCTGCTGGCGCATGAGAAGACGCATACAAAGAGCCTCAATGTCACGCTCCGTGCGGTCTATCTGCTTTTCATAATCTTCTGCAGTTTTTTTGTTTTCGAGCTTGCCGTCAGTCAGATATTTAACGGCACATTCAATGGCCTCCTCGCACATTTCACCCATATCGGTAAGCTCGCTGTCCAACAGACGGAGCTGTTCATCATAACGATCGCGCATATCAGCCAAACCTCCCTGTAATATAATCTTCCGTGCGTTTATCCTCGGGTCT
This sequence comes from uncultured Clostridia bacterium, assembly GCA_947632235.1. GTDB lineage: Bacteria > Bacillota > Clostridia > Lachnospirales > CAG-274 > Gallispira. The sequence goes on from CANROO010000004.1 coordinate 22,400, forward strand.
TGAGAACATTTTGTCCGTATCTCCCGCCTCTATAAGCTCGCCGAGCAGGAAAAAAGCCGTTTTGTCAGCTATTCTTGCCGCCTGCTGCATATTGTGAGTTACCATGACAATGGTGTATTTTTCGCTTAATTCCACAGCCAGATCCTCAATTTTGGATGTAGATATGGGATCTAACGCCGATGTAGGTTCGTCCATGAGCAGGACCTCCGGCTCCACTGCCAATGCACGGGCAATGCAAAGCCTTTGCTGTTGTCCGCCGCTCATGCCCAGAGCGCTTTTTTTGAGCCTGTCCTTACATTCATCCCATATGGCGGCCTTTTTAAGCGATGCTTCGACTATATCGTCAAGCCTTCTGCGCGAGCGTATGCCGTGTATTCGTGGACCATAAGCAATGTTGTCATAAATACTCATAGGGAATGGATTGGGCTTCTGAAAGACCATACCCACACGCTTTCTGAGCATATTGACATCATATTTATCATATATATCCACGCCGTCAAGCCTTATCTCGCCCTCAATACGACAGCCCTCCACAAGATCGTTCATGCGGTTCAGAGATTTCAGAAATGTTGACTTTCCGCAGCCCGAAGGCCCTATAAGCGCAGTTATCTTATGTGCCGGCAGTTCCAGATTGATATTATTGAGCGCCTGATGTGTGCCGTACCAAAGATACATATTTTTTGTTTCTATTGCATTCATTTCTCGGTTCCTTTCTTCAGAAGCTTTGCCGTAAATTTTGCGGTTGAATTTATGATGAGCGTCAATATGAGCAATATTGCCGCAATGGCAAATGCCGTATCAAAATCGCCTCTCTCTTTAGCATACATATACATTGAAACGGTGAGCGTGGAGCCTGCTCCTCCGGGAGAAACAGCCTCTTTTAAACTCAGCATTTCGTTTGCCATGCCTGCCGTAAACAGCAAGGCTGCACTCTCTCCGACTATCCTGCCTATTGCAAGTATACATCCCGACACAATGCCGTCTGTTGCCGAGGGCAGGACTACAGTCCTTATCATATGCCATTTGCCCGAGCCAAGCCCGAGGGAGCCCTCACGGTAGCTGTCGGGAACAGTTTTAAGAGATTCCTGCGTTGTGCGTATGATAGTAGGAAGTGTCATTATAACAAGCGTAAGAGCGCCTGCAATAAGACTTGTACCCAATGAACAGAACTGCACAAATATAAGCATTCCCACAAGACCGTAAATTATGGAGGGTATGCCCGAAAGAGTTTCCGCTGCAAGCTCTATAAGACGGACAGCCTTCTGATTTTTTGCATATTCCTGTAAATATATTGCCGAGCCTACGCCCAGAGGCATAGCAACGACAAGCGTCATAAGAATAATATACAGTGTATTTAAAATATTGGGCAATATACCGACCGTGTTATTCAAAAGGCTTGGCTTTTGTGTCATAAAGTCAAGGGTGATATGCGGAATACCTCTTACAAGAATAAAAAATATCATACCTGCAAGCAGAAAACAAATGGCTGCTGCGGAAAGCCACACAACGCACTTTAAAACCGCACCCTTTATTTTTCTTAAGAGCGAAATATTGTCATCCTTCATGATCTGTTTTCCTTCTTTACTGCAATATTTAATATTATATTGATGAGCATTATAAAGACAAAAAGCACAAGTGCCACAGAGAAAAGCGCCTGCCTTTGCAGTCCCGATGAATAGGACATTTCGCTTGCCACAGCAGTTGTCAGAAATCTGACGCTTCTGAAAATGCCGGGCATATTGGGAACATTGCCCGACACCATCATGACTGCCATAGCTTCGCCCACGGCTCTGCCCACTCCAAGCACCACAGAAGCAAGTATACCGCTTTTTGCAGAAGGTATGGTCACCTTGAAAATGGTTTCCGTTTTTGTGGCGCCGAGAGCAAGAGAGCCCTCTTCATATTCCCTCGGCACTGCCCTCAGCGCCGTTTCGGATACGGATATGACGGAGGGCAGTATCATTACGGCAAGAACAAGTATAGCCGAAAACAGATTTGCTCCGTCCGGAAGTCCGAATAAGCTTCGCACTGCAGGCACAATGACTATCATTCCCACAAGTCCGTAAACAACGGAAGGTATGCCCGACATGATATCTACAGCACCGCTCACTATGGCGCCTATGCGTTTGTCCGCTATCTTAGTCACAAAAACCGCGCATAGTATTCCCAAGGGTACGCCCAATATAATGGCTCCCGCAGTGCCGAATACCGATGTGAGAATAAAGGGCAGTATGCCGTAAGACGGTTCAACGGCAGTGGAAGCCCATTTTGTGCCGAACAGAAAATTGATGATGCCTATTTCTTTTATTGCAGGCACTCCCGACATTACCAGAAACACGGTGATAAGTATTACAAATGCTATCGCTATAGATCCGCATATGCCAAGCAGAGCGTGCACTATTTTCTCAAATATATCCGAAAACGGATTTTCACGGACAGGTTTTTTTATTATGTATACTGCGGTTACTGCTTTACTTTGCAACGGGAACCGCACCTGCCTTTCTTATAAGCTCGTCGGCTTCACTGCTTGTGCAGAAATCATAGAACGCCTGCGCAGTTTCCGAGAGAGCCTTGTCCTTAGGCGTAACAAGGAGGAAGCCTCTTTGAATGGGATATTCACCGCTCAGTATGGTTTCCTCGGAGGGTGAAATTCCTTCTACATTCAACGGCTTAACGCTTTCGCCCACAGATGCAAGAGAGGCATAGCCTATGGCATTGGGGTTGGATGCTACAGTCTGTATGACATCTCCCGTTGAAGTAAGCTCCTGAGCATATTTGCACATATCCTCTGTGTCCGTAACGGATTCAAAGCCGTCTCTTGTGCCCGAGGCGGCTTCTCTGCCTATACAGACTATAGGCGCATCGTTTCCGCCTAACTGCGACCAATCGGTTATTTCTCCCGTGTATATCTTTGCTATTTGGCCGACCGTCAGATCTGTAACTGTATTCTGAGGATTTACAACGACTGCTATACCGTCAAGCGCAATGACCGTGCCGTTAAGTGTTTTTTCTTCATCGCTTTTAAGCGCACGGCTTGAAAGTCCTATGTCACAGCGGCCCTCCTGCACCGCCTGAATGCCCGAGCCCGAGCCCGTGGGGTTGTAAGTCACTTTTACGCCGTTTTTCTGCTGATAAGCCTCGCTTAAAAAGCCTATTACCGATTCCATAGATGTTGAACCGTCCGTAGAAACAGTCTGTTCTGCGGAGGAAGAACTTCCCGGCGCAGCGGTCTGAGCTCCGCCGCAGCCCGTCATACCCGCCAACAATGAAAATGCCGCAGCTCCAACTATAAGCTTTTTGATTTTTTTCATGCTTTACGCTTCCTTTCTGTCTGTTGTTTTTTTTTACGACAGTTAAAGTATAGCTCATGTTATGTAAAGTCTGAAATCACGGATATGTAAAATGTAGGTTAAAAATTTAAAAGCATCTGTCATTTCCGACAGATGCTCAATTAGCAATATATAGATACCCTTTATATTTGTTATATTTTAAGCAAATAACAGATCAACTGCTGTTGTCAGCTTATTCTGTAATAGCAGGTGTTCTTTCCCGAGCCCTCTTTTTTAAGCTCACCGTAGGCTACAAGCTTTCGCAGTGCTCCCTCTACGGAGCTTATGCTCAAAAAGGGGCAAAGCTCCCGAATGTCCTGCTTTGTGAAACGCCCTATCTTGTACATGGCAGCACGCCTCACCGTTTCAAGCGCCGAAAGCTTTGTTTCTACCAAAGCAAATCTGTCCGCAAGGTCCTTGTAAGCAGAAAGTATGGTCCCAAGCAGATATTTTATAAAGGGGAGCGCATCCTCTTTGCCCTCATGCCAGCCTATCTGCGCCTGACCCAGAGCATCATAATACAGCTCTTTATTCTTAGCTATCTTTGCTTCAAGCGAAATATATTTTCCTACACAAAATCCGCTCCTGTATAAAAGCAGTGTCGTCAGCAGACGGCTCATTCTGCCGTTTCCGTCATTGAAGGGGTGTATGCAGAGAAAGTCGTGAATGAAAACGGGAATAACTATAAGCGGTTCTGTTTCCATGTTACCTATAACGCGGTTGTATTCTTCGCAGAGCCTGTCCAAAGCCTCAGGTGTCTCGTAAGGTGAAAGCGGAGTAAAGATGGTTTTTGTATGCCCGTCCGTATATGACGCAGTGATATAATTCTGCACATTTTTTGTTTTGCCTGCCATGGGGTTATTCATGTGGCTGTACAGTACCTTGTGAAGCTGAAGAATATAATTACGGTTGATAGAAATAACATCAAAGCTCTCATGTATCAGCTTAAGAACATCACGGTATCCTGCAATTTCCCGTTCATCACGATTTTTTGGCGCAGTCTTTTCCTCGATTAGCTGACGTATGCGCGTATTGGTCGTAACTATGCCTTCAATTGCATTTGATGCCTCCGTACTTTGTACCTTGGCAATATCGACCAGCTTCTCAAGCTCTTCCGGACGCTGTTTCAGATAAAGCTCCTGCTTTCCGGCTTCTTTATAAATTGCACCGATAAGGCTCAATATTTCCGAATCCCACTTTTGATTTTTGAGCGCCGAATAGTTAAATTCTCTCATTCCCTTACCTCCTAGTACTTTCCCTTAAATAATACCATAATTTAAGGGCAAAGTCAATATTTTGAGGATATATTCCCTTAATATTATATCAAATTTAATGGAAAATATCCCTCATTTCATAACAAATTGCCCACAGGCGGACAAGCCGTCTATGGGCAAATGTATTGCAATATTTATTCTGCGGGAGCTTCGGCGGGCGCCTGTTCGGCAGGAGCAGGAGCCTGCTCTGCGGGAGCCTGTTCTGCCGGTGCCTGCTCTGCAGGTGCAGGAGCTTGCTCCGCGGGAGCCTGCTCTGCGGGAGCCTGCTCTGCCGGCGCGCTGTCTGCACCGCCCGAGCTGTCCGCCGTTCCTGCGCTGCTGTCCGCATCGCTTGTTCCGCTTGATTCGCTATCGCTGCTTTCGGTAGTTTTCTTGGCTGAAGAGCTGCCCGATGAAGAACTGCTTGACTTCTTACCGGCCGAACTGCTTCCCGAGCCCTCCGAAGACGAGCCCGAACCGTTATAATAGTTATTGCCCGAGAATACAACTCCGCTGTGTCCCTTGTGTCCGGAGCAGTAAGAGCTTACCGAAGCCTTGTCGAAGTAGTCCGTGACCGCAGGACAGCCCGAACGGGCAAGCTGGCCCGATATCTTGCAGACCGTAGCCTTGACAACGCTGTCGGGCATCTGGAAGTCCTTTACGGGGAGATCCTTATGTATCTTGGACATAACATCGCGCCATACTACCATATGCTGTGACTGGTTGACATTGTTCATGTTTCTGACTGTGTTATCATATCTGTCGTAGCCTAACCATATACTGCATACGTAATAGGGCGTGTAGCCTACGAATGTGAGGTCCTTTGAGTCCGTGGTGGTACCCGTCTTGCCGGCAACAGGCATAGCGCCGAGAGAGGCCTTTGTACCCGTACCGGACTTGATAACATCCTTCATCATCTCGGTGAGTATATAGCCCGTAGATTCCTTGAGCACCTGCTTCTTCTCCATTGTGTTTTCAAGGAGAACATTGCCGTCATGGTCAAGCACCTTGTCATAGAAGCGAGGCTTTATATACTGTCCGTAATTTGCTATTGTTCCGAAGGCTGCGGCTACCTCTACCTGAGTAACGCCGTTTGTAAGTCCGCCGAGGGCAGTCGCCGCATGGTTATCGTTTTCAAGCGTTGTAAATCCGAAGTTGAGCAGATAATTATAGCAGAGGTCTATGCCTGTTTCCACCATTATCTTTACGGCAACAATGTTCATTGAGTTCTTTATACCCGTTCTGGGATTTACCGCGCCCCTGTAGCCCTGATACCAGTTCTTGGGCGTATAGCCGTCGGCAGTGGTATAAGGCTCGTCAACTATCGTTGAAGCATTGCTGAGCTTTCCGAGGTCTACAGACGGAGCGTAAGCCGCAAGCACCTTGAATACGGAGCCAGGCTGTCTGGCGGCATCAGTAGCCCTGTTGAAGGCTCTGTTTACCTTCTTTTCACCTCGTCCGCCCGCTATGGCTCTTATCTCGCCTGTGTGGTAATCTATTATCGCCATAGCCGACTGAGGCTGTTTGTTGTAATATGCCTTTTCGGCAACTATCTTCTGATTGGGTCCGAGGCTTGCCTCAATAGACGCCTTCTTGTCTGCCACCCAGCCCCTTGCGCCTTCCTCGGAGCGCGCAAACTGGTTGTACTGGCTGTGAGTCTGCTCTCCCGTTGCAGTATCCTCAACGGATACTCTGTAGTCTATGTCTATGCAGTAGTATACATGCGGGAAATTGGCATCATTATTATATTCGTCATCCACGATCTTCTGTATTGCAGGGTCGAGATTTGACTGTATCTGAAGACCGCCGTTGTAAATAACATTGTTGGCTTCCTCCACAGACCAGTTGTATTTGTTCTGAAGATCCTCGGATATCTGCGATATAAGTGCGTCCTCGTAGTACGAGTGTATCACGGTGTCGCCTGCTTCATCGTCTCCGCCCGAGTTATCGGTCTTCTTTACGTTGGCATATATATCCTCGTTTATGGCCTGGTCATACTCCTCCTGAGTTATCCTGCCCTGTGAGAGCATATAGTTGAGTATAATGGTCTGGCGCCTTTTGTTATTTTCGGGCTGAGACCTGGGCGAATAGAGCGAGGGATTGTTGGTTATGCCTGCAAGGCAGGCACACTCCGCCAATGTGAGCTGGCTAGGCTCCTTGCCGAAATAGCCCTCTGCCGCCGTCTTTATACCGCTGTAGCCGTGGCCGAGGCCAATGGTATTGAGATAGAGCTCAAGGATGTAATTCTTTGCTTCCTCCTTGGAGCCGTATGCCTGCTTCAGTTCCTTTTCATACTTAAGAGCAAGGTACTGCTCCTTTATTTTGCTCTTTACGGTGTTGTGAGTCACCTTTGTAACATTATTTTTTATGAGCTGCTGAGTTATTGTGGAACCGCCCTGCATCTGCTTGCCTGTCAATGTGGAATAAGCCGCTCTTGCAAAGCCCTGTATATCCACGCCGTTGTGCTCATAGAATCTTTCGTCCTCTATGGCGATGACAGCCTGCTGCATATTTTTGGGTATCTGGTCAAGCGTTACATATTCTCTGTTCTCATCGCCGTGGAGCTTGCTGACCTCCGCGCCGTTCTTGTCATATATTATGGAGGTATATGTACCGGGCTTTATGCTCACTATGCCCATTTCGGGAATACTGTTTATAATGCCGACATATGCGCCCACAAGACCTCCGCACAGAGCAAAGCCTATCATAATGGCTGCCATGAGCATTGCCGTGAGAAAAACGGTAAAGGGCTTGGACTTTTCCTTATTTTTATTTTTGTGCTTATGTCCCTGATTATGCAGGCTCAGGTGATCGGAGGCCTCCTGCTCGGTCCTTGACTTAAGCTTGGGAGCGGAAACATGCTGTGTTCTCCTCACGGGCGCAGAAACGCTGTGAGGCGCTCTTTTTTCGGAAGGCGTGCCTGTCCTGCTTTCGGATGCCGCCGCTATCTGACGAGTGCCGTTATCTCTGTTTTTATCGGCTTCCTTGACCTTATCTGCCTTGTTTTCCGACACAATGTCCTGCGCAGGCTTATTTTCTCTGCGCTCTGCCTTACCGCCTTCGGGTACGGGCGTATTCTGCCTTTTTTCCTCTGCATTTACGGAAGCAGGCTTTCTTTCACGCTGAGACGCAGACGGCCTTTTATCGTTATGCTCCGAAGCGGACACAGCTGTTTTCTCCTGCTTGGCAGGCTGTACCCTTCTCTCGGACTGCGCCGGCGAGGGCGTCCTCTTTTCGGGTATAAGCAAGGCTGAGGCTCTGTTCTCGCTGTGAGCGGAAACGGGCCTTGGTCTTGCCTCGCCCGAGGCATGAGCTCTGTGCTTGGGATGAGCCTTCTTTTTCTTCTTTTTAAGTCCCAGAAGCGCGAGCACTCCGCCTTCGGAGTGATGGCGCACCTTGCCCTTTGTACGCTTTGCCGTCTTTACGGAAGAGCGCAGTCTTCCGCTCTGAGGCGGTCTTCTGCGGGGCGGTCTTTCGGCGCCCTCTTCTCCCGAGGCCGCGGTCCTGCTGCGCCTTTTTATCTCCTCTTCATAGTGGGTATTGTTCAAGATCTTGGTTCCCCCTAAATCCTCTCCAATTTTTTCGTCAGGTGGATTCATATTACACCCCTCCTTAAAATATATATTTAACGGCATTCAAAATAAATGCATAAATATAAACTTGCCCTTTATATGATTATATCAGAAAAATCACAATATATAAAGAAAAATTTTTATAAAAAAGAAAAAAAGGGGACGATCATATAAAAAAGCTAATTTTAATTACCGCATTAACACTTGTACTTACGGCTGTTTTTACCGCTTTTGCTTTTAACAGATTTGTACTGCCGATAATAAGCGATATGTGCAATAAATACGCCGTCACCAAAATAAACCGCGAAATAAGCGATGCCGTAGACGCAGTTATTGACGAAATGCAGGTGAAGACAGACGACTTTACAAAAGAGATAGAAGGACGCGACCTGAGCCACATAGACATAGATTCACTGCTTATAAATCAGGTGACTAACAGAATAACGGCAAGGCTCTCGGAGAGAATGAACGAGCTTTCTCAGCACGAGATAACCGTGCCGTCGGGAGCATTCAGCGGTGTGCCCCTGTTTTCAAGGCTGGGCTTCGACATACCCCTGCACATTTCATCCATAGGCGATGCGCAGGCGGAGTACGAAACGGAGTTCACATCGGCAGGCGTAAATCAGGTGTCTTACCAGGTGTGGCTGAACATAAGGTGCGGTGTTACGATAGTGACGCCGTTCAAGGGCAGGGAAATGAACATACAAAGGCGCCTGCTTCTTGTAAGTACCATATTCAACGGCAAGGTTCCCGAGGGCTATGCAAGCATTGCCGTAAAATAAAAATTGCCCCCGTATGCCGTTTAAGACATACGGAGGTGTTTTTTAAACAGTGCTTGTTTTTATAACATAGTCGTTGAGTTTATGGTTTATTTCGGCAAGCTCATTGAAGCTCTTTGCATCGGAGAGCTTGGCAATATCGCTACAGAAGGCTGAAATAACGCCCTTTTTGGCTGCCGTGCTCTTTATATACATGACATTATCAAAATTCAGGCCCTCCTTTTGCTCCATTCTGTTTCCTACCTTAGCATAATAATATTCGTAGGGAACATAGGGCTTGTTATCCCATTTGACTATTATGTATTTGTCCAGAGCCTCCGAAACAAGCTCGGCAAATTTTTTGTCCTCGTCCGTTTTGGCAAGCGACTTAAGCTCGCTCTTTATGCCCTCAAGGCTTTCCCTTGAGGTGCTGTTCTGCGGTGTTATTTTCTTTATTTCTTCATCTGCCCTTGCCTTAAGCTCTGCCGACACCTTGGATATATCCATATTTATATCAGCCTTGAAGCCGTCAGACTCATGCTTGATATATGTTATGCTGTTCTTTGTGATATTACAGTTTATGAGCCTTATAACATCGTCCTTTTTAAGCTCTGTCTGATAAGGCGAATTTAGGATAACGGGAGGCTTGAAGTTTATTGCAACTGCCGCAAAGTCACAGCCGGGAGCCTTTACAAAGCCATAGCTTCCCTCTTGAATGTCAACGCCCACTCTGTAGGTGCCGTTGTATGCCGTGTTTCTTTTCTCCACTTCATCCGAAGGCACGGCATAACAGTTTTCAAGCCGTATCTCATTGCAGAATACGGACCTTAAGTCCGTGCAGTACTGCGGATTGTTTTTGCCAAGCTCATTCAAGGCGATATAATTATTGCTTGTTATATAGGCATTCTTTTCATGTTTTATCTTGTAGGGGTTTTCGTTATTCTTTCCCCTCTCGCCTATTTCAAGCACATCGTTTCCGCTTATGTATATGATTTTGTCATCGGTTATCTGTCCAGTGGCGTTTGGGTCGTCATCAACACCGCCCGAATAACCGAATTTGGTTATATAATCGCTCTTCATATACTCGGGCTGCACCATAACTACCCTGCCCAATTTATCATTTTCGGAAAAGAAAACATACTTGCCGAAGGGTATATCATCGCCTATTTTGTATGTACCGCTTCTGTAGACAGTGTCATAGCCCGGGGCTTCGGTAGAAGCCTCAGTCACGGCCTCCTTGGAGGTCTCCTCCGCGGTTTCTTCCTCGCCGTTTTCATATGATGAATATACGGCAACCGTTTTTTCGGCAGATCTCCATTCCACACGGCAGCCAAGGCTTTCGCTCACGGCTCTTGCCGGGACCATAGTTCTGCCGTCAATCACGGAGGCGGGAACATCGAGAGCTCTTTCCTCCCCGTTTACGGTAAAGTTTTTTTCATCGATCTTCATATATATAGTCGTGCTTGCCCTATCGGCCGTTATGCTCTTTTCCTCACCGTTCCAGCTGACCTGCGCACCGAGAGCCTCAAAAATGGCTCTTAACGGAACAAGCGTTCTGCCGTCAACTATGACGGGAGAAGCGTCAGTCGACAGGGCTTCGCCGTCAACGGTAATGCTTATATCGTCCGCGTATACGCTCAGAGCCGATATAAGGCAGAAAATAACACATCCTAGAAAAATAAGACCCTTTTTCACATTCATTCCTCCTCTTAAAATACATTCTATATAAATACGGCGAAAATCAAAGCAAGCTTTATTTTCCCCTTCATATAAATTATATTAGCATATTTTTTTCTTGAAATCAATGCCGTTTTATGGTATTTTAAATATATAAAACAAGCAAGGAGAGTGATAAAATGAAATTTACAAAAATGCACGGCTGCGGAAACGACTATGTGTATATAAACTGTTTTGAGGAGAAGGTGAATGACCCGTCGGAGCTTTCAAAGGCTATGAGCGACAGGCATTTCGGCATAGGCTCGGACGGGCTTGTGCTCATATGTCCCCCGGACAGTGCCGAAAACGACTGCAGGATGAGAATGTTCAATTCCGACGGCTCGGAAGCGGAGATGTGCGGTAATGCGTCAAGGTGCGTGGGCAGATATGTATATGACAGGGGCATCATAAAAAAGAACCCCATAAGGCTTGAAACGCTTGCAGGAATAAAGGTGATAGAGGTACACCCTAACGCCAAGGGCGAGGCTGAAATGCTCACGGTGGATATGGGCGAGCCCGTGCTTGCGCCTGCGGAGGTCCCCGTAAATGCGGAAGCGGCAGCTTCAAAAATAGACGGCGTAAGCGCCGTTATGTCGCTTAAGCTTAGCTCTCGGGACAGGGAATTTGACTTCACCTGCGTATCTATGGGCAATCCTCACGCAGTTACTTTTATTGACGAGGATGTGAAGGACTTTGCGGTCGAATACTACGGACCTTCATTAGAGGTGAACAAGGCTTTCCCGCGGAAAACAAATGTGGAATTTGCCAGATTTATTGACAGCACTCATCTGGACATGAGAGTATGGGAAAGAGGCGCAGGCGAGACATGGGCATGCGGTACGGGTACCTGCGCAACGGTGGTAGCCGCAAACCTGAGAGGGCTTTGTCCCAGAGTGCCCGTTGATGTGAAGCTTCTGGGCGGTACTCTCACAATAGAGTGGAGCGAAAAGGATGACCATGTTTATATGACGGGTCCTGCGACCTTTGTATTTGACGGTGTTTGGAATGAATAAAAGGCTTTTTGAGAAAATATATTTCTTCACGGCAAAAAACAAATGGGCTGAAAAAACAGCCGTATTCATAACACAGCTTTCAAAGCCTGCTTTCATGATCATATATATTGCAGGCATAATAGCACTGTATGCGACGGGAAAAGAGGGAATAGTGAAAATAATTGCCGTTCCCTTTTTTACCCTTGTTTTCAATACTATATTGAGAAAACTGCTCAACAAGCCGAGACCGTTTTTAACGGACGGCGTGGAAAAGCTTGTGGAGCACGGCGAAAGCGGATCATTTCCCAGTAATCACGCCTGCAGTTCAATGATAATATCGCTTTCGTATATACTTGTGTTTCCAAGGGCTGTGCCGTTTCTTATGGTCTTCTCGTTTTTCACGGGACTTTCAAGGATAATGACGGGCGTTCACTATCCTCTTGATGTGCTCTGCGGATGGCTTATTAGCTTAATTTCGGGCTGTATTTTCTTTGTTTTATTATAAAAAAGTCTTGACAGTTTATTCTTTATATGCTATACTTATTAAGCGTTGTAAATCACAGCGGTTTGGTATGGAGTAGTACCCAAGTGGCTGAAGGGGCTCCCCTGCTAAGGGAGTAGGTCGTTTGCGCGGCGCGAGAGTTCAAATCTCTCCTACTCCGCTCTTTATCGAAGCACTTTTGTGCTTCTTTTTTTATGCATATTTAATTCAAAAAGAGATTTTCATAAGTCGGCTATTGTGGGTATGCCTGTACAAATGAAATATAGGTTCTATGAATAACTATGTGTTGCAATATTATGTTGTATGTGCTATAATATACATAAGTTAGGCTTTTGCCTAGCCCGCACAACGGAGCGACGGGCGGTTGTTCCTCCCCTATTCTGCAAAGAAAGGGGGCTTGATAATCATGACTTATGAGATTGTTTATTTGACTTTACTTATTATCATAATTATTTTAATAAAGAAATAGCCGCCCTATCTGATACATAGGACGACTATATAATATAGTGTTCAATTTTTGTATGAGGGACAACTGAAGTTGCTCCCTCTTGTGCTTTTATGATAACATAAACTAACTATTTTGTCAATATGCTATTTACTTGAATCCATTATAATCCCAGCAAATCCAGTTCTGACCTGCTTCATTCCATTCATACTGACACCAGTTACCTAAGCCGAAGTATCTCATTTCACCATTTGTCTTGCCTTTGTCAGTAGGTCTGTAGGCTTCCTGTATCTTGTCCCATTCATCTCCCCAGTGTCCCTCACCAGTTTTGGGGTTAATATAATATGTTGCCCCAAGTCTGAAAAAGGTTCCATCTGAGACGGTCAAGTGTCCTACTATCTTTGGAACAACTGTTTGCTTTCTACCAGCATCAAGAGCAATCGGCTGTCCTTCACCAAGAACCCCACCTTTGCCAAGCTTAACAACTGTACTCTTACCATTAGCATCCACAAAAGTATCACCGGGAACAGCATCTCTTCTGTTTTCGTCCGACTGATTAAGAGTGCCTATCTGAACTCCTGCATAGGGGTCTTTCTTCTCAACTTTTACAACCTTACTCATATCACGCTTGCTTGGGTTGCTTAAAGCATATATGAGAACCGCACTGTCTTCTCTTGTGAGATTGTTCTTAGGGTTGAACCTTGAATTTGAATCGCCATGTCCAATGCCAAGGGCATACAACTTTGCTATTTGGTAGCGTTGAGAACCAAGGTCTTCGTTCCAGTCGCCTATCATAGCTTCAAGGTCGTAGTCGTTCTGAACACTTCCCTCAAACTTCTCACCTTTGAGTTCCTCAATACAATGAATCATTATATCAGCAGCCTCGCCTCTGGTGATGGGCTGTGTCCAAACATTTCCCTTACCTGTGTCCGTAAAGGCTGTAGTTACACCTAAGTATTGGGAACCAACTATTAAATCCAAACTCCATAACCCCTTGAGACCTTCAAAATTAACTACATCATCATAGTAAGATAAGCCATTTTCAATCTCATTTTTGGCGTCAACAACTGCTTTATTAACTTTTGTTAGACCTGGGTCACAGGCGTTCACACACATTGATAGAAACTCTTGTCGCGTAATGGTTCCCTGTGGTCTGAAGGTGTTGTCTTCGGGATAACCCTTGATTGCTCCCTTTGAAATAAGGCTCTCAACGGATTCCCTCGAATAGTCCCTTATCTTGGCATCATCCTGGAACTGTGTGGCAGCTTCTACCTGCTCGT
>CANROO010000005.1 GCA_947632235.1 uncultured Clostridia bacterium
CCCGTATCTGTGCGCGAGGCTCCCCTCACCGTTATTTCCTGTCCCATAAGAGCGCCGAGAGCCTCCTCGAGCCTCTGCTGAACGGTAATATAGCCCTTCTGTCTCTGCCAGCCGAAATATTGGCTGCCGTCATATGCAACTGTAAGTAAAACCCTCATAGCATCATACCCCAAGCTTTCTCAGCACAAGCACCGACAAAACGAGCAGGAGCAGAAGCATATATGCCGTGTAGTCCGCCCTGCCGTATTTAAGGCTCTTCATACTTGTCCTGTGTACATCTCCGCGGTAACAGCGCGCCTCCATGGCCATGGCGAGCTCGTCCGCCCGTCTGAAGGACGACACGAAAAGAGGCACCAGAAGCGGTATCATGGACCTTGCCCTTGCGGTTATGCCTCCCGTCTCAAAGTCCGCTCCCCTTGCGGACTGCGCCTTTTTTATCTTGTCCAGCTCCTCCGCAAGAGTAGGTATGAACCTCAGCGCTATGGACATCATCATGGCTATCTCGTGGCTCGGCACGCCTATTTTCTTAAAGGGACGCATAAGCGCCTCCATGCCCTCCGTCAGCGCTATGGGCGAGGTGGTGAGCGTGAGTATTGACGAGCCCGTTATGAGCAGGATAAGCCTTACGCAGAGCTTCAGAGAAACGGCTATACCGCCCGTTGTTATGTGAATTATGCCGAACGAAAAAAGCTCCCTGCCCGTCCTTATGAACAGTATGTTCAGCACCACCGTAAAAAGTATTATTATGATTATGTTCTTAAGCCCTCTGAGCATGAGCCTTACGGGGACCCTGCAAAGAGCGATGCACACCGCCAGAAAGAGAGTACACACGGCATAGCCCGCAATGCCCTTGGCAATGAACACGGCCGTGATGTAGAGTATCACCGCCAGTATCTTGGTGCGCGCGTCAAGCCTGTGTATCACCGAGTTCACGGGATAGTGCTGACCTATGGTTAAATTCATATTTTATACCCTGAGAGCAGAAGCAATAATTTCCGCTCCCTCCTTAACACTGTAAATATTTTCGGGAACATCAGGACCCTCCGCCTTGAGCCTTGCAAAAAGCTGTGTCATGCACGGAACGTCCAGACCTATGGCTCTGAGCCTTTCAGACTGCGAGAACACATTGTCGCAGGTGTCGTACATTTCAACACTGCCGTCATTCATAACTATTATGCTGTCGGCTATCTCCGCTATGGCCTCCATGGAATGCGACACGAGCACTATGGTTATGCCGAGCTCATCGTGCATTTTTTTGATATTTGAGAGTATTTCGTCCCTGCCTTTGGGGTCAAGCCCTGCCATGGGCTCATCCAGTACGAGCACCTCGGGCTCCATGGCGAGCACTCCTGCAATGGCTATGCGCCTTTTCTGTCCGCCCGAAAGGTCGAAGGGCGAGCGCTCGTACATGCTCTCGTCAATGCCCACGAGGGAAAGCGCCCTTTGCACTCTCCTCTTTATTTCGTCCTCCGAAAGTCCGCAGTTTGACGGACCGAAGGCGACCTCCTCAAATATGGTCGTACCGAATATCTGATGCTCGGGGTACTGAAAAACAAGCCCTATCTTCTGCCTTATGCTTTTAAGCTTGGATTTGTCGGCGTTTATGTCCTCGCCCTTGAAGAACACCTTGCCCTCTTCAGCCCTTTCAAGGGCGTTGAAGTGCTGTATGAGCGTGGACTTGCCCGAGCCCGTGTGGCCTATGAGCCCCACAAAGTCGCCCTTTTTTATTTCAAGGCTCACATTTTTAAGCGCAGCGGACTCAAAAGCCGAGCCCTCGGCATAAATGTGAGTGAGATCTTTTACTTCTATTATATTCTCCGTATTTTCGTTTCTCTGCTTTTTCTCTTTTTTATAGCTGAAGCCTTCCTTAAAGCCTATTTTAAGCGCCGCCGAAACAAAGCCGTCAATAGTCATTATATCGGCAGGAAAGGCGCTTATCTTCTTGTTTATCAAATATGAAAGCTCCGTTATCTGAGGCACATCGAGGCGGAGAGAGCGCATTTTTTCGACCCTTGCAAAGACCTCCGAGGGCGTGCCCTCATCTGCCTTCATTCCCTCGTTTATAACTATCACTCTGTCGGCAAGAGCCGCCTCCTCCATATAGTGAGTGATAAGCACTATCGTTATGCCCTCCTCCCTGTTAAGGCGCATAACGGTGTTCATTATATCCTGTCTGCCTAAGGGATCGAGCATGGCAGTAGCCTCATCGAGCACTATACATTCGGGCTTCATGGCGAGTATGCCCGCTATCGCCACCCTCTGCTTCTGTCCGCCCGAAAGGCATGACGGGGACGAGAGCCTGTGCTTTTCCATACGCACGGCTCTGAGCGCCATGTCCACATTTTTTATTATATCCTCTCTTGCCATGCCCAGATTTTCGGGGCCGAAGGCGACATCCTCCTCCACTACCGAGGCTATTATCTGATTGTCGGGGTTCTGAAAGACCATGCCCACGGACTGCCTTATGTCCCATATATTGTTTTTGTCCGAGGCGTCCATGCCCTTTATGTAAAGAGTACCGCCCGAAAGCATATTTATGCCGTTCAAAAGCTTGGCAAGAGTGGACTTGCCCGAGCCGTTGTGACCTAAAAGCGCGACAAATTCGCCCTTTTTGATGCTTATATCCACACCCTTAAGAGCCTGTGTCACCTTTTTTTGATTTGTTTCTTCATCATATGAGGTATAGTTATACCTTAAAGCTCCGCCTTCTATAAAATCCATATATGACCCTCGCATTAACTCAATAGTTATTTAATTATACAACAATACGGGAAAATAATCAAGAGGGGGAAAAGACAAAGGACTTGCGCCGATTTGCGCCTTGTGATATAATGGGAGCAGGGATAGGCGAAGGCCTTGATCTCACAATAGGAACAATTAATGCGGTTGTTCCTCCTCTTAATATGATTTCAAGGGTTTGATGCCTATGATTTAGGATAAAAATGTTTGGGATTCTATGAAAGGGGGAATAGTATGTATTATGAAAAAGTATTTGAAATTGATACTGTTTCTGCTGCTTTGCAGAGATGTATTGATGTTTACATATTTAATTCTTTACATATTAAAATAACCGCTTTCAGTCCTTCCAAAAACTAAAAAGCGGTTATTCAAAATAACTAAATTTTAGAGGAACAACTGTGTTGTTCCTTTTGTGCTTTTATAATAACATATTTATTATTATTTGTCAAGAGAGGAGCTGTCATATTTTCCGAAGCTACGATCAAAAGACGGCAAAAAACCTCTTGACTTCCGTATATTTATATGATAAAATAACCTTCGTGATAATTCACAGGTAATTTTATCCTTACTCTTGCTTATGGCAAGGGTCAAAGACCAGAAGGAGGTGCAAAAAGATGAAAAAGTATGAACTTTGTGTAGTTTATTCCCCATCTTTGGACGAGGAGGCGTTAGCGGCGGCTCGCGAGGGCGTTAAGGCTCTTATAGAGAGATTCGGCGGCAGCGTTGAGAACATTGACGATTGGGGAAAGAGAAGACTTGCTTACGAAATTCAGAAGGTGAACGAGGGTATTTACGAATTCATCAAGTTCAGCGCAGAGCCTACAGCTCCCGCAGAGATAGAGTCTCGTATGCGTATCAACGAGCAGGTTCTCCGTTATCTCATTGTAAGCGATGAGGAATAAAAGGGGGCGTCATTGTGAACAGAGTTATATTGATAGGCAGAATGGCGAGAGATCCCGAGGTTAGATATTCGCAGGGCGCAGAGCCCTTGGCGGTATGTAACTTTTCGGTGGCTGTAGATAAGCCCTACTCCAGAAACAGGCAGGAGGGCGAGCCCACGGCGGACTTTATAAACTGCGTAGCCTTCGGCAGAAGAGGCGAAAACATAGGCCAGTATTTCCGCAAGGGCAACAGGATAGCCGTACAGGGCAGGATACAGACAAGAAGCTATCAGGACCAGCAGGACAACAAGAGATATGTTACCGAGGTCGTGATAGACGACTTTGACTTTATTGAGAACAGAGCCGAGAGAGAGGCTTCACAGGCTCAGCAGAGCTTCGGAGCAAGTGAGGCTCCGAGCGCTCCCGTACAGATGCCGTCCGCAGGCTTCAGTATCGACAGCGATGCAGACGATGAGGATCTGCCGTTCTGATAAGCGGAATTTTTGGATTTTTTAAGTAAGGAGGATATTGCTATGATAAATAAAAAGCGTGGCAGGAGAAAGAAGAAGGTCTGCGTTTTCTGCGCTGAAAAGGCCACTTCTATAGATTACAAGGATGTTGCCAAGCTCAGGAAGTTTGTTTCCGAAAGAGGTAAGATATTACCCAGAAGAATAACAGGCAACTGCGCTAAGCATCAGAGACTTCTCACTACAGCAGTAAAGAGGGCAAGACACGTTGCTCTCATGGCTTATGTGGCTGAGTAATTAAAAGGGTAAGGAACCGGCTTTAGGGTCGGTTCTTTTTTTATCCCCGTGTGAATAAATATATTGCAAATTACTGTCAATTTTTATATAATAATGTTAAATAAACTTGTTTGAAAGGAGAAGGCTATGAATTTTCTGGAAGAAAGGATACTCCGTGACGGGGTTGTAAGGGAAGGCAATGTATTAAAGGTAGACAGCTTTCTGAATCATCAGATGGACATTGAGCTTTTTGACGAGATAGGCAAGGAGTTCAAAAAAAGGTTTAAGGACTGCGATATAAACAAAATAATAACGATAGAGGCCTCGGGCATAGGCATAGCCTGCATTGCGGCAAAGCACTTCGGCGTACCCGTGGTGTTTGCAAAGAAGTCCAAAAGCATAAACATAGAGGGCGATGTGTACATGGCAGAGGTGGAGTCGTTCACGCATAAGTGCAAAAATCAGGTGGTAGTCTCAAAGAGCTTCCTCAATTCCGATGACAGAGTGCTTATAATTGACGATTTTCTTGCAAACGGCTGTGCCCTTCAGGGGCTTATATCCATAGTGAACGATGCCGGCGCAAAGGTAGAGGGCATAGGCATAGTTATAGAAAAGGGCTTCCAGAACGGCGGAAGGACAATAAGAAACCTTGGCTATCACCTTGAATCCCTTGCCATTGTGGAGTCCATGGACGCAGAAAAGGCCACCGTCACTTTTGCAGATCAGGAGGAATATAAATGATATACACATTTACATTAAATCCGAGCCTCGACTATATAATGGAGGTCGACAGCCTGGGCAAGGGCAGGATAAACAGGAGCCATGCGGAGACTCTCCGCGTGGGAGGAAAGGGTATAAATGTGTCGATAGTGCTCAAGGAGCTGGGCGTTGAAAGCATTGCCTGCGGACTTATGGCAGGCACCGTGGGAAAAGCCATAACGGAGGAGCTTGACAAGGCGTCCATACCGCACAAATTCATAAAGGTGCTTGGAAACTCCAGGATAAACATAAAGCTTGTGGGAGAGAGCGAGACCGCCATAAACGGCAGCGGATGTATAGCCTCAAAAAGCGATGTGGACAGGCTGTGCATGCTCACAAGCACCAAGGAGGAGGACTACGTTGTGCTCTCGGGCTCCGTGTGCAACGGGCTTGATAAGGACATATACGCCTATATAATGGAAAATACAGAGGGAAAATTCATAGTTGACGCAACGGGCGGACTGCTCACAAATACTTTGAAATACAAGCCCTATCTCATAAAGCCCAACAATGCGGAGCTGGGCGAGATATTCGGCTGCAGTGTGGACACATACGAGGACGCAGTGCTCTACGGCAGAAGGCTGTGCGATATGGGAGCGCAGAATGTGCTCGTGTCCATGGGCAAGAGGGGCGCGGTGTTCGTAAACGCCGATGAAAGCTTTTATGCCGAGGGCAACGGAGTTAAGGTGAAAAATACCGTGGGTGCAGGCGATACAATGCTTGCCTCCTTCCTGCACTATGTGCTTGATGGCAGAAGCTATGAGGAAGCCCTCACTCTCTCGGTGGACTATGCCGAAAAGAGAATATCCCGCATTTAAAAAAGGAGCGGTTAAATTGAGTTCTTATATTTTTTCATCGCCCTTTGGCAATATGAAAATAAGCGACAACGGCGAGGCAATAACGGAGATCTGCCTCACGGACGGCAGCTTGTCGCAGGGCGAGCCGTCAGAGCTCCAAAAAAAGGCGCTCTGCGAGCTTAAGGAATATTTCGAGGGGAGCCTGACAGAATTTACACTCCCTCTTGCGCCCGAGGGCACGGAATTTCAGAAGAGAGTATGGCGCGCCCTCTGCACAATACCCTACGGCGAAACCCGAAGCTACGGCGAAATAGCCAAGCTCATAGGAAATCCCAAGGCGTGCAGGGCTGTGGGCGGAGCCAACAACAAAAATCCCATAATGATAGTCATTCCCTGCCACAGAGTGATAGGCGCAGACGGCAGTCTTGTGGGCTACGCAGGCGGAACGGACATCAAAAAAAGGCTTCTTGAGCTCGAAGGAAGGCATCCGAGCTGAGGAGCCTTTATTTTTTTTACTTGATGTCAAAGAGCACTATACCGCCCTTTGCGCTGTAACCGCTGTCCCACAGCTCCCTTAGGTCGAACCACTTGTATTCGCCGTAGGATATTATTTTTATCATGAATATATCTTCTGCCTCGGCATAGCCCGCAAGCCAGAACCAATGCCACACAAAGTCGTCAAATACGGGGTTTTTGTGCTTGAGGTTGAGATACGGCACGGGGAGCTTTTTGTCAAGCTGTGCTTTTACGGCGCTTTTATATTTATCATATTCGCAGTCGCTGTAGAGCGCCGACATGCTCAGTTCGGAGCACCCGGCATCATCGAGATATTCCTTCAGACCGTCTATAAAAATTTCAAGCGTATTTATGCCCGATATTCTTGGACTTAAATATGGCTTCATTATCTTCGAAAAGCTTATATAGTCCTCTCTTGTGAGATCCTCGCAGTCAAAGGGATAGAGCTGTGTCATGCCGAATTCCCTTGCAAAATATATACAGCAGTCGCAGGCGGTGACGGCTCCGCAGCCTCCCTTGTTCATCCACCGGTCGGAAAACTGCTCCTGATCCCAGCCTATCATATTGTCTATTTTAAAAAGCCTGAGCTCGTTAGTCATAATATCACTTCCATAAAATAATAGATATATCAAGTATATCAGAATTTATTTGAGTTGTAAATATTGAAAAAATTTGCAGTATGATGTAGAATAATATTAGTATATGCCCGGAGGTTGATATATGACAGACCGCTGTATAAATACGGAAAATGACGACCGTCTTGAAAGAATATTCCCCTTTCTTTCGGAAAAGGGACACATAATATCCATAGTGGGCGCAGGCGGAAAGACAACGCTTATGTATTTTCTGGCAGAGCAATATGCCGTGAGGGGACATGATACCCTTGTCACCACAACAACTCATATACTGCGTCCCTCGTGCTTTGAGGCGGAAAATGCGGAAGAAATGAAGGCTCTGTGGCAGAGCGGACATTATGCAGTTATGGGAAAAGCCTGCGGTGACAATAAGCTCACGGCAGCGGACGATGCAGATATATACACAGCTATGGCGGACAGCGTTATTGCAGAGGCGGACGGCGCAAAGGGTCTGCCCTTAAAGGCTCCCGAGAGCCACGAGCCCGTGATATATACCGAAAGCGATATAGTAATAGGCACGGCAGGGCTTGACGCTTTGGGCAGGCCTCTTAAGGAAGCCTGCTTCAGGGCGGAAAGGGCTGCAAAGCTCCTGCGCTGTGACACAGACCATATAATAACAGCGGAGGACATAGCCCTTATGCTCTCGTCATACGAGGGACAGAGAAAAAATACGGAGGGCATAAGATATTATGCGCTCCTGAATAAATGCGACAATGAAGATTTATTGAAGGATGCTCTTTACATAAGGGAGCTTCTGAATAAAAACGGTGTTTCGGATGTTATAATATCCGCTCTTAAGGAGGGAAAATTCTATGAGTGACATTGTGTTCTGCAAGGGCGGAGGCTGTACGGCCAAGCTCGGCGCAGGTGTGCTTTCCAAGGTGCTTGAAAAGCTCCCCAAGGGCGAATATGACGAAAACCTTATTGTCGGCTATGACAGCCGTGACGATGCCTCCGTTTATAAGATCTCGGAGGATACGGCCATTGTGCAGACGCTCGACTTCTTTCCGCCAATGGTAGAGGATCCCTACACCTTCGGTATGATAGCGGCAGCGAATGCCCTGAGCGATATTTACGCCATGGGAGCAGATGTGCTGACGGCGCTCAACATAGTCTGCTTTCCCGAAAGCATGGACATGAACATACTGGGAAGGATAATGCAGGGCGGTGCCGAAAAGGTAACAGAAGCAGGCGGAATACTCGCAGGCGGTCACTCCATAAACGACAGCGATGTGAAGTACGGACTTTCCGTAAACGGCATAGTTTCGCCCAAAAAGATACTTGCCAACAACACGGGCAGGGAGGGCGATGTGCTCATACTCACCAAAAAGCTGGGCGTGGGTATAATATGCACGGCATCAAGAGCAGGCGAGGCCTCTCAAAGCGCACTTGACGAGGCAATATCGTCCATGACAACGCTCAACAAATACGCCTCGGAGATATGCAGGAGGTACAATGTAAACGCCTGCACGGACGTTACGGGCTTCGGGCTTATGGGGCACCTTCACGAAATGCTCTCGGGCAGGCTGTCAGCGCATATAATAAGCGGAAGCGTTCCCGTTATGCGTCCTGCGCTCGGCTATGCGGACGAATTTCTGCTGACTGCCGCGGCGCAGAGAAACAGGAACTTCACGGAGCAATATATTGAGTTTAACAATATACCCTTCGCCATGGAGGAGATACTTTTTGACCCCCAGACCTCGGGCGGTCTGCTCATATCCATAGGCGCAGACGAGAGCGAGAGGCTCGCCGAAGAGCTTCGCTCGGCAGGTATGCCTGCCTCAATAATAGGCGAAATAACAAGAAAAGACAAAAAAGAGATATATGTGAGCTGAAAGGAGACAGATCATGATAAAAATTGATGCAGTGGGCGATGTGTGCCCCATACCGGTGGTAAAGACAAAGAATGCCATAAAGGAGCTTAAGGGCCCGGGAACGGTGGAAACTCTCGTGGACAATGAGATAGCCGTGCAGAACCTCACCAAGATGGCAAACCAAAAAGGTTATAAGGTTGAAAGCAAAAAAATAAAAGATGATCTTTACAGCGTTGTAATGACGGTGGGTGAAGCGCAGACCGAAAATACGGAGCAGATACTCACCGCAGCGGACGGCACAAGAGGAAGTATAGCCGTCATATCCTCGGGCTTTATGGGTACGGGTGACGATACGCTCGGCGCAATGCTCATGAAGAGCTTCATATTTGCGCTCACACAGCAGGAAAGCCTCCCCAAGGCAGTGCTTTTCTACAACGGCGGAGCCAAGCTCACCTGCGAGGGCTCTTCTTCGCTTGAGGATATAAGCTATCTTGCGGAGCACGGCGTTGAGATACTCACCTGCGGTACCTGCCTTAAGCACTATGACCTGAGCGATAAACTCAGAATAGGCGGAGTTACAAATATGTATGAGATAGTTGAGAGAATGTCGCGCGCCTCTCACATAATAAAGCCATGATATACATGGACTGCGCCGCATCGGCGCTTCAGAGACCTTCCGCAGTGGGAGAGGCCGTGCTTTACGCCCTGAATAATCTCGGCAATCCTTCAAGAGGCGCTCACTCTCCCTCGCTCGGGGCTTCAAGGCTTGTATATGACACAAGGGAGAAGCTTTCAAGGCTTATGGGTTTTTCGTCCCCCGAAAGGCTGTCGTTCACTCACAACGCCACGGAGGCGCTCAATATTGCCGTAAACGGCATATTCCATAACGGAGGACACTGCATTTCAACGGTGTGCGAGCACAATTCCGTTCTGCGTCCTCTCTACCGCTGTGAAGAGCTTTACGGCATGGAGCTCACGCTCATAGGCGCTGACAGTGAGGGAAACATAAATTATAATGACATAGAAAAAGCCATGAGAAGTGACACAAGAGCCATAGTAATAACTCACAGCTCAAATGTCACGGGAAATGTGACGGATATTTCAAGAGTATCCGATATTGCCCGCAGACATGGTTTGCTTCTTGTTGTGGACGGAGCGCAGACGGCAGGCTGTTTCCCCGTGGATATAGAGGGGGACGGCATAGATATTTTCTGCTTTTCGGGTCACAAGGGACTTATGGCGCCCCAAGGGACGGGCGGAATATATATAAGAGAGGGCATAGAGCTTCCTCCGCTCAAAACGGGCGGCAGCGGTATACAGAGCTTTGACAGAGAGCATCCCTCGTCCATGCCCGAGGCTCACGAGGCAGGCACTCTCAATTCGCACGGCATAGCCGGGCTTAATGCATCCCTCGGCTTTATATCGGGAGAAGGCATACAAAAAATATACGGCAGAGAAAAAGAGCTCTCGGAGCATTTTTATAATGAGGCAAAAAAAATAAACGGCGTTAAGCTCTACGGTAGCTTCGGCAGTGAAAGAACGGCTGTTGTTTCGCTCAATATAGGGGAGCTGTCCTCGGCTGAGACTGCGGACATACTGTGGAATAAGTATTCAATATGCGTGAGATCGGGAGCGCACTGCGCGCCCCTCATGCACGAGGCACTCGGCACCAAAAAGCGCGGTGTTGTGCGCTTCAGCTTTTCTTATTACAATACGGAAAAGGAGATCGAGCTGGCGCTCGGGGCTCTGCGCGCCATAGCAGAGGAAGAAATATGAGGACAAAAAAGAAATTTACTGTAATAGCCTTTGATACCACAACGCAGGCAATGGCTATGGAAAAAATGTGCAATGAAAAAAACATAAAGGGCAGGCTCATACCCCTCCCTCCACAGATAGACGCAGGCTGCGGACTTGCCTGGCGCATGGAGACAGAGGAATTTGCGGTTTTCAAGGACATTATTTTAAGCCTTCCGCAGGGAATTGAAGGTATTGCCGAGCTGGAGCTGTATTCATAGGAGATGCTTGTATGAAAAATGATATAATAATTGTAAAGGGCGGAGGAGACATCGCCACGGGCACAATACACCGCCTGTTTTCGGCAAGCTTCCGCGTTATTGTGCTTGAAAGCGAAAGACCCTCAGCCATAAGACGGCAGGTGTCCTTCTGCGAGGCTGTATATGACGGCAGAAAGACCGTAGAGGGCGTTACGGCAATAAGGGCGGAGAGCGCCGAGGAGGCTATTGAAATAATGTCGGAGGGTCTTGTGCCCGTAATACCCGACAGCAGGGGCGAAAGCATAAAAAAAATAAAGCCCCGTGTGCTTGTGGATGCCGTGATAGCCAAGAAAAATATAGGTACATCCATAGATACGGCGCCCCTTGTCATAGCTCTGGGCCCCGGCTTTACGGCAGGAAGGGATGCGCACTTTGTAATAGAAACAATGAGGGGGCATAATTTGGGCAGGATAATAGAAAAAGGCAGTGCCCTGCCCAATACGGGCATACCCGGGAATATATCGGGACACACCGCCGACAGGGTGATATATTCCGAAAACGAGGGTATATTCACATCCTATAAGGACATAGGTGACAGCGTCAGAAGGGGCGATGTCATAGCGCATGTGGCTTCTTCGCCCGTTTATGCCTCCATAGACGGCATAATAAGGGGAATGATAAGGGACGGCTATGCCGTAAGCAGGGGCTTCAAGATAGCCGATATAGATCCGCGCCCCGGGGAATATGAAAACTGCTTCACCATATCCGACAAGGCAAGGTGCATAGCAGGGAGCGTTCTGGAGCTTGTGTGCAGGGAGATATATAATGACGGAAATGTATGAAAAAATAAAAGAAAATATACAAAGGGGCAGACCCTCCTCAATAGTCTGCGCCGTTTCCTCCAAGGGCTCCTCGCCCGTGAAGAGCGGAGCCTATATGCTGGCGGATAAAAACGGCAGTATGTACGGCACGGTGGGCGGAGGCGCTGTAGAGAACACAGCCATAAAAACGGCATCGGAGCTTATATCGCACTTCGGCGGTGAAAAAAATGTCACCGCCATGCTTAAAAAGTACGACCTCGGAGGCGACCTTTCAATGGTGTGCGGAGGAGAGGCGGAGCTTCTTTACTGCATTATTCCGCCGTATGAAAAATATAAGGATGTTTTTGACGATGCCTTGTCGAAAGAAAAAAGCTATGAAAAATATTCTCTTATGCTTCCGCTCGATAAGGGCGGCATAAGCATTCGCACCGATATTGCTTCCGCTCAGAAAAACGGCATTGCGGAAATTGACGGCAGTAAATATTATTACGGCACCTTCTGCAATGAGGGCAGAGTGTTCATATTCGGCTCGGGGCATGTGGCATCGGAGTGCGCCTTTATACTTAAGCGCCTCGGCTTCAGATATATCGTCATTGACGACAGAAGAGAGCTGATAACGGGCGATGCCTTTCAGACAGCAGACGAGGTGATAGAAGCAGACTACAGCCGTCTTGACAACATACCGCATATAAGCGAAAAGGACTATATACTCATAATGACAAGGGGACATAAATACGACATGGAGGCGGAAATATTCGCACTTGGTACCCCTGCGCGGTATATAGGTATGCTGGGGAGCAGAAAAAAGGCGGAGTTTTCAAGGGAATATCTCAGAAAATCGGGCTATGCCGAAGACAGCATAAATAGAATAATATGCCCTGCAGGCATAGACATAGCGAGCAGAACGCCTGCAGAAATAGCCGTGAGCATAACGGCACAGCTTATAGAAAAGAGATACGGCAGTTGAAGTTAAGAGCAGACTGCAGAAAAAATCAAGATATAAATAATGTTATAAACGGGCGTGCAATGCACGCCTCTACAAGTGATCAGTTAATATAGTGGTCTGTAGGGGCGAGCCATTGATCGCCCGCAAATTTTTATACAATAAGATGTTCATCTGCACGCAGTTAAAATAAAATTTAAAAAAATATTACATTTTTCTTAATTTTTCGGTTTACAAAAAGTGACAAAAATAGTATAATATCATATGTATTATTAAAATATAAGAAAAGGAGAAGAAAAATGTCAAAGGAATACACAAGTGTTTACCAAGTTGAAGGCAAGGTACCCTTAAAGGAAGCCATACCTCTCGGATTACAGCATGTAATGGCGATGTTTGTGGGCAACCTTACACCGCTTCTCATCATCACGGGCGCCTGCGGTCTGGGCTCGGGCTCGGAGCTTCAGATAGCGCTCTTGCAGAACGCCATGCTCGTTGCAGGTATAGTTACGCTGGTACAGCTTTTCACCATTGGTCCCGTTGGCGCAAGGCTCCCCATAATAATGGGTACAAGCTCGGGCTTCATAGGCGTAAGTTCCAGCATATCAAGCGTTATGGGCGGAGGAGTTGCGGCATACGGCGCTCTTATGGCTGCCTCGTTCATAGGCGGTATATTTGAGACCATACTCGGAGGCTTCTTAAAGCCTCTCAGAAGGTTCTTCCCTGCAGTCGTAACGGGTACCGTAGTTCTTTCGATAGGTCTTTCGCTCATAGCAGTGGGCGTTGCCTCATTTGCAGGCGGTAACGGCGCAGTAGATTACGGCTCGCTTGAAAACCTCTTTGTAGGTATGGTAGTGCTTATAGTCATAATAGCTCTTAAGCATGGCACAAAGGGCATGCTGAGCGCATCCTCCATACTTTTCGGTATAATAGCAGGCTACATATTGGTTATAATCATGTCGCAGATACTTCCCACCACGATGATAGATCCCGAAACGGGCAACGAGGTGACAAAGGCATGGGCATTGAATTGGGCAAAGGTAAGAGACGCAGCATGGTTCTCGGTTCCCAGACCCATGTATTTTTTAAAGGACTCCGCAGGCGAGGTGCTGGGCTTTGTATTTTCCGCAAAGGCAATACTTCCCATGCTCATAATGTTCATTGTTACGGCTGTTGAGACAGTCGGCGACATATCGGGCATAACGGAGGGCGGTCTCGGCAGAGAGGCAACGGACAAAGAGCTCTCGGGCGGTGTTATGTGTGACGGCTTAGGCTCGTCATTCGCGGCTATATTCGGCGTGCTTCCCAACACATCCTTCAGCCAGAATGTGGGTCTTGTGGGAATAACAAAGGTAGTAAACCTCTTCACGCTTTCAATGGGTGCAATATTCCTCATTCTCTGCGGTCTGTTCCCCAAGCTTGCGGCAATAGTTTCCATAATGCCCCAGCCCGTACTCGGCGGTGCGGCCGTGATCATGTTTTCATCAATAGTTGTAAGCGGTATTCAGCTTGTTACAAAGAATCCCGTTACGGCAAGAAGCATAACCATAATTTCGGTGGCTCTCGGTCTTGGCTACGGACTCGGAGCAAACTCTGCGGCTCTTGCTAAGCTTCCCGAGGCTATATCGCTCATATTCGGCGGCTCGGGCATAGTTCCCGCAGCAGTTGTAGCAATAGTGCTCAATATAATACTTCCGCAGGATAAGCCTGAGGAAAAGGAAGAAGCAAAGGCATAAAACAAATATAATAAGGGCGCTGTCATTTTGACGGCGTCTTTTTTTGTGCATTTTTTACAATACTTTTTGTGCATTAAATCTAAACCTGCTTTATAAATTAAAATTTTTGCATCCCCGTATTTTTAACGCCCGTCAAACGGTTTATACAAGTTTTATGCCGATTTTGACATATCACAAAAAAATCAGACCCGGTATCCGATTTTTCGCTCAAGGCTTCAAATGTAAATTAAATAAAAATTTTTTTAAAAAATTTATATCTCAAAAACGGCATATTTAGTGTTGTTTATTTTGGATTGGCACTATATATAGTACTTTTTGTTATATTTTAATATTGCCATTTTGTTTTTATTTTGTTATAATACATTATAAAAAAGGAGGCAAAAAATAATGACGGTAAAAAGAGCGTCCGTACTGAAGGCGGACAGGTTTACACTTTATATAATGATGATAAAAGAGGAGAAGGCTTATTTCCTTGCAGGTGTGCTGGAGGATAACGGAAGCGTGGAGGAGTTTTGCAGAAGCAGGGTGATAGGCGACAGCGAAAGAGCGCAGAGAATGTACGACATCGTGTGCAGAAACAGAGTATTTCCGGCGCATTTTGACAGCATTATGGAGGATAATGTATAAGCTTTTG
This sequence comes from uncultured Clostridia bacterium, assembly GCA_947632235.1. Taxonomy (GTDB): domain Bacteria; phylum Bacillota; class Clostridia; order Lachnospirales; family CAG-274; genus Gallispira. The sequence goes on from CANROO010000005.1 coordinate 15,010, forward strand.
CAATTTCTGTTGTATTATTTTTGATTTTATTGTAAAATTAAAGTGTAATAACAGAAATTGAAAGGCAGGAAAAGTTATGCTGAGATGCAATGAATATATATTTGCCGAAAGCCTTGACGAGGCTTACAGGCTCAATCAGAAAAAAAGCGCCGTGATAGTGGGCGGAAACGGCTGGCTCAAGCTCGGAAGCAGACAGTGGGGAAGCGTCATAGACATATCAAGGCTCGGGCTTGACAAAATAACGGAGACCGATGACGCCTTTACAATAGGCGCAATGGTCACTCTCAGGGACATAGAAAAGCACGGGGGACTGAACGCATACACAGACGGCGCGGTAAGGGAGGCCGTAAGGCACATAGTAGGCACGCAGTTCAGAAACACCGTGACCGTGGGCGGAAGCATATTCGGACGCTTCGGCTTTTCGGACATGCTCACCGTGTTTATGGTCATGGACAGCTTTATTGAGCTTTATAACGGCGGTGTGATACCGCTTCATGAATTTTCTGAAATGCCGTATGACAACGACATACTTGTAAATATGATCGTCAAAAAAACTCCGCTTAAAATGGCTTATTCCGCCTTCAGGAATCAGCAGACGGATTTCCCCGTGCTCACATTTGCCCATGCCTTCAGAGAGGACGGCGCGTTCTCGGCTGTGGGCGCAAGACCCTCAAGGGCAGAGCTCAGACGGGACGAGGAGGATATATTGAAGGATATATTCTCATTATCCCCCGAGGATGCCGAGGAAGCAATAAACGCCTACGCTCTGTGGCTCAGCTCTCAATATACATATGAGAGCAACCTGAGGGCAGGCGCGGACTACAGAAGACACATTGCCGAGGTGCTCGCAAGGCGCACGGTGAAGGCGATCGTGGATAGGGGGTGAGCTCATGGAGATAAAGCTTTGGATAAACGGAAGGCTTATAAAGGACAACGCGGAGCCCGATATGCCCATGCTCGAATATTTGAGGAGCAAGGGCTGTTACAGCGTAAAAAGAGGCTGTGAGACCTCCAACTGCGGACTTTGCACTGTATGGCTGGAGGGTAAGCCCATACTTTCATGCACCCTCCCCCTCATGCGCGCGGACGGCAAGCATATCACCACTTTGGAGGGATTGCAGAGCGAGGCGGAGGAGTTCGGAGCCTTTCTTGCGGACGAGGGCGCAGAGCAGTGCGGATTCTGCAACAGCGGATTTATAATGAACGTGCTGGCAATGAAAAGAGAGCTCAGCGACCCCACGGAGGACGAAATAAAGGAATATCTTTCGGGCAATCTCTGCCGCTGCACGGGCTACGTGGGACAGCTGAGAGCCATAAAAAAATATTTGAAGTCTGTGAAAGGAGAGGCAGGCAATGAGTGAATATAAAAATGTAAGCAGACCCGTCAGAAAAAAAGACGCCATGGCGCTTGTGACGGGCAAGCCCGTGTATACGGACGACCTTGCGCCTGCGGACTGCCTTGTGGTGAAGCTTTTAAGATCCCCTCACGCCCACGCGCTCATAGAGGATATAGACATATCCGCCGCCATGAAGGTGCCGGGCATAGAGGCTGTGTTTACATATAAGGACGTGCCGAACGAGCGCTTCAGCATTGCCGGACAGACCTATCCCGAGGCAAGCCCCTACGACAGGCTCATACTTGACAGGAGAGTGCGCTTTGTGGACGATGCCGTGGCAATAGTCGCAGGCGAAAATGAAAAGGCGGTGGATAAGGCGCTCAAGCTCATTAAGGTAAAATACGATGTGCTGGAGCCTGTTCTGGATTTCAGAAGTGCCAAGGACAACAAAATACTCGTACATCCCGAGGACAACTGGCGCTCGCTCTGCCCCGTGGGCGCGGACAACAAGAGGAACCTATGCGCAAGCGAGACATCGGAGCACGGCGACCTTGAAAAGGCCTTTGCCGAGAGCGATGTAATATTTGAAAACACATATCACACACAGGCAAATCAGCAGGCTATGATGGAGACATTCAGAGCCTATTCCTACATGGACACATACGGCAGGCTGAATGTTGTCACCTCCACGCAGATACCCTTCCATGTGAGGCGCATACTTTCAAACGCTCTGTGCATACCCAAGTCAAAAATAAGGGTCATAAAGCCCAGAATAGGCGGAGGCTTCGGCGCAAAGCAGACAGCCGTAATGGAGATGTACCCTGCCCTTGTAACATACAAAACGGGCAAAAAGGCCAAGATGATATACACAAGGCAGGAGAGCCAGACGGCATCCTCACCGCGCCACGAAATGGAGATAAGGCTCAAAATAGGCGCTATGCGTGACGGCACAATAAAGGCCATAGATATGTATACGCTCTCAAACTCGGGAGCCTTCGGCGAGCACGGCCCCACAACCGTGGGCTTGAGCGGACACAAGAGCATACCGCTCTACAACAGGGCGGAGGCGTACCGCTTTGTGTATGATGTGGTATACACCAACTATATGGCGGCAGGAGCCTACAGAGGCTACGGCGCGCCTCAGGGTATGTTCGCCATGGAATCGGCTATTGATGAGCTTTCGCACATACTGAATATAGACCCCATAGAGATAAGAGAAAAAAATATGGTGCGCGAGGGCGACACCATGTATGCCTATTATGGGGAGCCTGCCAACAGCTGTGCTCTTGACAGATGCCTTGAAAGCGCAAGAAGGCTCATGGACTGGGACAGCAAATATCCCTCCAAGGATATGGGCAACGGCAAGGTAAGGGCCGTGGGCATGGCTATGGCAATGCAGGGCTCATGCATATCCTCTCTTGATACGGGCTCGGTCACTCTGAGAGTGAATGATGACGGCTTCTATACTCTTCTTATAGGCGCATCGGACATGGGCACGGGCTGTGACACCATACTTGCGCAGATGGCTGCGGACTGTCTCTGCTGTGATGTGGACGACATAATAGTCCACGGCGTAGACACCGATTCCTCGCCCTATGACTCGGGCTCATATGCTTCAAGCACCACCTATATAACGGGTATGGCGGTAGTGAAGACCTGCGAGGCGCTCATAGCCAAGCTCAAGCACTATGCCAAGCCCATGCTTGAATGTGATGAAGAGGATATGGAATTTAACGGCAGGGAGATAATAAACACCAAAAATGACAAAAAAGTATCTCTCAAAGACATTGCCTACAGCTCGCAGAACAACAATGACGCAGAGGCTCTCTGTGCTACGGAAAGTCACTCCTCGCCCATATCTCCGCCCCCGTTCATGGTGGGCATGGCAGAGGTAGAGGTAGACAAGGAAACGGGAAAGGTGGAGCTTATAAACTACAAGGCGGTTGTGGACTGCGGAACGGTAATAAATCCCAATCTGGCAAGGATACAGACGGAGGGCGGACTTGTTCAGGGCATAGGCATGGCGCTCTACGAGGATGTGGTATACAACGAAAGGGGCGGAACACTCAGCAACTCCCTCATGCAGTATAAAATACCCACAAGGCAGGACATATGCAACATACAGGTGGAATTTGAGCCGAGCTACGAGCCTACGGGGCCCTTCGGCGCAAAGTCTATAGGCGAGATAGTGATAAACACTCCGCCTCCCGCAATAGCAAACGCAGTGTACAACGCCGTGGGCGTGAGGATAAGGGAGCTTCCCATAACGCCCGAAAAGATATACAACGGGATGAAAAAAAATGAAGCTTGATATAATTCTGACGGCATCGGGCTACGGCAGGCGCTTCGGTGAAAACAAGCTCATTTACAGCCTTGAGGGCAGGACGCTTTTCGGCATAGCCCTTGACAATGCGCTTGCAGTTAAAAAAAGCCTTCCCGGGCACATAGACTGCGTGAGAGCCGTTTCGCACTATGACGAGATAAAAAAAATATGCCTTGAAAAGGGCGCGGAATATATATATAATCCCCAAAGTGCGGAGGGTATGTCCGCCTCGCTCAGAATAGGCACAGAGAGCTGTAAAAGCGGTAATTCTATTCTTTTTATGGTGTGCGATCAGCCCTATATGCGCCCCGAAAGCCTCATAAGGCTTGTAACGGAATACATATATTCAAAGAGCGGTATTGCCTGCTTTAGGGACAGCAGGGGCAATATATCGAATCCTGCGGTGTTTTCGCCCGACTACAGAGCGGAGCTTATGGGGCTCAGAGGCGACAGGGGAGGCAAGGAGATAATAAAAAAACATATAAACGATGCTGTTCTTATTCCCATAGACGACAGGGAGCTTACGGACATAGACGAACAAATATAAAAACACCCCCCGGTAAGAGGTGTCAGACTGTCGAAAAATTCAAAAAAAATGTCATATACGGGCGTGCAATGGCTGGTCGTATTGCTTCGTTCAGTATTTTCGGCGGAGCCGAAAACCGTCTTTCAGACGTCCGATAAATCTTTCGGTACAATATTACTGCTCGCCCATGCAACCAAGGCACGCCCCTACAAACCACTATGTGAGCTAATCACTCGTAGGGGCGAGCATTGCTCGCCCGCTAAATTTCATACAATAAGGTGTTTATCGACACGCAGAAACACCCCCGATAAGGGGTGTTTTTGCTTAAAAATGCAATTTATCACATATCCTCTGCAAAAAATTTCAGTTTTGCATATAGATCTTCAAGTTTTGTCCATAATAAACCTCTTAAAAACACCTTACCATTTTCCTTTTTCTTTCAGAAATTTCATGCACAAATTATATGATAACATTCATATTGCCGTACACAGTGTTTTGATTTGCATTGCAGGCATCTAAAATCAAGGGTTCTTTGAGGGGCTTACAGTTTTTCAGGGAGGACAGATTTTCAAATTCAAGCAAGCCTTCAAGTCCGTAATATTCTATAATGCAATAGAGCAAAACCTTAGATATATCAGACATCCTGCTTAAATTCATCTGCTTTATTTCATCCAGCTTTTTGTCCTTTTTGGTTATCATTCTGTGCATATATCTGTGTAAAGCATAAAATTCATTCGATCCCCAGTCAGACTGATCCATATAATATGGTTTTGTTTTTTCAGCTTCAGTCATACATAGCACCCCTTACAATATCCGCCCCGGTGTTTTTATTATTTATCCAGCTTTTCAATATCCTTCTCGTCAACATATATCGAGACCTCACCGCAGTTCATACACACGGCTGCCTTGGGATATACCGCCTTCAGGCTCAGGCCCTTGGGGCGTATAACATTTCCGTAGCCTCCCGTAAATGTGAAGTCCTCCTTCATCTGTGCTCCGCATCTTATACATTTTCTCATAGTCAAAATCACCTTTCTAATTTATTTTTTTATTGTCATAATAAAAGCATAGACAGTTTTTTACCGCAGAAAATACCTGCAAGGCAGAATAAAACGCTCAGCAGTATGTATATACCTCCGGATAAATAAGCCTTGTTTTCAAAAAGCGTGAATGCCTCGAGCGAAAAGGTGGAAAAAGTGGTAAAGCCTCCGCATACGCCCGTTTTCCAGAAAAGCACGGCATAGGGCGAAACATCGCCTTTATCCTCCGCAATGCCTGCAATGAAGCCTATGAGCACCGCGCCTATTATGTTGGTTACAAGCGTAAGCACGGGAAAGCCCGTTTTGACGGGCAGAAGACTTATAGCGTATCTTCCCATGGCTCCTGCCGCTCCGCCCAGAGCAACGAATAAAAATCCCATAACTGCCTCCTGTAGCTTTTTTATGCAAAATTTATACAACAGCCGTATGCTTCTTGCTTATTGCCTTCCATCTGCCCGAGCGGTATCTCATGGACATGATCGCCGTACGCAGGCACTGATCTGCAACAAGTGCTATCCAAGCACCCCAAAGCCCGAAGTTGAACACATTTATAAGTATCATACAGAGCACGGAACGCACGCCGAGCACTGTAGAAGCCGTGACAATGGCGGCAAAGCGCGTATCGCCTGCGCCCCTCAGTCCGCCCGATACTATGAACTGGTCTGTCTGGAAGGGCTGACTTGCGGCAAGAAGTATGAGTATGGGCGCACCCAGCCTTATTATCTCCTCCGAGTCCTTGAATATGCCTATTATCTGCTCGTTGAAGGAAATCATTATCAGTATGAGCACGCACGCCGCGCCTATTCCCAGATTTCTGGCTCGCCTCATATATATGGACGCCATGTCGTAGCGCCGTTTTCCTATGGACTGACCCATAAGCGTTGTGGCTGCGCTGGCAAATGCCTGTCCCACAAGGAAGGTCATAGCCTGTATGTTCATACATACCTGATGAGTTGCATATATAGTGTCGCCCAGTCCCGTGACCTGCTTTGTGTATATTATAAGACCCGTGCGCATGAACACCTGCTCCACCATAGAGGGTATGCCTATGCCTATTACTCCGCTCATTATCTCCCTGTCGAATACGAAGGGCTCCCTGAAGTTGACATAGACATAGTGCTTTTTGCTCACTATGACGCTCATGGCTATGACGAAGGCAACGCACTGACCTATTACAGTTGCCCATGACGCGCCCGTTACGCCCATTTTTGACACGCCGAAGTGACCGTATATCATTATGTAATTGAAAAAAAGATTGACAATGTTTGCGACCGTGTTATAGACCATGGGCGTTCTGGTGTCGCCTATACCTCTCAATGCCGCCGTAGCCGTAATGCCCAGTGTAAGGGGAATGAAGCCGTAGAGCTGTATATTGAGATATTTTATGCCAAGCTCAAGCGTTTCCTCGCTTATTCCGCTGCCTCCCATGAATCTTATGAGGTCCTCGCAGAAGAAAAGACCTATTGACATAAAAATTATGGATATAACAAAGTTGAATATTATTGCGTGCTTTAATACAAGGTTTGCCTTTTCCCTGTTCTGCTGACCTCTGAAGCGCGCTATAAGAGCCGTTGCGCCCACATTGAGCGCCTGTATCATTGTCATGAGCAGGAACTTGGGCTGTGTGGCAAGTCCCACAGCCGCAAGGGCGTTTATGCCCTCCTGCCCCGGCAGATGACCTACCATCACCTGGTCTGCCATGCTTGTGAGCTGTGTGAGCACAAATTCCACAAGACATGGCAGGGCAATGAGCACAATGTCCTTGTAAAGCTCTTTTTCCGTTACATTTTCGGGCTTTTTTATCCTTCCTGTTCTGCCCTCGGCGTAGGGCGAATCAAGCTCGCCGTACTCCAAAGTATCCAGCACCGTTTTGATAGTTTTTGCTGTGTTTTCTTTTTCTGCTGTCATTTGTATCATCCCTTTTCAATATATTATTATACTATTTCCGTCATTTGTTGTCAATAAAGGGCAGGGAGAACATTGCCCTTCAATATCTCACAGCGCCGCAAGCTTTTCTATAGCCACATATATCTGCGATATCTGATACCAAGTCGCCATATCCACAACGCCCGTTTGGGGCATATTGAATATCCTCTGGAATTCCCTCACGGCGGCGGCCGTAGCCTCGCCGTATATGCTGTCCGCCCTAAGCTTGGGTATGGCGGAATAAGTGCCTGCTATGGTGTTAAGCTGATTCTGCACTGTGCGCACATCGTCACCGCGCGAGCCTATGTTAAGCTCCTCTCCGGGATAGCTCAAAGGCACGCCCTGAACCTTTTCGGCAGTGTCTATGAATATATCGCTGCCGTAGTAGTGCCTCAGTATCTGTATTGCAGTGTAGCCTTGGCGCGCAAGCTCCTCGCTTCCCCACTGCGTCATCCAGCCGGGACAGCTCACCTTCCTGCCGTCGCAGTACTGCGCAAAGAGGGGCTGTCTTTGTCCCTCGCGCCTTATATAGTTTGTGAACATTTCATCCACTATATTGCTTATGTTTTCATAAATGGTGCGTCCCTGACTGTAGGACTGATCGTATCTTGTGGAATTGGTTATAGTGAAGTTATAGCCCTTGTTTCTGTACCACTCGGTAAACACCCTGTTCAGCACAAAGGACTGTATGGCAAGCACATTGGCTCTTATTGCCGCGTCCTCCCAGGTGGAATATATCTCGGATGAAGCGACATTTTTGATATAGTCCTTATAGGGCACATAATGCACTGCGCCGTTTCCCGAGGGCGCTCCGTCCTTCACAACGATATATTCGGGTATTACCACCCTGTCAAGCACCACAAAGCCCGTTTCATCGGGTATGGGCTTTATCTCGTCCTCTCTTTCCTTGCTTTCATAATCTCCCCACAGCACGGGCGGAGGAACGTTTATTATCTCGCTCCCCTCGCCGGGTATGAGCGTGACCCTCTGCAAAGCCGTGCTTTCGGCAAACACCTGCGCGCCGTAAATATTCACATCCTCATAGCCGTCGGCGCTTATGCTTATGTCATAGCCCGTGTAGGGCTGAGGCTCATTTTCCTCAAGTGAGTATTCAACGGGCGGAGCCTCCAGCTCCATGACCTCCGTCTGCCCCGAAATATCCGTAAAAACATCGTAGAGTATCTCTCCGTTTCTGCTTACCGTAACTCTTCCGCCCGCAACGGGCATTGCCATGGAGCTGTCATAAAGTGAGACCTGAAGATTGCCTGCAGCCATATTTACCTCCGTTTTGCAGACATATTTTTATACTGCCTGCCAAAAATTAATATATAGTAAATTCTATTCAAAAATCTTGATAAGTTGACTTCAATGTTGTATAATAAAAAATGACAACACAAAAATCATTTTTTAACTGCAAGGAGATATAACTATGGACAAATGGCTGGGACTTGACAGCAAATTTTATAAATGGGGCACGCTTTTGGGCGACCTGATAATAATAACCATACTCTGGCTCATATGCAGTATTCCCGTGATAACAATAGGCGCATCCACAACGGCGCTCTACTATGTCACCACGCGCCAGCTCTCCAACCGCGAGGGCTATGTATCGAGGGATTTTTTAAAGAGCTTCAAGTCAAATTTCTTTCAGGCGACTGCCGTTACGCTTCTTATTATGCTCATAGGAGGCATACTCTTTATAAACATAAATTATTTTGAGCCGACATCCACGCTGAATACTATAATTTATCTCATACAGTATGTCATACTTTACGAGCTCATTATTTTCACGGTATATGTTTTCCCCGTGCTCTCGCGCTTTGAGCTCAAGACGGGAGAGCTTATAAAGACGGCGTTTTTCATGGCAAACAGGCACTTGCTCACCACATTCACCTGCCTTATACTGCTCTTTGCGGTATGCGCGGTGCTTATAAGGTGGGGCATACTCATAATAGTGTGCGCCGGCGCTTACGGTATACTTACATCGCTTATGTTTATGAACCTTTTCAGGAAATATGTGCCCGATATGGACAAGGACAGACCCGAGGATATGGTCTGACATACAGGAGAGATGAATATGAATAATGCTATAGGTTCAAGAGTAGATCTTAAAAATACCTCCGACCCCGATGTGGCGGAGTTCAGGTCATATATAAACGACCTTTGGGACACCGAAAATTTCAGAAGGCTCGATAAGTTTGAACAGCATCACAGGACATCGAGACTTCAGCACAGCCTCAATGTGTCATATTACAGCTTCAGAATTGCCAAAAAGATAGGAGCCGACCCCCGTATGGCTGCAAGGGCAGGACTTCTGCACGACCTCTATTGGTACGACTGGCACCACAAAAAAACGCCTCAGCTCCACGCCTTTCTGCATCCGCGTCTGGCAGTGAAGAATGCGGCAAGGCTTTCTAAAATATCCGACAGAGAGGCGGACGCCATACTTAAGCATATGTGGCCGCTCTATCCCGGAATGCCCAAATATAAGGAATCATACGCCGTTACTCTCGCGGATAAATATGCCGCCGCCCTGGAGGTGGCAACACAGTGGGGCAAGCATATAGGCGAGCTGTCCGGGAAAAAAGCAAGGAAGTCGTATGATAGGGTCAGAGCGGTGTTTAAGAAATAGAGAGGATAACGTAATGGGAAGCCGAGGGGCAGCAGCTAACCTAAAATTCTCGGCTCACCCTCCGGGGGAGCTGTCAGGCGTTAGCCTGACTGAGGGGGAGACGGGCGTACAATGGCTGGCCGTTTTGCTTTGCAAAACTGCTCGCCCATGCAACCGAGGCACGCCCCTACAGGCAAGGGAGTTGGTTTGTTTTTCGTATTGGGGACAGTCCCGGCGAGTATAAGGCTTATTGACTGTTCTCAGCAATAAAACTGCCCAAGCAAAAAGCAGACAACAGTGATCTCGGGACAGTCCCCAAAACGAAAGAATAACGTAATGAGCACAGTCCGCCGGCAAAAAAAATGTGGACAACAAGATATTCTGTAACTGCAAAAAAGGCGCATTCTGCGCCTTTTATCTTTCCTCTATCTTATATTCAAATCCGCTTTCCCTCATAAGCTCCAGATACGGCTCGGGGTCGAAATATTCGGGGGAGAACACGCCCTTATCCCGCCATATGCCCCTGCCTATGAGCTCTATTGCGAGGGCTGCCCCGAAGCCCGTCTGCATGACGACCGCCTGAGAGCCCCATTTTTTCATGGACTTTGTATTGTCAAAGGGCTGATACATAAAATATTCCTTATGCTTGCCGTCCTTTTTGCCTATGCAGTGGACGCCCACAAGCATTTTTCCCTTCATTTCATCGCCTATGTCCTTGGGCTGGGGCGCGCAGGCTGCCACAACATCCCTGGGCACAACGCTCACGCCGTCCACATCCACGGGCTTAAGGCTCCTTAAGCCAAGCTTGTCTATCACCTTCAAAGCCGTTATAAGGTTTTCGTCAAGAGATATTTTGAACGTGCATTTTTTAAGACCGTATCGGCTTAAATATCTTGTCATTGTCACGACCTCCTCGTGCTCCACCTTCACAAGAGTATTCTCGCCCACGCCGTCGGGCATAATGAATTTTTCCTTGCCCGCAAAGGCTTTTTCTACTATAAATCCGCCTTTTTCCCTGTCATACTCCACATTGGGGTTCATGACCTCGTCAAGCACTGTCCACACATTGAAGCCGAACATTATGTCATCGGGATCTGCGCCCGGAAAGCTCAGGTTTCCGCCGTCCTTAACATGTATTTCCTCGGTTTCGTCCAGAAGATGAGTGCATACATATTTTGCAAATACATTCACAACGCCCGGGTCTATGCCCAGGCAGATGACAGCCATATTGCCCTTTTTGCGCCATTTTTCGTGGCTGTCGAAGTTATACTTTGTCATGGGGCGAATGTAGCTGTTTTCTATGCCGAGGCCGTACTTCGGCTCGTCCATGGGCACAGACCAGGTGCCCATGTTGGCATAGTCCGCTCCCGTTTCATAAGCGGCGTCAAATATATGGTCGCTTGCAAAGGGCGGAGCGCCGTCCATGACGAAGTCTATGCCGTATTCTCTTATGAGCTCCGCCATTTCTGATGTGTTCACAGCGTCCACACTATGGGGCACGAATCTTTCCTCTCCGAGTGCAGAGCAGACCTCCTCCGCTCTTTTTATGTCGCAGTCGCACACCAGCGCAAGCTTGAACCACTCTGCGTTTTTGTCCCTTTCCTTTAGTATTTTGAGTATGCTTTCGCCCACGGCGCCTGCGCCGACAAGCATCATTTTCATAAAAAAGACCTCCGTTTTAAATTCAAAAAGCCATCGGAAGCGATGGCATTAAATGTTATTTATTCCTGCATTTTTCACACAAGCCGTAAAAGCTCATATCCCTGCTCTCAATTCTGAAGCCCGAGGCAAGCTCCATTCTGCGGATATCCTCGCCCATACAGAGATCGCCGTAATAGTCCTCTATGCGATGACACTTTGTACATATGATATGCGCGTGCTCCTCCGTGTGTGCGTCATAGCGGTTACTGTCCTCATTTATGTTGAACTCCCTCACAAGCCCTGCATCCCTCAAGGCGGCAACGGTCTTATAGACCGTGGCTATGCTCATGGACGGAAAATCCGCCTTTATGTCGTTATAAATAGTCTCGACCGTAGGATGAGCCCTGTTTTCTGCAAGATATGAATATATGGCAAGGCGCTGAGGGGTTACCTTAAGCTTCTTTTCCCTCAGTTTTTCCGAAAGCGTATTCATAAAGCTCCCTCCCCCGAATCAAAAAAAACACTTCTCAAATGATAACAATTATAATTTAATGATATTATATAAAGCTTTTTTTGTCAAGTATCAAAAAAAATCATAAAATTATTGTAAAAAGCGGTATTTTGTGTTAATATAGAAATGATCACGTATAGGAGATAATTTATATGAATATAGTTTTGCATCAGCCCGAAATACCTATGAATACGGGCAACATAGGAAGGACCTGCGCCGCAACGGGCTCAAGGCTCCACCTGATAAGACCCCTTGGGTTCAGAATAAACGACAAGACGCTCAAAAGGGCAGGCATGGACTACTGGAACGAGCTGGACGTTACCTATTACGACAACTTCGAGGAATTTGTTTCCCTCAACAAAAACGCCCGCATATACATGGCTACCACCAAGGCAAGGCGCGCCTACACCGAGGTGAGCTATGCCGAGGACGACTTTATAATGTTCGGCAGCGAGGGAAGCGGTATACCCGAGGAAATACTCTTAAAATACGAGAGCACCTGTGTGCGCATACCCATGCTTGAGGACTGCAGAAGCCTCAATCTTTCAAACTCGGCCGCAATAGTACTCTACGAGGCGCTGAGACAGCAGGGCTTCAGGGGACTGGAAACAGAAGGCAGGCTCCACAGGCTCAGCTGGGCTCAGGCGAGCGAATAGGAGGGGGACAAATGGAAGAAACTATGATCGTAGTTATGCTCAAGGACAAGAACACGGGCTTCCTTGAAAAAGAGCTTTTAAGCCTTGACATTACCGAAAATGTGGAATATATAGTCAATATATTTGCCCTGGACGAGGAGGACGGCAGGAAGCTCCATATAAAGCTGTCCACAAAGCGAGATGTTATGGACTGGGAATACAGCGCAATATACGACTACTACGACACCGACTGCTTCAGCGGTATTGCCGAGGTAAGAGAGGCTGACGATGACTACAACCCCGTGTGGGAGGTAGTGACGGACTATGTTGAAAACGCCGATGTACTTGCGGAAAAGACGGCTGAAATACTGTCGGCGCACAAGCAGGAGATAGAGGATGTTTTTGAGGCTATAAGGGACAAGGAGAGTGAATATTCCGATGAAGGACAATAAGGTCTTTAGGGCTTTTATAATATGGGGCTTAGTGCTCGTTATAGCGGCTGTATGCGCCATAGGCTATGTGATATACAGGAAGGCGAGCGTCAAGGAAATTGCAATAGGTCTTTCCGATATAGAGCTTACGGACGAACTGAAGGCGGAAGTGAAAAGCACTGCCTCGGAGGCTCAGAAATATATTGAGGCCAACAGGCAGGCACGCACGCTCACAAGCCAGTACGGGCTTCTTTACAGCTATGATGACAAGGCAAATGTACTGCCCTCGGATATAAGCGAGGATATAAGCCTGCCTGCGGACACTCAGGACGAAATGGACATACTCTATATATCGCCGTCCGATGTGGACAGGATAACGCAGGAACCCGTCTTCGGGGCAAGCAGTCAGATGCTTTCGGCCATGGTATCCGTAAACACAAGGGAAGGCTACTACATGGCAGACCCCACGGGCAATGACGCCGTGCTTTCGGAGGAGGAGATGAAAAACCTGCTCCTGAGCTATTCCCCGGCTCACGGTCAGATAATCAATCCGCCGAGAGGCTCCGATACACATACCGCTATAATAACGGCCGCGAATATACAGGGCGCCGAATTCGATATAAAGCACATCGCCTGCGACAGCAAATATGCCGTTGTTGTGGCAAACAACATGAATGACCCTGCGGATATAAGGGAATATGCCCTTAAAAACGAAAACGGCTGGCAGCTTATGGGCGATAACCTCGCCAAGGATGAAAATTCATATATAACGGTCAACACCGCCGCCCCCGATATGGATATGGGACTTATGCCGATATACAACATAGCGAGCTTTGACGCGGTAACTACGGACAAAATATCCGATGTTGCAGACTCTCTTATAGGGCTTGGCACAATAACGGAGGCTGACAAGCAGACAATGTATGCCTGCAGCTGCGGACGCTTTGTGTATATTGAACCGCAGAACGGCAAAAAGCTGGTGGGATATATAGACGATGACGGCAAGCTCAACTTTAATGAGGCGCAGGATATAAATGAAGTGATAGCTTATATGCTGAGCTGTCAGGAGGATCCGCCGGTGTTTATAGCCAAATTTGAGTGAGGAAAAAAATCCGCAGACTATGGTCTGCGGATTTTTTAATAAGTATCATAATTTATGCAAGCCTATCAAGCATTTCATAAAAATCTGGGAAGGATATGCCCACGCAGTCGGCATCCGTTACAGTCACGGGACTGTCCGACACAAGACCTGCAACGGCACAGCTCATGGCTACTCTATGGTCGAGGTGAGAATACACCTCTCCGCCCTTAAGCCTCTGACCGCCTTGTATTATCATACCGTCATCGGTCTCGGTCACTGTAACGCCGAGCTTTCCAAGCTCCGCACTCATTGTAGCTATTCTGTTGGACTCCTTCACCTTGAGCTCCTCGGCGTTTTTAACGACCGTTGTGCCCTCAGCGCACAGCGCCGCCACGGCAAAAACGGGTATCTCGTCTATCATACGCGGTATTATGCTTCCCTCAAGGGTAATGGCATTAAGCCTTGACGTCCTCACCTCAATATCGCCCACGGCCTCACCGCCCGAGCTTCTTTCATTTATAATGCTTATATCTCCGCCCATGGCCTTGAAGGCGTCTATTATGCCCGTTCTGGTGGGATTGATGCCCACATTTTCGATTATAATGTGAGAATCGGGCACTATAAGTCCTGCGGCCATGAAAAACGCAGCAGAGGATATATCGCCCGGCACTTCTATTTCTCCGCCGTAAAGCTCCTTTACGGGTCTGCTTGTTATAACTCCGCCGTTGTTTTTGATATCCGCGCCGAAGTAATTGAGCATTATCTCCGTGTGATCTCTGGAAGCCACGGGCTCGTTTATGACCGTATCGCCCTCGGCAAAAAGGCTTGCCAGAAGTATTGCGGACTTCACCTGTGCCGAAGCCACGGGCATGGTGTATTCCATTGCCCTGAGCCTTCTGCCGTGTATGGTGAGCGGAGCGTATCCGCCGTTTGTGCTCTCAATATCAGCGCCCATAAGTCCGAGGGGCTTTATTACCCTGTTCATGGGTCTTTTCTGTATGGACGCATCGCCGTTTAAAACGGTGTCAAAATCCTGCGCGGCAAGTATGCCCGATATGAGCCTTATGGTGGTTCCGCTGTTGCCCACATTCAGAGCGCCCTCGGGAGCCTTAAGCCCCCTCATTCCCCTGCCGTGGACTACGACCTTGTCCTCGGTTACGTCAATATCTACGCCCAGCCTTCTGAAGCAGTCAATGGTGGACATACAGTCATCGCCTCTCAGAAAGCCTGTTATTACCGTATCGCCCTTTGCTATGGAGCCGAACATTACCGCTCTGTGCGATATGGACTTGTCGCCGGGTATCCTTATTCTGCCTTTGAGCCCCGAAGAGGGGCTGATAGTCTTATTCATGTCATTACTCCTTGTCCAAAACCGTGTGGTTGGTTTTTCTAAGTATATTTATAGCTTTTTCTCTGTCCTTGGGCTCGCTGAATATTATCTGCAGAGCGCCGTCGGAATACTCCCTGTTGTTTACTATGCCGATATTGGTTATGTTTATGTTTTCATTCATGAGAAGAGTTGCTATCTTGGCGATAGCGCCGGGGGTATCGGTAACATCCACATATATTTCATACACTCTGTCGCGCGTTATGGGCGCTCTTGATGTGAAGCTGTTTCTGTAGTCCCGTGCCCCGTCAAAGAAGCTGTAGAGGCTTTCTCCCCTTTTTATATCCTCCTCGGCAAGCTCAAGGCTTTCCTTGAAGGCGCTGAGCATTTTAAGTATATTTTCGCTGTTGTCGGCGCATATACTGCTCCAAACCTCGGGCGAGGAGCTCGCTATCCTTGTAATATCCTTGAAGCCTCCTGCCGCCAGAGAGTGCATATGCTCCTTGCTGTCATCGGCTTTTTTGACGGTATTTACAAGAGCGGACGCTATTATGTGCGGTACATGGCTCACGGCCGCCACAACATAGTCGTGATGATCGGGCTCGAGCACTATGGGCACGGCTCCCGTACACTCCACAAGCTCCGTCATATCATCAAGCTGTGCTTTGTTTATTCTGCTGTTAGGCGTAAGGATGTAAAAGGCATTCTCAAAAAGATGCGCCTTTGCCGATCTGTAGCCCGTCTTCTCCGAGCCTGCCATGGGGTGACCGCCTATGAAATTGATGCCCTCAAAGCGGAGCATTTCGTCAAATATCCTCTTCTTGGTACTGCCCACATCGGTTATGATGCAGTCCTTTTTTATAACGGGCAGGAGCCTTTCGACATAGTGCGGTATCTTGTCCACGGATGTGCATACAAAGACTATGTCGCAGTCGGAAAATATGGTCATATCCTCAAGCGAATATTCGTCTATAACGCCGTCCGAAAGTGCGGAGACAAGAGAGCCCTCGCTCCTGTTCACAGCCGTTATTTTTACGCCGTCTATTCTCTGCCTGAAGCACTTGGCAAGCGAACCGCCAATGAGTCCCAGACCTATGATGCCTATGTTTTTTAACATAAAATATCATCTCCAAGTAAATACTGCTTTAATTTTATCATTTCTGAGGACATAAATCAAGGGCGAGGCATAAATTTTGAAAAAAACGCATCACAGCCCCGTCAAAAAACGCCAATAAAAAAATTAAGCGCAAAAAAAAGCTTGTTATCCGTCTTATGTACAACAGATAACAAGCTATCCTTCAAAATCTTCTGAAATCATTTTAATCACACTTTCATCATTTTCTTTTTTGTGGTTTTAAATTTTGTGTATAATAAAGGAGTAATTTAATTGAAAATGAAAATCTTTTTTTAATGCTTTTAACTTTTATTTTACTTCTTTTTTGTTTACATCCATGATGTAATGTTTTTCAATATTCTGTTTTTGTTTTTTTGGAATTTAAACCTCAGAGCGTTAAAATTTACATTAATGGTTTGTTGTGCTGTTATATGGGTTTGTGTTATCGGGTGATCCATTAATTTCGGCGGTTTATCTTTTTTACCGCTTATTTTATACAGCCTCGGCTTACATTCCTGTGTATCTATTTGAATATGTCCTGGTCGTTACAGTCTGTGGGTAGGTATAAACGATTTACGGCTAATTTATTTTATATAAACAGTCTTTTGAAATATTTTGATATATACCTTCTTAAAACTGTAAGACGAAATTACGTGCCGGGTTCAACTCACTCCCTTCTAATATGCTTTTACTGTAGTTATAACTTATAAGTTATCTTATGTATATATAATAACCTATATCTTTATATTTGTCAATAGTATTTATATTAATATTTTGTAAATATAATTAAATAATTATAAACTATGCACAACGGTGCGGGCATCCGATTTCTTATTTTTTTATTTTAAATAAAATGTATTGCAAAGGATATTGTTTATATGTTACAATATACACAAAAGAAGTAAAAAACAGGAGGTAAAAATTATGGCGGTAATAAATATTCTGGACTGCGGAGCCGCAGCGGACGGCAAAACGCTTTGTACGGGAGCCATAGCGGCGGCTGTGGACAAATGTGCGGCGGCAGGCGGCGGCAGGGTATATGTGCCTGCAGGTACATATCTCACGGGGCCCATATTCTTAAAGAGCAACATCGAGCTCAACTTAGAGGCAGGCGCAACACTGCTTTTTTCAAACAACATTGAGGACTATCCCGTTGTGATCTCGCGCTGGGAGGGCGTAAAGAGAGAGTGCTACGCATCGCTCATAAACGCCTACAACGAGGAAAACATATCCATAACGGGACGGGGCACTCTGGACGGTCAGGGTCAGTTCTGGTGGGACATTTTCAGGGCTAAGCAGAACAAATACCCAAGGCCCAAGATGATAGCGCCCTATGAGTGCTCAAATGTGCTCATTGACGGCGTTACGCTCAAAAATTCGCCCAGCTGGACCATAAACACGATACTCTGCGACAACATCACAATAAACAATGTGACGATAAAAAATCCGTATGACTCGCCCAACACGGACGGCATAGACCCCGAATCCTGTACCAATATACATGTTTCAAACTGTCATATTGACGTGGGCGATGACTGCATAGCCATAAAGGCAGGCACGGAGGACACAGAGGAAAGAATACCCTGCAAGAACATAGTAATTGAAAACTGCACCATGGTACACGGACACGGCGGAGTGGTGCTCGGCTCGGAAATGAGCGGCGGCATAGTGAATGTTGCCATATCCAACTGCGTGTTTGAAAACACCGACAGGGGAATAAGGCTCAAGTCAAGGCGTTTCAGAGGAGGCGCCGTGGAGGACATAAGGGTGGACAACGTTATAATGGAAAATGTGCTCTGTCCCTTTATAGCCAACCTCTACTACATGTGGGGACCGCGCGGTATGGATCCCGAGACCTGCGACAAGAACCCTGCACCCGTTACAAAGGACACGCCGGCCTTCAGAAGACTGCATTTTTCAAACATGACCTGCAAGAGAGTAAATGCGGCGGCAGGCTATTTCTACGGACTTGCGGAAATGTATGTTGAGGACTGTACATTCGAGAATGTGTACATAGAGATCGCAGAGGATGCCGTTCCCGGCATACCCGCGATGCTTGTGGGCGCAGAGGAGGTCAAGGAAAAGGGCTTCTATATGTGCAACACAAGGGGCATAAAGTTCAACAACGTCACCGTTGTGGGCGTTGACGGACCTGCCTTCGAGATAGAAAACAGCGAGGACATGGTATTCTCAAACTGCATAAACAAGAACAATAAATCGGGCGCAGAGCTCGTGAAGCAGACGAATGTTAAAAACTGTAAAATAATGTGATGAAAAACGGGGAGGTGTATTGAACGCCTCCCCTTGAACGAGGTCAAGAAATATGTCAGAGAATGAAAACACCATAATACTCACCGACAGCAAGGGAAACGAGATCGAAATGGAGTTTCTGGATGTGATAGAATACGGAGGATACAGCTACGCAGTGATGGCGGCGGAGGGCTCCGATGAGGTGATCATTATGGAACAGACCGTTAATGCCGACGGCAAAACAGCCACATACAGCGATGTGCTGAATGATGAAGTGATAAATAGGGTGTTTGAGCTTTTTTTGAAGGAAAATGAATAATAAAATAATTATGCACCAAAAAACATCTCCCCTTTTGGGGGAGATGCTTTTTTTAATTTGTATTACTTTTCCTTTTTTCTGAAAGTAAACATCAATGCCGCACCTGCAAGGAGCATAAGCATAACAGCATAGCCGTTTGCCGATGCATCGCCTGTCTTGGGTAATGATGCGCCCGAAGCCGCTCTGGGCTTGATGACCCTTGTAACGGTGGTCGCAGGCACATCCTCCGCAGGAGTGATTGCCGAATGCGGTCTTCTGAGACTTACTGTTGTAGCGCCATCGGGAGCATCAGCAGAAGACCTGGGTCTGTCAAAGCTGAAGCCTGATGAACCGCCGGGCTCGTCACCGTTTGGTGAGCCGGGATTATCTCCGTTAGGAGTATCGCCGTCGGGACCGTTGGGTCCTCTTCCGCCGTTGCCGCTCGGATTGCCCGGATTGTCCGGGTTATCGTTGGGCGTGCCGGAGGTTCCCGTTGTTGTCTCAGATGAAGCTTCTATAGCAGTTGTATTTTCTGTTGTTGCTTCTATTGAAGCAGTTGTAACTTCTGATGAAGTTTCTTCGGATGCCTCGGAAGTAGCCTCGGATGAGGTTTCCTCAACAGTAGCCTCTTCGGTATCGGGCTCCTCGGGTTCGGGACTTGAACCGCCGCCGCCTGAAGGTGTCCTTGTTGTCATCTCTACAGTAGTTGCCTCTGTAGTGGCTTCCGTTGTGGCTTCTGTAGTAGAAACTGTT
>CANROO010000006.1 GCA_947632235.1 uncultured Clostridia bacterium
TTGCATTAAAATTGCTTTGGAAATATAAAAAATGGTATTTTACGAAATTGAAAATACCATTTTTTCGACAGTCTGAAACCGCCCGAAGGCGGTTATGAAAAAAATTTGAAATTTTATAATATATATCAATTTTTCTGCTGTCATTATCCCAAATCAAATCACAGTTGTTTCTCTGTGCCACAGTCCTTAATGGAATATATATTTCATCATCATGTGTATAAGCAATGCCCATTGAAGCTCCGTGAATAAGTAAATTTAATTCGGACATTTCATCAAAACTGCTTACATCAATATTGTCTCGTTCGTAGGCATAATCCAGATCAACAGCAGAATTTTGAGTGTCCAAGCTATAGTTATAGCCAAAAATGCTTCGTATATCTCTTATTGACATATATATTTTATCATCTATGACTATCAATGACTTTATTCTTATATAATAGTCGTCGTTAATAGTTACTGTAATATTATCCTGCATGCTTGTTCCTGCATATGAAGCTTTACAATTCATACAAAACAGCATAACAACCATATTTATGACAAATAATGATCTTAAATATTTTTTCATAGCAACACCTCAACTATTTTAGTCATTTATTTTTCGTCTATCCAATTATTAGCCAATAAAAGTGCATTATCAATTCTTCTAATCATAATCATAGCATAACTATTATCAATCTTTTCAGCATTCTCATATTCTTTATTATAGATGATATATGCGTCTAAGTCTTTATCATATCTAACTTTAATGTCCGCGCCCTCAAAGTCATCAGCATAATATGCTTTTAACATATTTTTGTAAAACTCTATATCACCGTCTGCGGGAACATTATAATTGAAATCGGGATCAATATAATCAAAATACTTAGCATATAAATTCATGGTAGATATAAACATCGCTTCATATATGTCTTCACACCTATATACCGAATTTTTGGCAAGGTGGGATGCATGATTATCATCTATTTCTCTTTGCGTTAATTTTACATATCCTTTATATTTTTCAGTATAAATATTATGCATTTCCAAGAATTTTGTATTGGGAAATTTTGCCTTAATGAGTTTGCTTTCATTTGTGTAATCATATTTTTTTACCCTGAATGTACCTGTTTCTTTACAGAATCCCCCTATATAACCCACTCTCGGGAAAATAGCATTTACAAATTGTATACCTACCAAAACATTATTGTTTACATACTTACCGCTTATACTCTTTGTCCAATTTCCCATGGGTATTTCAATATCTTTTCCGTTATAGCTCATATATATATCATATAACAAATATCTTTCCTTATCATCATAAGAATCAAATGACATATTTGAGAAATACTTAAATTTAGTGCCAAAAACAGTAAAACTTCCCAGATAATATGGTTCTTTTGCAGGAAAAGGCGCCCATTCCATCCTTCCACCCATACCTTCCACAAGCTCTCTGAGTGAAATATAATTTCCTGAGTCATATTCATATACCTTCATTGTTTTTCCTACATAGTTTCCGTTAATTTCAATTCTATATTCATCTATGTTTTTTGCAGTTCTTTCGGACACATTGCCTGCTTCCTGTTCTTCATTTGAGCTGTATTTATATATTGTTGTAAGCTTCGGAAGCGGTTTTCCGAAGCATGTTATTGTAATAGATAAAATAAAAATCATTGTTAATATTATTGTCGATATTTTTTTCATTAATAGTCAGTCCTTTCTTTAGGAGTTCTTACGCCATATGCTGCATAAAAATTAAGACCGGCGTCAGGTAATTGACTCTTCATTTCTTCAATTTTAGCCGTTTTTGTCCCATTTTCAGTTGAAGCAGGTTCATAGTAGCGGTTTCTAAGGTATATAGGTCCGCTTTCACTGTCGGTGTATTCTCCGCAGCAGCCGAAAGGTATATCATTTGTCCTTTTATATATTACTTCACCATAGGAATAATACTTGGCATTTCTTGTAAGAGTAAGTCCCTTTCTTTCTCTCACTATATTTCCGTTGTTAGCATATGTATATTTCTGTGAGCCATTGGCTTTTCCGATTTTGTGTTGAATATTCTGCTTATACTTGACTATACCATGAGTGGAAAAAATACCAATTAATAAAATCTTTTACTTTTTTCCATAAAAACCAATCTGCTTTATTAATATGAAAACCATTATCTAAAATAGTATAATAACTATCCTCATTTGGTTTAGGCAATATATAAAAATATATTTTATCCTCTGCCCTGTCATACTCTTCCGACTGTACATCGGTATCGATTTCCAATGATATGTCAGAGCCTCTGTTTTTATTAAATAATTGCATTAAATCATCACGATACGGAAAAACAACAATTCTTGAATAATATATACCCTTTACAGGGGCTCCCAAGGATATAAAAAGTGAATTATTATCAAAGTCTATTTCGGGTATTTCAACACCGATACTTGCTAAATTTTCTATATCCCAGCGATAGGGATTTGCATTATATCCTCTCTGTATGATAACACAGCCGGGATACCTGAATTTACTGTCGGGTATTATTTTTTCCGTATTGGCTTTGAGTTCAGTCATTGATATTTCTTGTGTGCCTGCTGACTTATAATTCAATTTAGGCTTTCTGACCTTTAAATATGAATAGAATAACAACAATAATAATATAACGCTTACGAGCAAAATCAATATTAATTTGCAAATACGCTTAGCCATTAAATAATGCACCTCTGTTTTTATATATTTCATTCAATTGACTATCAAATTAAGTTTATTTACCTTGTTTTCTGCTCGCTTATATAATGTTCCGTTTTCTTTATCGGCATTTTTTGTACAAAATACATACGCAATATAAGTCCGCTTTCGCTGTCGGTATATTCTCCGCAGCAGCTAAATGTACATCATTCTTGCCCGCTTTGTATATCATTCACCAAAAGCATGGAATTATCAAGGATTCAAGATCACACAGGCGGTACAGATGCCCTCCTGAATTTTATAGTTGATGTCCCCCTGATACCTTATAGATGATGAAATGATACTGTCGATTCCTATACCTCGCGCAGTCGGCAGTCCGTTTTCAAGCTTCAGCTCCGCACCGCAGGGATTACTGACCGCAATCACCGTTTTATTGCCTACATTTCTGATATGTACCTGAATGGGACCGGGGCTTTTTAGTGCAACGCAGGCGTTAAGAGCATTTTCCAGAAGGTTGGCAAGTATCGCCACAAAATCCACATCGGCGACCTTCGACTTTGCCGGTGTATCCGCCTTGGCAGTATATTCCACGCCCGCTTTTTTTGCCTTCTCCGCATAGGAGCTCAGTATGCCGTTGACTGTGACGTTCGGACACCACGCAGGAAAGCTCTCCGAGGCTTCCTCGTTATGCCCTAAATAAGCCAATATACCCTCTGTGTTACCCTCACGCGCCATAGCCGCTATTCGCTCGGCATGATGGCGTATGTTGTGACGGAACTGACGGATCTCCTGCTCGTTTTTTCTCGCATTTTCCACATAGGTCATAAGGTACTCAACATTTTGCCTTACCAATTTGTCCCTTGCTTCCTTTCGCATCTGATGTATGTTGCTTATTATCAATATGTTAGCTACGGCAAAGGAGCATACAAACAGTGAAAAAAAGATTAAGGTGTTTGAATTGATGCAGTTATCCGCAGTGATCTTTGACAGGAGTATCACAAAGGTGAAAAAATATATTATGGAAACGATATTCAGCGATATCCAGTTTTTCGTGCGAAATCCGCTGACATCGCGTATGAGCGGTCTGCCATATTTATAATACATAAATAAGATCACAAAACAAATAATGCCGAAGAGCACACCTCGAATAAAATACACAAAAGTATCCGAACCGTTCGGCAAAAGCAAATAGCATAAATAAAACGAGACAGACAGCGAAACGCCGATAACACAGCCATATGTGATCCAAAGATAGCATTTCTTCCAAAAACCGTCTGCGGATGCGTATATAAAAATCCCCCAAAAGTATATATATGAAAGCATAAAAGCAACAGGCATCCTCCATGGCTTTGACAGAAAAACAAAGCAGAAGCACAGCTCCAGAAAAAGGAATATACCCGCCGAGCCCCAAAGCAGAGCCGTCTTTTTTACCGAGTATTTTCTCTCCTGAAGCAAAAGTCCTGCCGTCAAATGTATTGCAAAAAACAACAAGCTTACAAAAAAGGCAATTATTATTCTTTGGCTCGTCGGCATCAGCTTTCTGCCTCCTTTAAGTAAAAATCAAAATACGCCTGCTTTATCTCGGAACGGCACCTCCTTGGAACGGGTATGACGGTATCATCATCCATAAGCAGATCCGTACCGGAAAAGCAGCGGACATGACTCAGGTTGACAATATAGGAGCTCCCGCATTTTGTCATGCCTTTTTTGCCCATGATACATTCCTGAAGCTGTATCGGCGATAACCACACGGAAAGCTTTTTACCCGAAACAAGAGAAAACACACGCCGTTTATCTCTTGTTTCTATGTAAAGAATATCCTCCAGAGCTATGCGGTGCAATTCTCCGTCACAGCGGAGAAGGACCCATGTTTTTTGCTCACGCATGGCAATGACACGCTCTAAGGCAGTGTCAAACTGTTCCTGCGTGTAAGGCTTGCATATATAGTCCGCGGCATGTATGGAAAAGGCATCGACAGCATAATCCGAACTGGTCGTCAAAAATACGATGTCGGTATTTTCACTGAAACGGAGAATAGCCCGTGCCAATTCTGTTCCCAGCATATCGGGCATACAGATATCCAAAAGCGCAATATCCGGACCGCCTGACCTGTCAAACGCTTCCAGCATTTCAAATGCAGACGAATACACATCAAATTCAATGCCATACTCACAGTGTTCCGCTGTGTAGACCCGGAGATTATCTGCAATCCTTTTTCTCTCTTCGGCCTCATCATCGCAAATAGATATTTTAAGCATTGTTCCGTTTCCTTTCCTTAAAACGCCGAGGGTAAGCAAACCCTTCGGCAGTATACGATGCTGCCAATAAACGGCAAGCGCATACCAAAAATACAGCAATCTCTTCTGCATACTTCTATATAATACATTATATACCAATATTCGCATCTTTGCAATAGGACTTTTATGCCAAGCTCATCTTCGGTCATATTTATAAAAAATATAATGCTAGGTGAAATACCTGTTTCGGCTTGCCAAAAAAACGCAGAAGCCGAGCCTTTTCGTTGCATAAAAAAAGCCTAGATTTTTCTAGGCTTTTTCGACAGTCTGAAACGCCATTTTTACATGGCGTTTTTTTACTGTCAAAAATATTTAAAACCCTTCCATGCCCTGTTTTTGGGCTTGTGTTACTCTGTATTCATCCATAAGTCTGACGCACTCGTTTACGCTTATCTCTTTATTGAAAAGGCTGTTTAGGGCGCTCACCATATCCTCGGCGCTGTAGCCGGTCACTCTGGAGGCCGCAGTGGAAACACGCTCGTTTTTGGATATGGAATCGGCTGCGTCCGTGACCATTCCGGACTGTATATTTGTAGTCTGAGCCTTAAAGCAGTTTACGGTCGAAATGCCGTCAAAGGCTATATTATAATTTTTACTGTCGGCGCAGAATGAAAGGAATTCAAGGACCTTGTCAAGGTGTCCGCTGTTTTTATTCGCCATCATCATATTGAGGTTTCCGCCTTCATATGTGCCGTTCTCGGCGGTATTGAGGAAAACGGGCATAAGCGCAAAGTCATCCACGGAATATTTGCCGTCCTCGGCAAAGTCCGTATAGAACCATGTGTCCCATATGAATGTCATAACAGCCTCTCCCGAGCTCATTTTATCGCTTATATCAGACCAACCCGTCTGAAGAAAATCTTCGCCGAACCAGCCCTTTTCGGCGGCATCGTTAAGCCAGCGGACCATATTTGTGACCTCGGGGATATCGGCGTAGCCTATTTCATTTTTATTTATTTTTTCGAGCGTTTCGGGAGAATCCGCAAAAACGGGGTCAAGTCCGAGCTGAGGCATCCACGAGCAGCCGTCGGCAGGCCAGCATATGGGCGTATAGTCCGCATCGGCAAGCGCCTGACAGAGCATATCAAATTCCGCCTGATTTTCTGCAGGCTTAAGTCCAAGGCTGTCAAGTATTGTCTTGTTGTAATAACATCCCGAAACGGAGTTTTCCCAGAAAGGCAGACCCAAAAGCTTTCCGCCCGCATTTGTGCAGTAATCCCTCGCGCCGTCCGTGAGGTCGCTCACCCATTTTTCATTGTTGAGGTAATAAAAATTGTTTTCTGCATCAAAGCGGTTGAGGTCTTCATTGTTGAAATGCATGAATATATCGGGAGCATTGCCTGCATCGAATTCGGCGGCTGCCGCTGTTTCAAACTCGGAATCCTCGAAGGATATTATATCGAGCTTATTGCCCGTTGCTGTTTCATATTGGCTGAAAATGCTCTGCATATAGCTTTTGGCAATATCGCTTTCCTTGCCCATGAGGGTAAGGGTGACGGGAGTATCCTCATTTTCCTGCCTGTTCGCATTACATGCAGTAAGGATAAGCGACAAAACAAGAACCGCTGTAAGAAACAGTTTTTTATTCTTCATCAAATATATCCTCCTAAGCTTCGTTTTGAGCCCCCTATTTATTTTCCGCCCAGGAGCTTGCCCACAAGCTCTCTCACGGCGTTCATATCTATGGGCTTTGCAAGGTGACCGTCCATTCCGGCCTCCATGGCATTTTGAACATCCTCGGCAAATGTATTGGCCGTCATGGCGGCAATGGGTATTGTCTTAGCCTCGGGGTGAGCCGAAGAACGTATCTTTCTTGTAGCCTCGTAGCCGTTCATAACGGGCATCTGCACATCCATGAGTATCATATCATAATATCCGGGTTCGGAGCGTTCAAGCATTTCAACGGCTTCAAGACCGTTCACCGCAAGCTCACAGTTGACGCCCTCTATGCTAAGTATTTCCATGAGTATTTCGGCATTTAGCTCGTTGTCCTCGGCAATAAGGAAGCGCTTGCCCTGCATAATGTTTTCTGCCGCAGAGGGCTCGGGCGCACTCTGAGCTTCTTCCTCTTCAAACAAGGGCGCAATAGTCTGTATAAACGACGAAACAAAGAACGGCTTTGACATAAAGGCATTTATGCCCGCCCTTCTTGCTTCCTCCTCTATATCCTCCCAGTCGTGAGAGGTGAGCACAAGTATAGGCACATCCTTGCCTATTGCACCGCGTATTTTCCTTGCTGTCTGAACACCGTCCATGCCGGGCATCTTCCAGTCGAGCAGTATAACGCCGAAGTCATTGCCATCGTCATGGGCACGCACGGCCGAATCCACAGCGGACTGTCCGTCGGTAACAAAGGAGACATCCACACCGGTATCGCGCATAAGCTCCTTGATATTAAGGCATATATCAAGCTCGTCATCCGCAACAAGCATACGGCTTACCTTGCGGGCAAACCATTCGGCGGAATGGGTCTGATCGGGAAGCACGAACGAAAGCTCAACGGTGAATGTACTGCCCTCGCCCTGCTTGCTTTCAACGGTTATTATACCGCCCATGAGGTCTACAAGGTTCTTTGTGATAGCCATGCCAAGACCCGTGCCCTGCACCTTATTTGTGACGGAGCTTATCTCCCTGCTGAAGGGATTGAATACCTTCTTTCGGAATTCCTCACTCATGCCTATGCCGTTGTCCTGCACATCAAAGCGCAGAGTGACATACTGCGGAGCGGGACTCGGTATCTCTCTGACATTGAAATCTATCTTTCCGCCCTCGGGTGTATATTTTATAGCGTTTGCCATAAGATTTATAAGTATCTGATTGAGCCTGAGCTTATCGCCTACAAGCTGTTCGGGCGGAGCGCCCTGTACATTTATCCTGAACTGCTGTTTTTTAGCCTTTGCCTGGGGCATAATTATTATATTGAGCTCGTCCAAAAGCTCGGGCAGGCTGAATATATCTACATTGAGCGATGTTTTTCCGCTCTCTATCTTGCTCATATCCAGCACATCGTTTATAAGGCTCAAAAGGTGATGGCTGGAAGCCGTTATTTTGCGAGTGTATTCCCTCACCTTGTCGGGATTGTCGGCTTCCTTTTCAAGGAGCATTGAAAATCCCACTATGGCATTCATTGGCGTTCTTATGTCGTGAGACATATTTGAAAGGAAGTTGCTCTTTGCCTCGTTTGCGCTCTGCGCTGCATTAAGCGCCTCACGGAGCTTCTGATTCATCTGAAGATCCAATGTGCGGTCGGACATTACAAGTATATATTTTCTGACATCCTGTATGCTCATGTGATACATTGTCATTCTGTACCACCTGCGCTCGCCCGTGCCCTGATGCATATATTCATATTCCCACGACCTGCTGCCCTGAAGGGGTATATTTTCAAGCTCGTCCTTGGGTATGACAATATCGTCATCAGCTACGGCACATTTTTCAAGCACTCTTATATCCTTGAGAGCATCCTCCACGGGAATGCCCAGAAGCCTCTCTATATTGGGGCTTATATAATCCACGCTCCATTTTTCGGCATCCAGCATTACAAAGAAATCGTCTACGCTGTTTGAAAGCACATCAAACATACGCTCGCGGTACTGGAGCTCGAGCTTGCTTTTGCGCGTAAGGCTATGACCTCTCATGAGAAGCAGAGCAATGACAACGGAGCCCAAAAGAAGGAATATTGCTCCAAGAACATCCACGGTTATTTTCTGAACGGAAAGGAAGCCTGCGCTCACGGCATTCTGAGGCACAGAGCTCAGAAGTATATAATCTCTGTAGCTCACGGGCTGATACAGTATGCAGTGGTCTTCATCGCCTATCCTGCACCTTACTATGCCCGTGCTTCCCTTTGCCCATTCGTCTTGGAGAGCTGAAAGCTCTTCATCGGAAAGGTCAGAGGCGCCCTTGAGATAGACAAGATAGTTGCTGTATATATTGCCTCCGGTCTGTGTTGAAAGAATTATACTGCCGTCCGTGTGTATAATAAAACACTTTGCCTTGCCCGAAAATGCGTCCACATCAAGAGAGCTTGCCATGTCGGCATTTGTATAGCTTACGGCTATGGCGTCATATTCAAAGCCTTTATAAGCACCGTGCTCCGCAGGAACGGCAAACACAGTCACATCCTTGCCCTCGGGAGAGGCCTCGCTCATAACGGGCTCCTTATTTTGTGTGAGCTCGCCCCATTCCTCGCCCATGTCAATGCTTCCCTCGGCACCGTCTACAGACATAAATCGGCCGTCGGAAGAAATGAAATAGAAGTCAGAAAAACCCCAGTATTCTTTTTCCTTTGCCACGAAACCGGGGAGCTTGCCTTCGTTTTCATCCGAGAGCGCAGAGCTGTTGTCCCAGCTTTCCAGAAGACCCCAGTTTCTTTCCACGAACATACCGAAGGAACGGTTCACCTGACTGTATATTTCCTCCAGATTGTCCGTGCTGTCCTTATAAATACGCTCGGATATGAATCTGAAATACACAACGCCTATGCTGACGGCTGAAATACACAATATACATATAAAAAATATTAAAAATGATTTTCCGAATTTTTTCATAAATATGCCCTACTCCTCTATGTGATAATACCCATACATAGTATAACTATTATATTTTATCATATTAACAATAAAATGTCAACAAACGACAAAACATGAATAATCAAAATCATACAGAAATTAATTGACAAAATGCGTCAGAATAAGGTGCAGACGGCGTGGAAAAGATGATTTATAAAATATAGTCTTTATGATATGAGGCGCAAGCGGTTTTTGTATTTTGAGTTTTGAATTGAAATGAATTGTTTTATTTGTTATAATAGAATAAAAAAAGAGAAAACAAGCGCAAAAGAGACGGACGGGGTATTTCATTATGTTGGGTATATATTTAAGCGGAACGGGAAACACAAAACACTGCATTGAAAAATTGATACATTTGCTTGACGAAAACGCGAAGGCGATCCCTATTGAAAGAGAGGATGCCGTTGATGAATTGTCAAAGCACGATTTTATTATATTGGCATATCCTATTCAATTTTCAAATGCTCCTGTTATGGTAAGAGATTTTATAAAAAAACATTCGGAGCTTTGGAAGGACAAAAAGGTGCTTTGTATGGCAACAATGGGATTGTTCAGCGGTGACGGCGCAGGCTGCTGTGCGAGGTTATTGAAAAAATACGGCGCAGAGGTTATCGGCGGTTTGCATATAAAAATGCCCGACTCCGTTTGTGATGTTGGGCTTTTGAAAAAGTCAATTGAGGAAAATCGCGGGATAATAAAGGCTGCGGACAGTAAAATCGAAAAATGGGCAGACAATATAAAGCAAGGCAGGTTCCCGAAGGACGGATTGTTTTTCTGCGACAGACTTGCAGGGCTTTTCGGTCAGAGGCTTTGGTTTAGTAAAAAGACAAAATATTATTCCGATAAAATAAAAATCAACGGCAGCTGTACGGGGTGCGGTCTGTGTGTGCGCCTATGCCCCATGAAAAACCTTATGGTAGAAAACAATAAGGCTTCCGCAAAAGGACGGTGTACCATGTGTTACCGCTGTATAAGCTTGTGTCCGCATAAGGCAATTACTTTATTGGGAGATAGGGTCGTTGAACAATGCCGTTACGAACGGTATGTTAAATAATGACTATTAGGATTTGAGGTGAAATTATGGCATCGAGTAAAGAATATTTAGAATTTATTTTAGGGCAGTTATCCGAATTGGATGAAATTACATATCGGGCTATGATGGGAGAATTTATAATATATTACCGTGGTAAGATCGTAGGCGGTATATATGATGACAGACTGCTTGTAAAGCCGATAAAGGCGGCAATAAACTATATGCCGACAGCTAAATATGAATTGCCCTACGAGGGAGCAAAGGAAATGCTGTTGGTGGACGAGGTCGACAATAAAGAGTTTTTGACGGGTCTGTTCAACGCTATGTATGAGGAGCTGCCGGCGCCAAAGCCGAAAAAGAAGAAATAGGTGAATAGACAAAGATAAATCGGGATTTAGCGAAATGAGTTGAGAAGCAAAATGTATTATTATCATATGACATCATTAGATAATTTACGCTCAATTAGCAAAACAGGATTGATCCCCCAAAGTGGAGTCAATAGCAAACTCATTGGAGATGAAAAAATTAAGGTTTTCTTCTCAGAGGGATTTGAAGGTGCGATTGCTCTATTTGTGGATTTTCAATTTGTGTATGACAAGGTTAAAGCAGGACAAATGGTGATAACCGATGATTCTGCGATGAAAAAGATAATGGCTTCAAAAAGTCTTTCGGATTATTTAGGCGAAGGAGTATATCTGCGATTCGATGGTACAAGCATTAAGAATGAGCGAAATTTCGAGAACGGGTGTACCGATATGAACATATCTCCGAAAGATTTGACGGTATGTGTTCTCCGAAAGAAAAACGATAGTTCTGTTATATTTTCACGATTTGAAATTATCAAATACATGATGGCTACCGTGCAACCGGATCAGATAGAATATTACGGGGTATGTTATGAGGGAGCACCGGACTTCAAGGAAGCCACAAAGCGCATACAGGAGAAAGTTAAAAGGTATTACCTACAGCATCAAGCTGATGTTGGCGAATATGACAGTCAGGAATATATATTGGATTTTTGTGTACTCAGTGATTTTGTTAATGAGTTTTTATAAATCATAAAATTATGTTACTTACCGGCTCAAAGGAGGAAGCAACGCTTAATTTTTACAGCAATGCAGGATATGACAGCACGGATAAAACAGCATTTATACAATGGCTTGAATAATTTTACATATTTTCAGTTATCAATGACAGCAAAAACAAAAGGTTTAACGGAGGGCTATAATGGACGGAAGGATAACTGTTAAATATTTGCAGAATTATATAAAGCAAAAGGACTATGACCCCAATTTATTAAAGGACTACTTTTTTAAATTATCCGAAGAGGTAGGAGAGCTTGCGCGCGCAATGCGTAAAGGGTCAAAGGCAGAGAATTACGAAAATATCAAAGGAACAATAGATGAAGAATTGTGGGATGTGATATATTATGCAATAGCTATTGCCAACCTATATGATATTGATCCGGAACAGACAATTAAAGCTAAGGAGAAATTAAATCAGGTCAAATATCCGACATCCGTTGTGTTTGAAGAAAACAGATGATCTAAGGATGCTTATACGGGCTGACAATACCGTTAAATTTTACGGCGGAGAGGAATTAAAATTATAAA
Source organism: uncultured Clostridia bacterium (assembly GCA_947632235.1). GTDB lineage: Bacteria > Bacillota > Clostridia > Lachnospirales > CAG-274 > Gallispira. The sequence continues at coordinate 12,167 of CANROO010000006.1, forward strand.
TTGGCGCAAACTGTTAAAATGCAAGCATAAACAACATACACTTTTCCACAAAACTGTGGTAAAATAATATAATAAAGAATAGTATCTGCAATGAAAGGAGTAATTTTTATGTCAATATATTATATGTATGAATTTGCCGCAGGCGATGATATTGATGCGGATCTGAACTTAGATTTTATGTCGGATATAATGGGCACGAAATTTGAGACTGCCGAGGAAGCAGAGGCGGCGCTTGCAGATATATACATAAACGGTCAGAGCCTTGCCGGCAAGAGCATGAAAGAAGGCGTGAATATGTTAAGAGAAAGTCTTGATGTTTCAAGCCTGAATACCGCTATGCGCATTGACAGGAGAGGTTATTTTGTACCCATAAGCACCGACAAATACATAAGCCTTCGCTATGCCCACAACTCTCAGGCAGAAATAGAATTGACGGATGAGCTTAAAGCGGAAAAGGCTCAGAGGGACAATGAGCTTATAGAATATATAAACAATGTGCGTGTTCCTTCGGACAACAGCATTATAAAGGTGAGTGAAAACGAAGATGCGCGTGAATACATAAAAAATGTGACGGGCGTTGAAAGCCTTGACGATGAAAATCTGCAGTCGGCTCTTGACAGTATTTATATAGACGGACACAACCTTACAGAAACATTGGGTGAGGACGCCGATATAGATACTTACGCACAGGCTGTGAGAAAGGCTCTTGATGTTAAGAGCAATTCGTTTGTTACTGTGATGAAGAAAAACAATCTTTTTTCGGAGCCTACAGCCGTACTGCCCGTGCTTGACAATTATTATCTCGTGGAATCAAAAAAGAAAATAGGCAGTACTATGGGATATGTAAAGAATTACAGAAATTCCATGCATAATGAAGCCCAAGTCGCAGAAGAAGATTTCTGGAGAAAACGCTGTCTGGACGAAAAAATATTTTTTGAATCGCTTTTTAATGATAAGTCCGACCCCACTATTCTTGCTGATACAGACCTTTGGAGGACACGCGCGGATATTGTAAATATGCCTGCCGACAAGGTCGCGGCCATAGACCCATGGAGAATGAACGGCAGTAATTTCTGTGAAGCCGTTAAAAGACTTTTTGACAACATAATGGTCAACTTTGTAACAGACAGGACGCCCGAAAACCTCTGTTATGCCTATATGCTGACAAGGATAAACCCCAAGACGGGCAAAAACTTCACCTTTGATGAAATATTGGAGGACACCTCCGCCGATATGTACAGACAAAAGGCTTTGGCAGGCAAGGATTTCTGTGAAATTTTCTCAAAGGTGCCTTCGTCCGAAAATGATGCGCAGGCAAATATAGACCACTTCAACAATGTTACTTATCCCACATTGCTTAATATGACAAAAAAACTTTTTGAGGTAAAGCCTACCCTCGGGGACATAAGCGACAGGGATTCTATACGCAGGGATACTCTTTCTCTCGAGAAATATAGGATATTCCACGACTGTTTACAGCAGACGGAAAAGAATTCAAACCTTAAAAACTTTATAAACAACGGCGCGGGCATGGCTACAGCAGGCACTTTTGCCACATCGTTCAGGCTTAACTATCTGGCGAGCGATAACTACAAGGACAATGTCATACCTAACGGACCAAATATGCAGGTGGGTCATGCTGCCATCATGCAGGATCTCATTGACAACATGGGCTTTGACGCCATAAGCGGAGTACCTTTAGGCGCTGTTAACGGAGAGGCGAACGATGCTATCAATACATATATGGCATCGCTTGATGTAATGGCATCGTATCTTAAAAAGGACGATATAGTCAACTGCATAAACGGAATGCCGAATGCTTTGGACGAACAGCTGAACGAGGAAGACAAAAAGAAGGATATGGAAGTGATAATAAACGGTTTCAAGGAGGCAAAGACAATACCTGCCGAGGATATCGTTACAAGCGCCATACTCAATTATTCTCCTGCCGAAGCAAGCATAAACGCAAAAGGCGTGCCGAACATACAGCTTAAAAAACTGCAGAACTTCTATATGGACATTCCGGCCGCAAAGGGCAACCTGCCGGGAGTGCCCGATGCAGTAAAAAACTGTGATGGACTTCGCATGAGTATTATAAACGAGCTTACGAGCTGTCCCGTTACAAAGGACACGGACAAAAGTATGTTCAACGCCGCCTTCGAAAAGGTGTATATCAACACAATGCCGTTGAAGGAATACTACAACATTCAGGGAGATGTGGACTACGACACCGTAAAGAAAATTGAAAAGGACCTTACGGAAAAGGTGCTTAAAAGCGTTGAAAACAACGGCCCCGAATTTGTGTCCATAAAGTACGGCAAAAACGACTTCAGGGCTGTAAATGTAATGCCCGATTCATTTTTAAGAGAGCGTGAACCGCAGAAGGATAAATTCAAGAGCGCAGAGGAATACAACAACGCCTTGAAAAGATATCAGCTCAACACATACGAATTCGACAGGAACGAGAAAAGGAACGCGGTATTAAAAAGCGGAAACGAAACAGCTGCGGCATATGCCAAGCTCATAAGCGCAACGGCAAACTACAACGAGCTTAAGGAGTGCTCAGAGCTTCTGGCTTCAAGAGGCGTGAAGGCTCCGGGAGCATATATTGACGCACTTTCCGTGCAGTCCCTTGCCTCAGAAAATAATTATGAGGGGCTTATAAAAACATTTATGGGTACGGAAAATGTTTCAGATGCGCTCAATATGGCAGACAGGCTTATCATAAACGGAAAAGCGATCTCGGAAAATCCCGCCTTCATAAATGCTTCGGATGAGCACAAAAAAATCGAGGCTATGGGCAGTTTAATAAAAAAGGCGTTTGAGGATAATTTATCGCCCGACGGCTGGGTAAAGCCCATTATGATGGTAAACAACAAGGGTGATAAGGAGCCCGTGAAGTTTACAATGACAGATCCGCAGAAGCCTCAGCCTGTTGAACAGCTTAAAGGCGTTTCGAGAATGTTCTCCCTGCCCTCTACGAGGACTGCTGCCGATAAAGCATATGACGATTATTTAAAGGCTATGGACAGCTATAAAAGCGCCGAAGCATTTATGGACAGGATAAAAGCATACAATGTGGAAGCCGACCTTATGAGAACGGATTATGTGAGGAGGAGCAGAGGCACGGAGCCTGCCGCAAAGGTAATGAACATAAACGAGATAGAGCAGGAGGCACACCATGTAAAAAATCATGTGCTTACAGAGTTCAGCCATGAAAATACTATGCAATCTCCCGAGCTTCATTCGGATATGGGTATGAAATAAGAACTGCAATAAAGCAATAAAGCTAAAATTAAGGAGAAAATAATATGGCGTTTCAATTGAACAATGTTGTACCATGGGGAAGAAATCTTGCGGAATACAGGCTTATGTTTGAACTCAGCGATGAGGATATGAAAAAGAGCAATGCATTGAAGGTAATGCAAAGTATAGCATTTGCTGTCCCCGAATTGATAAAAAACTTTCTGTAACTGTCCCCTTGGCTTTAGTGGAATGAAAAACGACATGAAAGGCTCCCTCCTGGAGGGAGCTGTCGTCCGCAGGGCGACTGAGGGAGAATGCGTAACTAACAATATTATACTCCTTCCACCGCCTTCGTATCAGCGCTTTGCCTTCAGCAAAGTCAGTTCTAAAGGACTGACCGACTTCTTTCGGCGCAAAGGTCCCCCTCCCTCATTGCAGCGAAAAGACTTATTCGCCAAGGCGCAGCCTTGCTTTTGCGAAGCAAAAGTGCTGAGTAGAGGGAGGCTTGCCTAGCACCCACAAAACAACTAAAGGGTCAAAATATATTTTATCGATACACAAAACGGCAGCCAAATACGGCTGCCGCTTTTTATGATAAAATATTAAATAAACAAGCTTGAATTATCTGCTCATTTCTTCCTGTGGGCCTTCTGCGGTGTGCGACTTTATAACGCTCTGTATTTCCTCGAGGGAAGCCGCAGGCATATCGCCGTTTGTGGTACATTTAACGGCTGACATAGCGTTGCCGTATCTTACAGCCTCCATGGGGTCATCCGTTGTCAGAAGAGCATAGAGAGCACCTGCAACATAGGCATCGCCCGAGCCTATTCTGTCTATGACCTCGATATTCTCATAAGCGGGCTCCTCATAGAAATTGCCGTTGTAGTAGAGCTTGGAGCCGAAGTTATGCCTTGTGGGGCTTACGACCTCTCTCTTTGTGGTTGCCACTACCTTACAGCCGTATTCATCGCTGTAGCTCTTCATTATGTCCTCAAGAGTGCCTGTTTTCTGCATCATTCTTCTGGATGTTTCCTCGGAAACAAAGAGTATATCTACATAGGGGAGCACCTGAAGTATGGCTGCCTTTGCCTCTTCCTCGCTCCAAAGCTTTGCTCTGTAATTAACATCAAAGCTTACTGCCGCGCCTGCTACCTTGAACTTCTTTACGGTGTCTATAACTATGTCCTTGAGGTTTTCATTTAATGCCATTGTGATACCGCTGACATGGAAAAGCCTTGTGTTGTCAAAAACCTTGGGGTTTATCTCGTCTGCGCTCATGGTGCAGATAGAGGAATTGGCTCTGTCGTAAACTACGGACGACTTTCTGGGATATGCGCCTGCCTCATAGTAATAGATACCGAGCCTTGCATTCTTTGATGTGTCGTATATAAGATAGTCATCGGAAACATTGCCGTATCTTATCTTATACTTTGCAAATCTTCCCACCTTGTTGTCGGGAAGTCTTGTGATGATGGCAGAACGCACGCCCAAAAACGCTGCGCCCGATGCCACATTGAGCTCCGAACCGCCTGCCTGCTTTTCAAAGCTTTCACTTCTTGAAATTTTTTCCTTGTTGCCGGGTGAAAGCCTGAGCATGACCTCACCGAAGCCGACCATGTCAAATTTCTTTTCCTTCATTGGTATGATACTCATAAAAATACCTCCTCCTTCTTTTAGGTTATTTTTTATTTATAGGTTGGATAGCCAACCTTTTTCTTGACCTTGTTAAGTGTTTTATTGGCGATATATGACGCCTTTTCCGCTCCGTTTTTCATTACGCCTTCAACATAGGCTCTGTCAGAGGAATATTCCTTGAATCTCTCCTGTATGGGGCGCATGTGCTCCACAACCGCATCGCCTACGCTCTTTTTGAACTCGCCGTAGCCGCAGCCTTTGAAGTCGTTTACAGCCTCATCGGGTGTTTTGTCCGTAACGGAGCAGTATATATTCAAGAGATTGCTTATGCCCGGCTTATCCTCGCCGTATCTTATCTCGGTGTCGGAATCCGTAACGGCTCTTTTTATCTTATTGGCTATTACATTGGGCTCATCCAGAATATATACCACATTGTTGAGGTTGTCGCTTTCGGACTTGCTCATCTTTCTTTCGGGGTTCTGAAGTCCCATTATCCTTGCGCCCACCTTGGGAATATAAGGCTCGGGCACCTTGAATACATCGCCGTATATGCTGTTGAATCTGCCTGCTATATCCCTGCATATTTCAAGGTGCTGTTTCTGGTCTGCGCCTACGGGAACAAGGTCGCTCTGGTAGAGAAGTATATCGCCTGCCATGAGCACGGGATAGGTGTAAAGTCCTGCGTTTATGTTATCAGAATGCTTTGCCGACTTATCCTTGAACTGCGTCATCCTGTTGAGCTCGCCCATGTAGGTGAAGCAATTCAATATCCACGCTATCTCTGCGTGAGCCCTTACATCGGACTGCACATATATTATATGCTCCTCGGGGTCAAGACCTATGGCGAGGAAAAGCGAAACCAGATCCCTTGTTCTCTGCCTCAGCTCCGTGGGGTCCTGTCTTACCGTTATGGCGTGCATATTTGCCACGCCGAAAAGGCAATTATATTCATCCTGAAGATTTTTCCAGTTTTTAAGCGCTCCCAGATAGTTGCCCAGAGAGGGGACTCCCGAGGGCTGCATGGCGCTGTATATGACTTTCTTTTTTTCACTGCTCATTTTTGATCACTCCGAACTATAGTTTATGTAAAGCCGTATGCCCTATAATGTGGCGTACATAACGGCTTTTATGGTGTGCATCCTGTTTTCCGCCTCATCGAATACCACGGAGCGGGAGCTTTCAAACACCTCGTCCGTGACCTCCATTTCGTTTATGCCGAATTTACGGCTTATATCCCTGCCAATGGTGGTATTGAGGTCGTGGAAGGCAGGAAGACAGTGCATGAACACAGCGTTTTCACCTGCCATGGACATGACCTTATTATTGACCTGATAGGGAGAAAGCTCCTTTATTCTCTCTGCCCATACCTCATCGGGCTCGCCCATGGATACCCACACATCGGTATATATGACATCGGCATTTTTGACACCCTTTTCAACATCCTCGGTAAGAGTTATGACGGAGCCCGTTTTTTCGGCTATAGCCCTGCATTTATCAACAAGCTTTTCATCGGGGAAATATTTCTTGGGCGCACAGGCGGTAAAGTTCATACCGAGCTTTGCGCAGCCAACCATGAGCGAATTGCCCATATTAAAGCGTGCATCGCCCATGTATACGAAATTGATGCCCTTAAGTCTGCCGAAGCGTTCCCTTACGGTGAGGAAATCCGCAAGTATCTGAGTGGGGTGCGACTCATTCGTGAGTCCGTTCCACACGGGAACGCCCGCATACTTAGCTATGGTCTCCACTATTTCCTGACCGAAGCCTCTGTATTCTATGCCGTCATACATCCTGCCGAGCACTCTTGCGGTATCGGCAATGCTTTCCTTCTTGCCTATCTGAGAGCCCGAGGGGTCGAGATAAGTGCAGTTCATGCCCAGATCGTAAGCGGCAACCTCAAAGGCGCATCTTGTCCTTGTGCTTGTCTTTTCAAATATAAGCGCAACGGTCTTGCCCTTGAATACCTCGGTAGAAACTCCCGCTTTTTTCTTAGCCTTCAAATCTGCGGCAAGGTCAAGAAGATATTCAAGCTCCTCCGCGCTGAAATCCATTATTTTAAGAAAATTCTTACCTTTTAAATCAACACTCATTATTCCTTATCCTCCTTGTATGTTTTAATTATACAACAAAATTTGTAAATTGTACATAACAAAAAATAATTTTGCTAAAATTTTATTTGCTTTTGGTATAAATATGACTTCTCAAGTCAATAATACGCTCAGGAGGTGTAACAATGGACAACAACGAATACAACAAGAAAAACTTTTATACCGTACTCTATACTCTGGCGGCGGTATTTATAATACTTGCCTTCGGCATATCTATACTCAACAGCGGAAACAAAGCCGACAACGAGCAAGTAAACCTTGAGGAGGACATCGCGCCCGTTGATAAATCAAATGTGACTCCGCTCACCGCGACAACGGAAACGGAAACTCAGAGCGAAACCGAAGAAGAAAGAGAGACCGAAAGCATAACATCCATGCAGAGGACAGACACGGCAGAGGCAGAGGATATGATACCCGACAACGGCGAGCTGAGCCTTTTTGACGACAGTCAGGTAATGGAATGGCCCGTATCGGGTCCCATAGTTATGGACTACAGCATGGACACGGGAATTTACGACAGGACGCTTGAACAGTACAGGACAAACGACTCCATATGTATCTCGGCAGATATTGGTGAGGATGTATTTGCGGCGTTTGACGGAATTGTTACGGCTGTGACAAATGACAAGGAATCGGGTGTAAGCGTATGTATCGACCACGGCAACGGCTGGAGCTCTACATACAGTCAGCTTGATGAAAATCTGGCTGTATCGGAGGGTGAGAGCGTTCTCAAGGGCGACAGGATAGGAAGCGTGGCTGCGCCTACAAACTACGGCACGGCGCTCGGCGCTCACCTTGAATTCTCGGTATACAACAACGATGAGCCTACTGATCCCAAGCTTGTGCTTGCGCAGGCGGAGTAAATAAAAAAGGAGCAATCAAGCTCCTTTTTTCAGACTGTCGAAAAAGTATAAATTGACACAAAAAATGAAAGACTGAATAGTTTGTACGACCAAAAAAGCGTCGCAGACTAAAATCCGCAGGAGGAATTCACTTCCTCCGAGGACAGGAACTTCACTTGATTTTTATTAAAATCAAGTGAACACGGCTGGTTCCTACCTTGATCTATCTGAAAGAAATGCAAGCATTTCTTTCAAGCGTGTCGATTTTATCGACACGCAGAAAAAAGGAGCAATCAAGCTCCTTTTTTTATTTAGAAATAGCTTACCTTGATATGCTTGCCCATCTGTCTGAGGCATTCGGAAAGCTCCTGTACAAGATTCATTTTTATATTGAAGTTTATGGGAAGCTCGGGGTTCTGATGCGCGGGATTTATTGCCCTGCCCACGAAAAAATTAATATCCGTGGCTTCCTCAAAGAGAAGCTTTGAAATGAGAGAAGCTCCGTCACGGCTGAAGCCCCAGTTCTCATATTCCTTATTTTCGGACAGGAAATCCTTGGCATATTCAAGCACTCTGTTTACGGTTATAACGCCCTCTGTTACAAGGTCTACGCCGTCTATCACGGATATGGGCGGAACACCGTTGCTCTCGAAGCTGAGCGTTGCCTTGACCTCCTTGCCCAGGAATTTTGCGGCAATGGAGGCTGTTGTGCCTCCGCAGATTATATGCTTGCCTGCCTTTGAGAAGAAAAGCGACATCATCTTTCCGCAGTCGTTTCTGTCGGAGGGCGGGCCGAAGAGTATATTCATGGGGTTTCTTTTTCTTACCCTTATGACGCAGGCAGAAGCATCATCTCCGGGCTTTCCGCCGTAAAGCCTTTCGCACTCGTTTATAAGTATGGTGGCAAGCGTCTTGGCATTATAGCCCGCAGGCTCTATGGTCTCCATAAAGTCTATTATATCGTTGAGCTTCCAGCCGAAATTATAAGAAAGACCTATGCCCGCATGCGGACAGCCGTCACTCATGGCGACAAACAAGTCGCCCTCTTGGAGCTTTATTTTGGCCTTATATATCTTTTTATCGTCAATATTCAGCTCCTCACGGGGATAGCTGTAATTTTTGCCGTCACGCAGTATAAATACCTGCGGATTGTCATACTGTATTATCTCGGCATATTCGTTATCCACAAGATGTATTATTGTGAATGTGGAATAAGCCACGCCTCTCTGTGAGCAGACGGGAAGAGTTGCCGCAACCGTGGAAACGCAGTCCTCTATAGAAAGCCCCGCAGCCATGAGAGTAGATATTATTTTTGATGTGAGCGTTGAGAGTATGCTCGCCTTTACACCGCTTCCGAGCCCGTCGGCAAGCACTATGACGGAAGAATTGTCGTCATTGTTCACAACATCTATATGGTCTCCGCAGAGCTGTTCTTCATAGTGATTTATGCTTTTATAACCTATATCGGCGCAAAGATCATTCATTTGAGATCATCTCCTTAAGCTTAGTGAGAGCGATCTTGGTCTCCGCCGCCGTTTCGCCCAGAAGCGAGGCTATCTCCTGAACTATACGCATCTGCTTGTCGACCACCTTGTCGGTGACCTCTATAGTCTGAACGCTTATCTTTTCCTTCTGCTTGTTGCTCTTTTCCTCGTCCGTGACATCTCTCAATATGCAGAGCATGATGTGATATTCCTTGTCGGCTATTATAGTCTCCTCTACATATCTGTCGTACTCGGCAAGATATATCCTTTTGTTTTCAATGCGCTGTCCCGTATTCTGTACATTTATAAAGTCTATGGGATCCATTATCCTTATAATAGGCTCGCCGAGGACATCCGAAACGGAGCTGACATTGAATATCTTCTTTGCGGACTTATTTATGAGCTGTACTTCAAACTGCTCATTGACTACAATAATGCCGTTCGGCGTGTTGTTGACTATGTTATCGGAGAAGCTCTCCGCCTTTTCCTTTAAGAAGGGCAGACACATGGATATTTCCGCCTTGCCCTGATATATGGCAACGGCCTTTTCACGGCAGGTGTCATAACCGCAGGAACCGCAGTTGAGTTCGTCCTCGGGCTTTGTCTTGCCCATATTCTTGAGTACGGCGCGTATCTCCTCCTCAGTGGGCATAGTGAGCTTTTTGTCAATGGGTTCAAAATTCTTGACTATGTCGGCATAGCCGGGCTGTTCAACTTCAAAGTCGTCCTCGCCCGCATAGCTTGACACAGCCTTATATTCCCTCACGGGAGAGAGGTTGAATTTCTCCATAACGGGGCCCGAAATACAGCTGCCGCTGCAGGCTGACATCTCAATGAAGCACTTATGTATACTGCCCTTTTCTATGTCTTTAAGAGCCGAAATGCAGTTCTGAGTGCCGTCTATTGCCATATATGTATAGCCCTCGACCTCCTCGCGCATGGTCTTTAAAATACCGCCCGTTGTGGGGAAAAGCCTTGCCCTGCTCTTTTCGGTGTCGTCCATATTTTTTTCAAGCTCAATATCCTTGCTTTCAAGCCACCTTGTAAGTTCCTCGAATGTGAGCACGGCATCCACTATATCGCCGTAGTGGTCCGCCTCATCCTTCTTGGAAAGGCAGGGCCCTATAAATACCGTCTTGGCATCGGGCATACGCTTTTTTATGTCCGTGCAGTGCGCCTGCATGGGCGAAAATGTGTTTGCAAGATAAGGAAGCACAGAGGGGAAATGCTTCTGTATAAGCAGATTGACGGAATGACAGCAGGAGGAAATGAGTATATCCCTGTTGTCCTCTCTCAGCATCCTGAGATATTCATTCTTGACAACGGTGGCGCCGAGAGCCGTCTCCTCCGCATCATAAAAGCCGAGCTTTTTGAGAGCGGAGCGCATGCCCTCTATGCCTACGCCCTCGTAATTGGCAATGAATGAGGGCGCAATACTTGCGACTACCTTGTCACCGCTTTCTATCATCACCCTTACCTTCTCGGTCTCGTCCGTTATCTCCTTTGCATTCTGGGGACACACAACGAAGCACTGACCGCAGAGTATGCACTCGTTGCCCACGATATGTGCCTGTCCTGCCGAAAAGCGTATTGACTTAACGGGACAGTGACGTATGCACTTATAGCAATTTTTACAGTTTGATTTTTTAAGCTTGAGCCATTCTGCCATATCCCTATCTCCTACCTTACAACGGAAAGTACATTTTCTTCAAAAAAGCTGTCAAAATTTTCGGGCTTTATCTTTGTGAAAACCTTGTCGTCAATATGTATGGTGACGCCCTCGCGGTTACAGCTGCCGGTGCAGAAGCTTCCCGAAAGCACTACCTTGTCTTCAAGCTTATGATCCTTCACAGCCTTTTCAAATTTTTCGACTATCTCCTGCGAGCCCTTAAGATAACAGGAGCTTCCTACGCATATCTGTACGATCAACATAAATATTACCTCACAGTCCATAACAATAATTATGCCGAAAAATATACGCTTTTTTATATTTTTCGGCATTACATTCTCTTTGTAATTTAAACATATTTTATTGTTTTTGTCAAGTAAGCTGACGCAATTTACAACATATTTACAGTAATATGATAAAAGGAGCCTGTCAGAAATATTTTGTGACGAACATGCTTATCCGATATATAAGCTCCGGGACAGCATTGCGAGCACATCACCTATGTCCTTATTTATGCACACGGCTCTGTCGGAAATATCGTGCGGGCAGTCGCAGCCGTCAATATTTATGCATACATACAGGGCATTTTTGTTTTCTGCCGTCATGCGCATGAAAGGAAACTTTATTATAACGGGAGTGTTATAGCCCACTCCAAGCTCAAGGAATACTATATTTTTATTCTTATTCTCTTTTATAAAATCGAAATAGCGTCCGCAGGCTCTGTGCCAGCCCTCATCCTCCGCAAAACGGTCATCTGCTCGCAGATTCATAGCCATGGGCGCTCCGCATACGGGGCATTTCGGAATAAGATCGTGCGGTATCTTCATATTGCTCTGTTCCTTGAGCATAAGACTTATTGTTTCCTCGTTGTCATATGTTTTGTTACAGCAGGGTACGGAGCACTGAAAAAGTCCGTAATCGCCTTGTGTATAAAAAAGTCTGTCCTTGTCAAAGCCCGCCTTTTGAAAGCAATGGTCTACATTTGTGGTTATAACAAAATAGTTCTTATGCTTCACAAGTTCAAAAAGTTCTTCATAAACAGGTTTGGGAGCGTCCATATATCTGTTTATGTATATATATCTGCTCCAGTATGCCCAATATTCCTCCGCCGACGAAAAGGGATAAAATCCGCCGGAATACATATCCTCAAAGCCGTATTTTTCTATAAAATCTCTGAAATACGCATAGAAGCGCTCTCCGCCGTATGTAAAGCCCGCAGATGTTGAAAGTCCTGCGCCTGCGCCTATCAAAACGGCATCGGAAGAATCAATAGCCTTTTTTATTCTATCTATATTTTCCGATAAGCTCTGCATATATTCTGTAGTCGATGTCCTTGAAAACATTGAATATCACCTCAATTTTACTGTTATTGCGCCTTTTGAAATCTAATACGGTGTTCACGGCAATATACGCGGCCTCGTCATTGGGGAAATGAAATTCACCCGTGGATATACAACAGAAGGCAAGACTATTTACATTGTTTTCTTCCGCAGCAATAAGACATGATCTATAGCAAGAAGCCAAAAGCTCTCTGTCGTGCTCGGTAATACTACCCGTTATCATAGGTCCTACGGTGTGGATAACATATTTACACGGCAGGTTGAAGGCAGGCGTTATTTTTGCTCTGCCCACAGGCTCGTCAAAACCCTGTTTTTGCATAAGCTCTGCACAGTATATCCTGAGCTGTATGCCCGAAAAAGAATGTATGCAGTTGTCTATACAGCCGTGCAGAGGATAATAACAGCCCGTCATACCGCTGTTTGCGGCATTCACTACAGCTCCGCACTTAAGCGATGTTATATCGCCCTGCCAAAGATATATACCCTCTCTCAGCGGCTTAAGAGTGCTGTAATCCGTAACAGCTCTGTGCCTTAATTCCTCCCGGAGATACTCGTCCTGTATTTTAAGAAAATCGGGACTTATGGGCTTTGGCATACGCACATTCATAAGCGAACGCAGAAGCCTTTTCTTATCCTCTGTTTTATTTGGCATATCGACGGAATATTTACCCTCGCCTATAAGATATTCAATTAAATAAACAAGTCTTTGCTCCTGTGTCATTTCATTACCTCTTTTCCACTGCCCCGAACGGACATATATCCCTGCATATTCCGCAGTGCAGGCAGTGTGACTGTTCTATTTTATAGGGACTGCCCTGTTCTATACACCTTTGAGGACATTTATCAGCGCAGGCTCCGCACCCATGGCATTTATCCGTTATGACATAGCCTCTGAAAACTACACTGCCCTTGCCTATGGTATAGCTTTCTCTGAAAATGGGATTAACACCCAGATTGAAATACTCTATCCTTGCATCGGCTATCTTGAACACAATGCCTGCCATAAGTCGGGTATCATCGGGATATAGATTATAAAGATAGGGATATTTTTCAAAAATTAGGTCGATATATTTTTGTTGATTTTCTTCCTCAACAGGTACAGCCTTTGACGAAAGTCTTATCATTTCCTTATACTTAGTATAGCCCAGCACCTGAACACGCCCGTCCGAAAGAAGCTCTTCGCAGAAGGACTTACCCTTTGCCGTAAAAAAATACATTGCGTCGGGCTCGTAGTATACGGCGCTTATATTCCTTATCTGAGGATCACCGTATTTATCTGCGGTGGCAAAGGCGAGAACGCCCACATATTCCAGTTTTTTCAAGCATAATTCCGCATTCATTTTTTACACCTCGTCTATAATGATACTCCTGTTTTCTCTCCTCGGCTTTACGGAGGGATATTCTCCGTCACAGCAGCCGAGCGTTACAAAGCACCTTGCAATATAATCATCAGGAACGCCCCATTTTTTCATATATTCTCTGCCCTCGTCACAGTCAAAGGTCTCCTCCGCTCTTGACACTATGCACGAGGATATGCCGAGAGAATAAGCCTCCATAAGCATTGTTTCGGCACAGCAGAAGGCATCGGGAATGCCGAATATGAAATTTTTCTGCGCAAATATTATACAGACAGACGGCGCACCGTAAAAGCCGTTTTTTATTTCGGGCGAATCTATCACGCTGGGCTGTTCCTTTGAAACAAAGGAGCCTATGAGATTTGACCTGTCAAAGCGAGCCATATTCATTATGCCCAGCTTTTTTGCAAGCCCGGCATTGTGTATGCCCACTATCATGCTCCTCTGACCTCCGCCCGCATTTGAAGCATATGTTCCCGCCTCTATTATTTTTTCGAGCTTTTCGCGCGGTATCTGCTCGTCTGTATATTTTCTTACAGAGCGCCTCATTTTTATGTCTTCCAATAATTCCATTATTCTGTCTCCTTCCAGCACTGTGGGTCGGCGGAATAAAAATCGCCGTTCACTCCCGAGGCAACGGCAGGACAGCCCCTGCACCATGCCTTGAGCTCACATTTTGAGCATTTTACAAATTTATCATATTGTCGGTATTTTTCCATTTCGCACACCCATACATCGGCAAGCCTGTCCTCAAATACATTGGACACCCTGCTGTTCTGCACTCTTCTGCAGGCGTAGACATCGCCGTTCGGAAGTATGGTAAGGTGACAGTTTCCGCAGCTGCAGCCGCCGTATATAACGCCCTCTTCAGCATCCGAAGGTATTTTGAATTTGCCGTTTTCATAGTCGTACAGCGTCCAGAGGTGGTCCTTTTTGTTGAAATAGGTCTCACAGCCCATAGCCTCGTATTCGCTGAATTTTTTGTCGCATTTTTCAAGCAGTGCCCTGTATCTCAAGGGCTCTATGCCCTTTTCTCCGCTTCCGCTTGAAGGGCAGTATCTTGCAAAGGCAAATATATCCGCCTTATACTTTACAACGGTATCTATAATGTCCGGTACTTCGTCTATATTCACTTCGGACACGGTAGTCATTATAACAGCTTTTATGTCCGCTTTTTTTATGCAGTCTATCTTTTCAAGCGTTATGTCAAATGAGCCCTTTTTTCTGAACCAGTCGTGAGTTTTTCGCATACCGTCAAGCGAAAGCTGATATTTTTCACATCCGCAGTCCTTAAGTCTTCGGCAAACCTCATAATTCAGATGAAAGGGATTGCCCAATACAGTAAAAGGTATATCCTTTGACTTCAGAAGCTCGGCAAGCCTCCAAAAATCGGGGTGAAGTATGGGGTCGCCTCCCGTTATGTAAAAATAGGGATATTTATTGTAAACAAGGCAGAAATCCTCACAGTTTGCTATGACCTCACGCATATTTTCAAGGCTCATCGTCTGCGTTTTTTTATGTTCATTTCCCGAAAAAATATAGCAGTGCTTACAGCGCTGATCACATTCGTCCGTAATGTGCCACTGAAAGGCAAAATAATCTCTCATAGTAATTACCTCGCAAAAAACAATATGACAATTTATGCTCCCGGCAATAAAGCGGGAGCACAAAAACATTATTTGCCTCCTGCTCCGCAGGCTGTAGGCTTGTCGCCCGAACCGCAGGCAGAACCGCAGGCTGTGGGCTTATCGCCCGAACCGCAGGCTGTACCGCATGCCGATGAAGGCTTGTCATCCTTGCCTGCCGTGCGCCATCCGTAAATATCCGTAAGTGCCATATTGCTCCCTCCTTGTATTATATTAAGAGGTAACGCCTCTTTAAATAAATGATAGAATATTTTTATAAGATATACAAGAAGGCACTTTTTTATTATATAGGCACAAAAAAGTAACTGTATTGACACAGAGGATATAATGCATTATAATTTGATGTAACAGCAAAAACAAATGTAACACAAAATAATGGAGGTACATATGCTTAAAAAAGAAGAAATGCCCGACTGCCCCGTGGCGGTAACGGTACAGCTGATAGGGAGCAAATGGAAGCTTCTTATACTGAGAAATCTTATGGAGAGACCTTATAGGTTCAACGAGCTGCACAGGTCGCTCGAGGGTGTGAGCCAGAAGGTGCTTACAGACAGCCTGCGCTCGCTTGAAGCCGATGGCATAATTACAAGGACTGTATATCCCGAAGTCCCGCCGAAGGTGGTATACGCGCTTTCGGAGCTTGGAGAAAGCATAAAGCCCATATTGGACTCTATGAAGGCATGGGGAGAAAATTACAAAAAAATGAAGGCATAAAAAGAGCGGAAAGCCCGCTCTTTTAATTTTTATATACGCTTTTATACCAGTCGGCGAAATATTTATCCGCCTTTTCTACTCCGCTGTGGTTGAGGTGGGCATCGTCCCTGAAATTTTCAGTCTCAAAAAGATCCTCGTTCTTATTTGCCATATTGAAATCCAGATATTCAAGTCCGTTGTCGTCTGCTATGCCCTGTATGAAGTCATGTATGCGGTCATAATTTTTGATATAGTCCATGGATACATTCGCTATGGGCGCAGTAACGAGGGTGAGGCGTATATTTTTTTCTCTGCACATTTCTATGATCTCATCGAGATATTTAAGCTGTGCGGAGCTTGGCTCCCACTTCCTGCCGTCCATACCGCGGAACTG
The DNA here is from genome assembly GCA_947632235.1 of uncultured Clostridia bacterium. Classification (GTDB taxonomy): domain Bacteria; phylum Bacillota; class Clostridia; order Lachnospirales; family CAG-274; genus Gallispira. The sequence goes on from CANROO010000006.1 coordinate 28,579, forward strand.
ATTTGTCTTGTCAAATTCATCGGGAAGCATATTGTAATTGCAGTAGGTATAGCCTCTTGAACGATATTTTTCATAGCCCTCCTGCTTCTGCTTGGCAGGCGTATAAACGCCGAGACCGTTTTCAAGCCTTTCCTTGAGCTTGCTGTTTCTGTAGGCGAAATAGTCCGCCTGATAGCGGAATATATTTACACTGTACTTTATTTTTTCGCTGAGTGGGAAAACATCATCTATATATGCCTCCTCCAAGGGCTTATTCCTAAGCACCTGAAAGAGATAGCCCGCCTGCGTTATCTCAAAATCGTCGTCAAGCATATCCCAGTATACCTCAAGCACCACATCCTTGGGCGTGTGATAATTGAGCACCTCTTTTAATGTGTAGCAGGTGGAATCCATATGCTGAAGAGGCATACCCAGCTGATAACTGCTTGTGCCGAGATATTGATCCACTATAAGAGGGTCAAAAGTACAATATGAATGCGATGAGCCTATGAACACCATATCAAGGCTGTTTTGGGGGAGTGAATAAAATTCCTCCCAACGGCTCTTGTTGTAGTCGTTTATTTTGTTTTCGGTCGAGGCAACGGAATATTTATCGCCGACATATTTTACAAGAGGGAGCATAAGAGCCGTGAAAAGCAACACTTTAAGTATAAAAAGCAGTATTTCCTTAAAACTGGAAGTATATGAATTGTCCGCCACCGCTGAACACCCCCATTGCTAAAATTACAGCCGTAAGCGCATAGTAATACCCGAACCTCACAACAAAAGGACATCTGTCCATAAGACTGTGAATATCGGAGCCTAGGCTCACAAGCTCGCTTAAAAACAGTATGAGTATCGCGCCGAGCACGAGCACTATTTCAAAAAGCTGAAGTCCCATGCCGTTGAATACCTCATAGAGATACTGCGCATTGCCTATCATATTTATGTCGCTGAATATATTGCTGACTATATAAAAGCTGTCGGATATGGTATTTGCCCTGAAAAATATCCACGCAAAAACAACGAGTATAAGCGTTATTATCCACCTGAAGAACGAAAAAACAAAGTTGTCCCATTTGGGGAGTATGCTGTTTTTTATATCGCCTATCACCTGATATAATCCGTGCAGACCGCCCCAGAGCACATAGGTCCAGTTTGCCCCGTGCCAAAGACCGCTGACAAGGAATGTGACCATGAGGTTGAAATATTTTCTGAGCCTTGAGCATCTGCTGCCGCCCAAAGGTATATACACATAGTCCCTGAACCATGTCGAAAGAGAAATGTGCCATCTGCGCCAGAATTCCTTTATGCTCCTTGAAAAATAAGGGCTGTCAAAGTTATACATGAGGTCTATGCCGAGTATTTTTCCGCAGCCGCGCGCAATGTCGCTGTAACCGCTGAAATCGCCGTATATCTGCAATGTAAAGAAAAGCGCCGCCGTTATGAAGGCTATGCCCTTGAAATTGCGGCAGTCATTGAATACCGTATCCACGAGTACAGACGCTCTGTCGGCAATGACTATCTTCTTGAAATAACCCATTATCATAAGCCTTATGCCGAGAGAGAAATTTTTGACATTTATTTTTTTGCGCGTGAAAAGCTGATTTAAAAGCCTGTCCGCCCTCTCTATGGGACCTGCCACAAGCTGTGGGAAGAAGGTGACAAAGAGCGAGAACTTGAAGTAATTTTTCTCGGGCTTATAGCTTTTTTTGTATATATCTATGGTGTAGCTTGCCGCCTGGAAGGTATAGAAGGATATACCCATAGGCAGAATAATATCAAAGTCCTTTATGGGATACTGCCAACCGAAATGCTCATAAAGCGCCATGAAGCTGTGATTTACAAACATCATATATTTGAATATAAAGAGCATGCCGAAATTTATAATAAGGCTCAGTATAAGTATGAGCCTTGCTCTGTGCCTGTATTTATCTATAAGCAGGGCGGAACCCCAGTTGACAAGGGTAGAAATGACTATGAGCACTATGAGCTCGGCTCTCCAGCACATATAGAAAATACAGCTTGCTATAAGAAGCATTATCCACCTGAGCTTATGAGGCAGAGTATAGTAAAGAAATACCACAACCGCAAAAAATATTATAAAGTCAAGAGAATTGAATAACATGGCTTTCTCCTTAATTACACAATGATAATACAAGTATAAAACATTTTTGAGTATATTTCAACAAAAGACTTGAAAAGATAGATATTTTCATTTAAAATAATATAAGTATAACAAAAGAAAGGAAGACTGAAATGAAGGGTAAATACAATATTATTTTTCTGCTTGTGCTTATATCGGGACTTATAATAGGCAGTTTTTTGGGCACGCTTGCCACAAAAATACCATATCTCTATTGGCTTGACTACGGAAAGACGATAGGCATAACACAGCCTCTTGTAGTAGATCTTAGCTTTGTATATCTGCAGTTCGGCTTTCATGTATCGTTCACTATTGCAGGCATTATAGGCATGCTTATAGCCGGCATACTATATAAAAAGTTCTTCTAAGGAGGCAGAATGATATGAATATAATACTGGCTTCCGCCTCGCCGAGGCGCTCGGAGCTTATGAAGCAGGCAGGACTTGATTTCAGGGTGTCCGTTTGCGGCACGGATGAAAGCTATGACGAGGGACTTTCGCCCGAGGATATAGTTACACAGCTTTCTTTGAGAAAGGCCGACGCCGTATTTGACAAGGAGATGCCCGAAGGGGACAGCGTTGTTGTGGCGGCAGACACAATAGTTGTGCTGGACGATGAAATACTGGGAAAGCCCAAGGACAGAGCGGACGCCGTGAGGATGCTCAGGGAGCTTTCGGGCAGGATGCACAGGGTATACACGGGCACAACGCTTTATTACTACGTGGGAGGCAAGGTAAGCGTTGAAAGCTTTGCCGAGTGTGCCGAGGTGTACTTCAGAGAGCTTGACGATGATATAATAAACGAGTATGTAGACAGCTGGGAGCCCATGGACAAGGCAGGAGCCTACGGCATACAGGGAAAGGGCGCAGTGCTCATAGACAGGATATGCGGAGATTACTATACCATAGTCGGGCTTCCCATTGCAAAGGTATATCATTCCATAAAAAAATATTCAAAATAACGCTTAACAAAAAAATCACCCCAAAGGCTTTTAAAACCTTTGGGGTGAAATTATTTTTGGGTTTTTTTATCTTTCAACGGGCATTTTATAACTGCTGTCAAGTATCTTCTGCAGTACCTGTGCAACATCTGCCGAATCCAGCTTGCCGTTCATATCCACATCTATATATTTCATATAATCCGGCGTCTTGTCTTCAATAGGCATTTCCGTTCCTGTAAGGACCTTGCTCAGAATATCGGCAGCATCGTTTATCTCAAGCTGTCTGTCGCCGTCGGCACTGCCGTAGACAGGCTCTGAAGGCTCGGGAGCGCTTGAAGGCTCGGCTGTGGTGGCTTCGGTGGAAGCCTCGGTCGATGTTTGCGATGCTGTGGTAGTCTGAGTTGAAGGCTCCGCAGTGGTAGTCTGAGTTGAAGGCTCTGCAGTGGTAGTTTCAGTCGAAGTTTCCGTTGTGCTCAGGGTCGTAACCGTAGTAGTTTCGGGAGCTATGCCGTTGTACTCCGCAACCTCAATATAGTATATATCCACATTTGTTGAAGGCTTGAATGTATATGTGCCTGCGTCCAGAAGGTCAATTGTAGTTATAACATCGTTGCCCTTATTGCCCGTCTGGAATATGCCGTGATATACATTGTCGGGAGCCTCTGGACACTTTACCTCTACCCTCTGGGGAGTATTTCCCGCAGTGGACGCTATGACCGTAAACTTGGCTGCGGAGGATGTTGTGAAGCTTATCTCTGAGCCTGTTGCAAAGCTTCCCTCGTAGCTGTAAGGCTCTGTGCCTCTGTAGCCCGAAGCCTTGTTTGCCTTGCAGGATGCAGCGGCGCCCTTGAAGAATGTGCCTGTGCCGTCAAGTCCGCCGAATTCCTTGCCCGTAGAGCCGGAGGTTTCGGGGTCATAGTAGTAAACAGCCGTAACATCGCCTATTACCTCGGGAGGAGTGATAGTATCTTCAACAACAATGGTCTTCGTAGGAGCACCGCTTTCCGAGACCGCTATATCCTTAGCCTCCTCGGGTGAATGGAGCACATAAGCCTTGCTTCCTATATATCCGTTTGCATCAAAGTTGTTGTATGTCCAGCCTCCCTTTTTGGCAGTGAAGTCGCTTGCCGTCATTCTGTATTCCCTTGAAGGCGCGTTGAAGTAGTCCACGCCCTCGGCGCTTTCTCTTGTGTTGACCATTACATTGTTGTACGCCTTTATAACACCGCCGTCATTATCGGAAAACTTTGAGGCATATCCGCCCTGAGATGAGGTGAGGAAGGGTGAAGAAGCATCCTCAAAATAGTTATTCTCGGCAAATATACTGCAGTTGCAGGTAGCACCTACGCCATAGGCCGTGGTGCCGTAATAATAGTTATTGTATACATGTATGTTATGCCATCTTACTCTGGGCGTTCTCTGACCCGTGCCGTCAAAGAAATTGTGATGGAAGGTTATGTTGCCCGTGCTCTCCCTGCTACTTGCACTTGAACCAATAAGAGAGGTCTTGTCCGTTCCCTTGAAGTGGTTGTAGGAAACGGTCACATTGTTACATTCTCTCAGATCGCAGGAGCCGTCGCCGTGGAGCTTATCTCTTTCCGAGGTGCTGTCCTTGGGATACCAGCCCGAATAGAAGGTATTGTTATGTACCCAGAGATCCTCGGCATTTTCAAAGCCTATAGCGTCCTCTGTGTAGTCGGTGAATACCATATTTCTGAACTCGGTGTCCTTATTATCGCCGGAGCCTATTCCCCAGCCCGAGAAGCCGGAGCCCGGACCTACGCCTTCTATTGTGACACCGCAGGTGTTTTTCCACATACCGGGGCTTGTGGAAGAGCCTACGGGCGTTATCTTGCCTATAACTCTTATTATAATGGGCTTGCCTTTATTAAGGCTGTTAAGACCGCCCAGAAGAGAAGTAAGACTCTTATTGTTATATACCTTGCTCTTGTTCTTTTCTGTAGCGTATATTATAAGAGTACCATCGGCAACTGTTCCGTCGGCATTATATGCGCCGGGAGCGCTGTTATTGGCAAAAGCGAAGCCCGAACGGTCATACGCTTCGGGTGTTGCCGTGTATGTGACAACGGCATTTCCCTCCGCGCCGTCTGTTACGGGAACTACCTTTACATCATAGCTTGTACCGCCCTTTAAGCCCAATACGTCAACTCTGTACGCATTGCCTCCTTCATTTCTGACAAGCTCGCTGTCGACCCTTACATAGGCGCTGTCGGGCTGTGAGCTTTCCTTGCTGTATACATTGTAATCAGCGCCGTTTGCGCCTTCCCATTCAATGAAGATGCTTTCATTGCCTGCGCCCTCGAGAATTACGCTTTCTGCAGCGGCTGCGGTAAAGCACGAAAGGCTTACTGCCGAAAGTGTCATAACTGCCGAAAGACCAAGCGCAGTGATAGATTTTTTGACATTCATTTTTGTACACCTCATTTTTTTATTTTTTTATTATAAGCTTAAAAGCTATAGTTTTCAGATCTTATCGAGAGCCTGCTGTATGTCGGCTATTATATCCTCGGCATTTTCTATGCCTACGGACATTCTTATAAGCTCGGGCTTTACTCCGCAGTCAACAAGCTGTTGATCGGTGAGCTGTCTGTGGGTGGATGAAGCAGGATGCAGAACTCCCGTCCTGGCATCTGCCACATGGCAGACGATGTTGCAGAGCCTGAGGCTGTCCATAAGCTTTACGGAGGCTTCTCTTCCGCCCTTGGGACCGAAGG
>CANROO010000007.1 GCA_947632235.1 uncultured Clostridia bacterium
CTCGCACTATCTAAAATCATATAAATGTTCTATGCAAAAACAAACTGTATGAGAAGCATATAGCAGAGGGTTCCGCTGAGTATGGAAAGGAGCATATTATGCTTCCATTTATGAAGTACGGCAACGAGAGTTATGGCTATAATTTCGGGTATGCCGTGACTGCCCGAAAGAAGACTGACATTTCTGAGGCAATATATTACAAGCATTGCCATTACGGAATAAGGAAGCACCGTGCCCAGATAGAGTATAGGCCTTGGAGTGTGCTTTGAAAAGAGCACGAAGGGCAGAAGGCGCAGAAGCATAGTAACGCCTGCCATAACGGCTATGAGTATGAGAGAGTGTGTCGTATCAATCATTATGGACCGCCCTCCCCTCTATCCTGCCTTTTAGCACAAAAAGTCCTACGCTTATGACAAGCATTGCCGGTATGAGAAATCTGTCCGCGCCGAATATCAAAAGGCATACTATCGAAACGGCAAGACCCCACAGCGCCGGGAGATGATCCTTGTTCTTTTCCCACTGCTCCACGAATATGCTCACAAAGAGCGCAGTCATCGAAAAGTCTATGCCTGCGGAATTAAATTCCACCGCTGAGCCTATAACAGCGCCTATAAAACCTCCCATTATCCAGTAGCTCTGATTCATGAGAGTGAGCAGAAAATTGAATACATTTCTGTCTGCGCCCTCGGGAAGCTCGGGGTCCACGCATATGAGCGAATATGTTTCATCGGTAAGTCCGAAGGCGGCATACCACTTTTTCCAACCCATATCCTTGTATTTTTCTATCATGGATATGCCGTAGAAAATATGTCTTGCATTGACCATAAGCGTCATAAGGGCCGCAGAAACAAAAGAGGCTCCGCTTGCAAGTATATCTACGCCGACATACTGCATTGCGCCTGCGTACATGGTGATGCACATAAGTATTGCCCAACGATAGGAATAGCCCTTTGCGCTGAGGAGCACGCCGAAGCCCGTGCCGAGCACGATATAGCCTGCCATAACGGGGAGCGAAGCCTTGAACGCCGCTTTTACTGTTGTTTTATTCATATGTTATTGCTCTCTTTCGTATTATTTTATGACCTTGTCTACCTCTATGACGGGATAATATTTATCATTCAAGGCTCTTACGGCATCTTCAGCCTTTTGTCTGATGTCGTCATCATCCTCTTCAAATCCGAAGGGAATTTCAAGGTCGAAAATTATATTTGTTCTGTCGGGTCCGTCCGTCATTCTGAAATCATGAAAGCCCAGCTCGGGGCTTATGGAATGCAGAGCGTCCTCAACCTGCTTTCTTATCCTGTTTATATTTTTGTTGTCTGTTTCAATGGGATCCATGTGTATGCTTATTTCGCAGTTATATTTATGCTTTATTCTCTCCTCCGCGCCGTCTATGGCATCATGAGCCTCCATTATGTTCATATCCGCAGGTATCTCGGCATGAAGCGAAACAAGCAGTCTGCCCGGTCCGTAATCGTGTATGTGCATATCGTGTATACCGCGTATTCTCTTTTCCTTGAGCACCTCCTCCTCTATTGCCTTCACAAATTCGGGATCGGGCGCCTGACCGAGGAGAGGGCGCAGAGTGTCGGAAGCCGTATCTATGCCTGCTTTGAACACAAACACCGCCACAACAAGACCTGCAAAGCCGTCTATATTGATATTGTAAAGACTGCCCATAAGTATGCTTATAAGCACGGCAAGAGTGACGATGCAGTCATTCCTGCTGTCGGCGGAGGTGGCAAGCAGAGCCGAAGAATTGATTTTGACGCCGAGCTTTTTATTGAAGCCTGCAAGCCAGAATTTAACGGCTATTGAAGCGATAAGTATGCATACGGAAACAGCCGAAAATTCGAGAGCCTCGGGGTGTATTATCTTGACTGCGGAGCTTTTGAAAAGCTCCAGAGCCATAAGCATGATCAAAAGAGATATTATAAAGCCGGATATATATTCATATCTGCCGTGTCCGTAGGGATGCTCGCTGTCGGCAGGCTTGTTGGCAAGCTTGAAGCCTATTATGGTTATTATTGAGGACGCTGCGTCCGAAAGATTGTTGAAGGCGTCCGCAACAACGGAAACGGAGGCAGTGAGGATGCCTGCCGCTATTTTTGACACGAAAAGAAGGAGGTTGCAGAGTATGCCTACGCCTCCGCTCAACGCGCCGTAGGCATGTCTGACCTCGGGTCTTGATATATCTTCGTCTTTGCCTATAAACAGCTTCAGTAACAATGCTGTCATTTTATACATTTCCTTTCCTTATATACCTGCAAGCTATATATTAACACATATATAGGCAGTTAGAAAAGAGTAACTTTTATTTGATAGAATCGCTTTGACTTCATTATACTATTTTATGCAATAATCAAATTCATATTGAAAAAAAAATATATTTATGTTAATATTAATATATAATGAATGAAGGAGGTATTTTATGGACATTCTGGATAAGTATATCGACCAACTGCTTGAAAAAAGCACACCTCAGGCTCCTATATGGAACATTGAGAAGATCAAGAGCGGAAAGCCCTCTACATGGAACTACATCGATGGCTGTATGATAAAAGCCATTCTTGACCTCTATGCAATAAAGGGCGACGAAAAATTCCTTAAATTTGCCGATGATTTTATAGATTATTTCGTTCAGGAGGACGGAAGCATAAAGTCATACGACCCCAAGGAATACAACATTGACAACGTAAACGCAGGAAAGACATTATTTGAGCTCTACAAGCTGACGGGCAAGGAAAAGTACAAGAAAGCCATAGAGACGATATATTCGCAGGTGCAGTCTCAGCCGAGAACGGAGGAAGGCAACTTCTGGCACAAGATGATATATCCCAATCAGGTATGGCTTGACGGTATGTATATGGGACAGCCTTTCTATATGCAATATGAGGTGGAATACAACAACTGCAAGAACTGCAGAGACAGCTATGAGCAGTTCCTCAATGTATACAAGAACTTGAGAGACCCCAAGACGGGACTTTACTACCACGGCTACGACTGCTCAAGAAAGGCTTTCTGGTGCGACAAGGTAACGGGACTTTCAAGAAACTTCTGGCTGAGGGCTCTGGGCTGGTACGCTATGGCTCTTATAGACACGATTTCCGTTATGCCCGAAAATATGCAGGCTGAGAAGGATAAGCTCTCGGAGATATATAAGGAGCTTATAGACTCTATGCTCAAGTATCAGAGCGAAAACGGTATGTGGTATCAGGTGGTAAATCTCGGCGGAATACCCGGCAACTACCTTGAGACAAGCGGTAGCTCTATTTTTGCTTACGCAATAATGAAGAGCGTAAGAATGGGCATACTTGACGAAAGCTACTTCAAGTACGGCGAAAAGGCGTTCAACGGCGTATGCGAGAAATATCTTTCCGAAAAGGACGGAGAGCTCCAGCTTGACGGCATATGTCTTGTGGCAGGCTTGGGACCCGAGGACAACACAAGGCGCGACGGCACATTCGGCTACTATATGTCGGAGCCCGTTGTGTCAAACGATGCAAAGGGTGTCGGTCCTCTCGTGCTCGCTTACATAGAGATATTGTATAAGGAAAAGGGATAAGATTATGAAAGGACGGCGTGTGAGCCGTCCTTTTTTGCTGTATAGAAGTATTTAAAAGCAAAAGACGGGCGAGCAATGCTCGCCCCTATAATTAATAAGCTTACATAGTGGTTTGAGGGGGATATTTACTGCGATGTTTTTTGACTGCCTTGCAGGCTATGTACATAACGACAAGTCCGACGCATATACCGAAAAAGTCTATCCAAACATCAATTACGGAGCTTGAGCGGTCTGCGCTGAAATTCTGTATGGTTTCGTCCGCCACTGCCACCATAAGCCCGGCAAGAGGCGCGTATGCCATATGCTTGGCATAGAGTATGCAGTCCGATACAAGCAGACAGGAAAGGCATAAAAATTCCGTAAAATGCGCCAGCTTCCTCACAAAATGCTCGCTTAAGCCTCCTATACCCAGCGCCGAAAGTATATTGTTTATCATTTCCTTTACAGTCTCGCTGAAGGCAGAGGATTCTGTGCCCGTTGCAATGGAATTGTTCCATATAAAGGCTATACAAAGTATTGTGAGTATAACGAACAAAAATCTGTATTTTTTCATGATATCACTTCTTTTTGTTGAAAAGGCTGAGATAATAGGATTTTTTGAGTGCCTTTTCACTTTCATAGGAGCTTTTCATTGTGGAAACAATGCTTGTGTCGGCACCTATGGCGTTGAGCTTGCCCTTCATCTCGCCAAGAAGGCTGTCCACCTGCGAATCCGCCTCATTTTCAAGAGAGGCTGCCCTGCCGAGGTATTTTGACATAAGAGCGCCTGTTCCCATGCCGTTTTTATGGTCGGCCTTCGCCTGGTCTATAAGGTTGCCTATCTGTCCGAGATAGTTGGCTTTAAGCGCATAGAGCTTGACGGTGTATTCGCTGACAATGGCTGAAGCCTGAGCCTGCTTTGACTGCGCCGGGCTGCTGCCCGAATTGCCCGAAGGCTGAGAGGATGCTCCCGCCTGAGGCGACATGCCCTGCCCGTCCAAGGACTGAGCCGGAATATTGCTCTCCGCCATGATATTTGCCATGGCCTCGTCAACTGTCATATCGCCCTTTCTTATGGCTTCCTCCTCCTCGAGAGTAAAATCTCTGAGACCGCTTATATTGTAGTTTTCAAGCTCCTGCTCCACTTCTTTTTTGTTGTCTGTTATCTGCTGTTGTATTTCCTCGTCCGAACTGCTTGCGCCCGTAATGACAGCCGAGATGTTGTTTCTCTGCGTGAACAGTACAATTGCTATTATTGCTATGATAATGATAACAACAAGACAGCCGATGCCAAGGCATCCTTTTCCTTTTTTCATAAAAACCTCCGTCAATCTATTCCTAATATTTCCCTGCTTCGCTTTTCGATGTCGTCAAGCACTCTTGCGCCGAGCTTTTTATTTATTATTTCAGCCGCCTTGCCGAGCGTCTGAGGTCTTGAGTCGGTGTTGTGCATATCCGAGCCCAGAAGCCTGACGGTGCCGTCCGAAAGCCATTTAAGCGCCTTGCCCTTTGTGAACATACTGAGAAGATGCTCGCCGTTCATCTGGGCGACCACACGCATGGACAAAAGCCTTTCGATATTGTCCGTGCCCTTCTGAAAGCCCGTGAAGCGCTCCAGATGCGCGATAACGGGAATAAGCTTGCGGTTGTATATTATATTCTCCACCTCTTGGAAAACCCTCGAATTCCATTTGTTGAAGGGCATTTCAAGAAGAATATATTTTGTATTGTTTATTGAAAGGCGCTCTATGCCCTCGTAATCGCTTATGCCGTTGAAATAATACACCTCGGCGCCGTAATATATATCGGGGATATTTTCCTGTCCCTCAAGAGCCCTTTCGAGCTTATCTACGGCGTGAGCGCGTCTTTCGAGAAAGCTGTGTACGGAGTCGCCTTTTATGTAAAAATGAGATGTGGAAAGCACTGCAGTCACACCCTGAGCCGAGCTTTCCTTAAGCATTTCCACTGACATTTCGGGGCTTTTGCTGCCGTCGTCCATGTTGGGAAGAATATGAGAATGCATATCTATCATAGAACTGCCCCCCTGCTGAAACTTTTGGGTATAAACCGATAGAATAATTATATAAAAATAAAAATGTTTTGTCAATAAATTTGGAAATTAAAAAAGGCAATACACGAGGATATTGCCTTTTTTTAATGAAATCTTAATATATTACTTTGCGGAATATACAGCAGTCTTGGTGTCTGCGTCCCAGTCTACTTGCACTCCCAGAGCATTGCCTAAAGCCCTGAAGGGAACGAACATTCTGCCGTCCGTTATTTCAGCCTTAACACCGTTGTCCATGGTCTGCTGTTTGCCGTTTACGGTCATTACATTGTTGCCTGCGGTGAATTGTATGGTTCCGCCGAAACTTATTGTTGCCGTCTTAGTGATTGCATCCCATGTTACAGACTTGCTGTTGTCGGCATCCGATACATCGCCGCCCGCTATTGCAAGAGCCACAAAACGGAGAGGAACGAGGGTCGAATTTGAAGCTGTCTGTATGTAGGGAGCCGCATCGACAGTATATTCCTTGTTGCCTATAACTACGGAGCTATTGCCTATAGTTACCTTTACAACATTTGAAAGAGCGGGCGCTGCGGTAGTCGCCTCTGTCTTGGGCTCGGACTTAGAAGCTGACTTTGAGGTTGTTGCTTCCGTAGTTGCCTCGGTCGTTGTGGTCTTATTTGATGACGATGATGAACCTCCTCCGCCGCCCGAAGGACCTCTTCCGCCTGTAGGATCCTTCTTTGTGGTGGTCTCCGTGCCTGTTTCGGTTACAACTGCCTTGGTTGTGGTCTCGGTGGACTTGTCTGTTACAGTCGTTGTAGTGGGCTGTGTAATAGGAGCCTTGGTAGTGGTCTGGGTTGATGTTACGGTCGTTGTTGTCGCCTGAGTTGATGTCTCGGTCACTGTGGTTGTTGTAGATGAACCATCTTTTTCAAACACAGCATTTAATATTCCACCTTCATCAGCTTTTGTTTTGTATATTGGTATTGAGCTGATTTTTTTGTCATTTACATACCAACCTACAAAATGGTATCCTGAATCAGGTACAGCTCTAAATTCCACAAAATCCGATGAATCATATACACCTGTACCTGTTGCATTTCCACCGTTTGATGAATTAACTAAAATAAAGGTTCTGTTATAATTATACTCATCTGCTGACACAATATATTTTTTTTCATCTTTTCCGTGTGGAATCGCATGAAATGACATATTGTTATATAAGTCATCTTTGGGAATAATTGCATAAAATACATTGCCATTTCTTATAGCTTTACTTTCTTTTTTAATACCATTTTTATCCTCATATACAACAGTCAAATCATCAATTATATCTTGTACATATTCATATACTTCATATGCAACAACATAATCGTTTTCTGTTGTCAAAGTTCCTGCATTAATAAGACTTGCTACACTATCAATATCTTCCACATTATAATTTATTATAGCAGCATCAGATAAATTTCCGCTTGAATCTTCAACTGTAAGAACCGCAACATGGTCTCCTACTCCTACAAAATCATCAAACTCAAATTCACCTGTTGAAGGATCATAGCAATCTAAATATAAATTTCTTTCTTCTCCATCAACTAAAAGCTTTATATTGTATACTGATATAGAGCTAAAATCAGAATTAAATGTTGCATTAAATCTACCAAATATTGAATTAATAGGGGTATATTTAAAGTCTTTTATTGTTGGCTTTGTTGTATCTAAACAAAGCATATATTCTCCGCTCTTAGTAATTGTTGCGCTTACAGTTTTATTTGTTAAATCAACATTACTTTCAAGCTTATTGTAAAGGCCTTCTGTATTATCCCACTTATAAATTGCAACATTGCTTATTTGTGAATCTGTAAGTTTTGAAATATCTACTTCTGCATATGATAACTCAAGCTTCATAGGCGTATCTTCAAAATCTTCAATGTAGTTTCCATTTTCATCACTAACATTTACAATAAATGTATCTCCAAAAGATTTTGCCACACCAATATTGTCTTCTTCCTGAAGTTGATCTGCTCTAAGGATATTATACACCGGTTTGGATATAATAACATCATTGCTGACTGTCGCAATATCATCATCTTTAACTCTTGAAATGGTTACTTTTCGATTTTTATTGTCAGTTTCAACAGGTGTTATTTTAGCCATACCTAATATTGAAGCGCCTATATTTGCTCCTGCTTCAACAACATTGTCAACAACATCCGTTACATAGTCTTTTAAAATATCTTCAATGGGATCAAGGAATGAAAGTAGATTATAATTTTTTGCCCATGAGTAATCATCATAGACGCCTGTTTCTTTTATACCATTTTTATTGAATACACCTTCACCTGTTGTATATGAACTGGAAACAGCTCCAGAAATATTTGCGTCTAAGCCTACTGTTACACCTGCACCAATGCCAATAGATAAGGGTAATGATATTGTTTTTGTATTGCTTTCATTGTCCTTATAATTTGAATAATCGTTATATTCACCCAGAATATTCAATAAATTTTCCATGTTGTTTTCGCTTATGGTCACACCATCTTTATCAACATATTTTTTAATATCGGCATTTTCTGCAACAAGCTTATCAAACAAACTTCCTGATACTTCAGCTTCAAAACTGTTTCTTGTAATATCTGTATTGCCAAATAGCTGTACAGGATTTTCAGAAACAGGATATTCTACACTATAGTTAATTTTTTCTGCTTTATCTTTGGTGTCATAATCAACTTTAAATTGTTTAGTTGTATCATAATCAACCGTCTTAATTTTTCCTATTGAAGTGCTTATTTTTGTAGAATTTTTATTTTTAGCCGCAAAACCAAGTTTGAAAAAGTCTGCTGCTTCGGTAAAGGTCTCTTCCAAAGTTCTGCTGGAAGACTTGTCACCCTTTTTGCTTTCAGTAAAACTTGTAACGGTTTCGCTTTTATTTCCCGAGAATGTACCTTTCAAATTGCCATAAGATACATTAACGCTAGCACCGCCTTGCGAAAATGAAACAGCAATTCCGTCTTTAGTTGTAATATTATCTTTAATATTTTTTGTTTCAACCAAATCCATTAATTTATTATTTATCTTGGTTAAAACTTTTGATTTTAAACCTGTACCCGTTGAAAGAAATACATCAAAAACAGTAAGAGCCGCATATATAGCATTTTCTCTATATTCCGGAGAGTTTTTATCAAAGTAATCTTTAAGTGTGATTGTGTAGCCGTCTATCTTGCTGTAATCAAAATCACCGCTTGCAGCATCAATACCTACTTCAACACTTGTGTTTTTGATTTTTGAACCCAAGCCTATACTTGCGTTTACTCCTGCCTTGTACGGATTTCTGTCAACACTTAAAGTTAAATCTGTATTTCCCGGGCTTTGATTATAACCTATGCCAAACCGCCTTGACGAGCCAATAGAAACACCGGATTTTATTTCAGATAATTCTATCGGTCCAAATTCTAAAGTTGCGCCTGTATTTCCATATACGCTGCTTTCAACTTTGCCCGAAAAAATTTTACTGAAAACTAAATCATCTACTTCGATTTTATAAAATAAATTGGTATTATTGTATACAACACCTGCTCCCTCTGCCAAACTCACAGTTATGTCCATATCTGAGCTTACATTTGGAATTCTTATATCAAATACACCGTTACTGTCCGTTATGGTTGTGTCATAGCTTTCTCCATTATTTAATGTGTAAGTAACGCTTTGATTTGCCACAGGTTCATTTTTACTGTTTAACAAAGAAGCATATATAACAGCTGTTCCGTTTTTACCTACTTTGACAGTTGAATTATCAAGTTCAGGATAATATGGAAGAACATTATATTCTGTGTCAACCTGCTTTATTTCAGGCATAACCAATAATACACAGCTTGCCTGTGCGCCATCATCGGCTTTCACCGTTAGTACAGAAGAACCTTCTTTTATAGGTCTAAATGTTCTGCTTATTGTATTATTAGCTTTATTTCTATCTTCGGATATTCCTTCTGCAATACCGGCATCGGATAATGTCCATGAAATACTGTTAAGAAAACTATCTACATATTTATCTGAACTATTCTGTGTTGAATATGTTGCATTAATGGTTATAGGGGTTCCCACATAAGCATATTTCACTATATTTCCGTTTATTTTGAGTGTGGTATCGCCATTGCTGCCGCTGTCAGAACCAATATACTTAACGCTGTCTGTACCTATTATCTTAGCTTCATTATATTGTGTTTTCTCAAGAGCACCTACAATATCCCTCTGTGATGCATAATAATTTTTACCCCTGAATTCTGCTATCTGGTCATATAATTCATCAAATTTTTGATTTTCATAATACTCACTACCTCGTCTACCAACTTTTAATCTGCCAATCATACCGCCTATATAGTCATTTTCTTTTTTATCACTATAACTTATTTTTCCATAACTATTACAATTTTCTATAGTTTGCGTAGCATCTTCGGTAAGATCTAGTCTTTCATTCGAACCTATTAGTCCGCCAATAACACAACTGTTATCTGTATCACTTGAAGTTATATTGCCATAGTTATCGCAATTTTTTATATTCCAACATGTTTCTGCTGCTATTCCACCAATCTTACCACCGTTAACCACATTTATATTCATGTATGACTTGCAATTTTCAAGATTGTGTACACGACAATTAGATATAATACCGCCAATCATGCTACAATTTTCAGTGTATATGGTTCCCTTTGACATACAGTTATAAATTTTTACATTCTCACCCGTAATTGTTGTTGCACATATTCCACCTACCTGTACATCCCATATATCAAATAAAAAAGGAAATCTGTCATTTTCATTATAAATATTATAATCATTTGATTTCACTGAAATATTTCCCTCATATGTACTATTTTTTATATTAACTTCATTTTCTTCGGCATAAGTTATACCACATCTATATACAATACCGCCTATTGATACATTATGAGGCACACTTGAATCACAAGATATATCACAATTGACTCTACAGTTGTTACATTGATTAACATAGGTTGATAATCCTCCTACCCAAAATAGACTACCTTGTAAAATGATTTCGCCTTCATAATATGAATCTTCAATTGAATTTACAGAAGTTGCTATTCCGCCAATCTCATCCACTCCACCTATATTGTAATCATATATAATTGATGTAGAATAACTTTTATTAATTGATAAACAACAACCTGCAATTCCGCCAATGCGCCTACCTGAATTATATGTTGTAATATTACCTGTACTATAAGAGTTATATATTCTACACTCGCCGTCTTCTATATATTCTGATTCTGAACCAATTATACCGCCGATATTGCCATTTACAGAATTTTCCATGTTATTCATAATATAAATATCTCCGCTTGAATAACAATTCATAATATCTGTACTTTTATTAGCTATTCCGCCTACATCTATAGTATTACTGCTATATTTTGTTGGATTTAGATCAATAGAAATGTTGCCTGCATTAATACACTTTTCAATTCTATCAAAATAT
Organism: uncultured Clostridia bacterium; assembly: GCA_947632235.1. Taxonomy (GTDB): domain Bacteria; phylum Bacillota; class Clostridia; order Lachnospirales; family CAG-274; genus Gallispira. The sequence goes on from CANROO010000007.1 coordinate 11,050, forward strand.
CCTATACCCGAAACATATGCACTTGCTGATTGAATGCAATGTATATTTATATTCATCATATTAATTGTTTTATCAATTGAATCGGGATTCCGTAAAGTACTAGAACTACCTCCAGCGTTATATGGTGATGCAATATTTAATGCAATTCCATTTGCATCACACTGCTTACCGGAGCAATATAATGTTCCAGAAGAATAACAACTCAAAATTTTTGCATTAGCATAACGATCAACGCAAATGCCGGCAACCCTAGCATATGTAGTTATATCAGACCCTGTCTTATAAACGGCAATATTACCATTTACATAACAGTTATATATTTCTAAATCTGTTAAATCATTGGCATTGCTATCATAATTAATCGTAACCAAACCACAGGCAATCTCGCTTCCCGTGACATTTACATTTTCTAAACCTATATTTCTGAATATATAATTTGAATTCTCAGAATAAGGATAACCTATACACAACAAACTTGCTATATCAATATTTTCGGAAATAGGTACATTCAAATTATATATTTTATGTCCGCAACCCTCAAGAATTATACCCGCAAAAGAACCATACTTATTATTTTCAACTACTATGGGTTCCCATATACCATTATTATAAGTACTCAAATCAATATCTTGCGTAAGATAATATTTTCCATTATCTCTGATATTTGCTAAATCTTCGGCAGTACTTATAGGAATATAATCGTCAGTAATATTATATTCAATATCTTCTATAAAACCGTTATCCTTTATATAGGGCATATCGGCAACGGGTTCTATAAAATTACTTTCTCCTATTTCCGGTACTGTAAAACTAGCCGTAGCAATACCGTAATCTTCATTTTCAAAATCATCAGGATAGTCAACTGATGAAGGTGTAATAATGTTATCCTCATTTGAAATAAAATCTCTTAATAGATCATTTTCTTCAGCATAAGCATAATTTAAACTTGTTATCAACATAACCACGGAAAGTAAAAAACTTATTTTTCTTTTCATTGCATTTCCTCCTGATAATTTTTAGCATACTTTAGTATATTTTAAATATATTATAGTTCTTTTTAAAAGAATTGTCAATACTGTTTTATGTTAGTAAGCTTAAATTGGGAGATTATATGAAAGGAGGCTTTTATATGGGAAATACGAATATTTTAGGGAATACAATACGGCAGGCAAGGATGGAAAAAGGTATTACTCAAGAGGGCTTGGCGGAGATGGTAGACATAACCACCATACATTTAAAGCACATAGAGGGCGGACAGGGAAATCCGTCAATAAATGTACTTTTTAAGCTTGCCAAGGCTTTGGACTTTTCCGTGGACAGCATAATTGCCGAAAAGGATATATCCGAAAATGACGGCTTATCGGAAGCTCTCAAAAGCAATATCCTCTACCTCCTCCAAAAATGCACTCCTGCGGAGCTCAGGCTCATAGCCGACATTATAAAGGACATACAGAAAAACAGAGAATAGCAAAAGGACTTCGTGAAGATGTACGAAGTCCTTTCTTTTATACAAGCTTCATTATTTCCTTTCTAAGCCTGCCTATTATTTTCTTTTCAAGGCGTGATATGTAAGACTGGCTTATGCCGAGGATGTCGGCGACCTCCTTCTGCGTTTTTTCCTCGCCGTCGCTTCCTATGCCGAAGCGGAGCTCTATTATTTCCTTTTCCCTTCCGCTTAGCTTTTGTATGGCGGTGCGCAAAAGCTGTCTGTCGACCTCCTCCTCTATGCCCCTGTATATTATGTCCACATCCGTTCCGAGGATATCCGAAAGCAGCAGCTCGTTGCCCTCCCAGTCCACATTGAGGGGCTCGTCTATGGACACCTCGGTCTTGGTCTTTGTGGTGCGTCTCAGGTGCATAAGTATCTCGTTTTCTATGCACCGCGAGGCATAGGTGGCAAGCTTTATGTTCTTTTCGGGCTTGAAGGTATTTATTGCCTTTATAAGCCCTATAGTGCCTATGGATATGAGGTCCTCCACATTTATGCCTGTGTTCTCGAATTTTCGGGCTATATATACCACAAGGCGCAGATTTCTTTCTATGAGCACATCTCTTGCGTTTTCATCGTTCCTTTCGGTGAGCGCCTCCAGAAAACGCGCTTCCTCCTTCGGTTCAAGAGGCTCGGGAAGTATGTCGCTCCCGCCTATATAAAATATTTTACCGCTCTCGGCAAATTTTTTGAAAAATCTCTCCAGACAACCCTTTTTCTCCATTATTATATACCTCCTAAATGTCTTGGACTTATCAATGCGCTGTACAGCCCGTTTTTGCTCAGGTTGAAACGGCATATACCTATTATGGGCTTATTTATTATTTTGTCATCTATCTTCACGCTGTCTGCCACAAAGCCTATCATCATGCCTTTTTCATTGCCTACGCTCCTGAAGGGTATTATCCTCAGACTTTTTCTGAAGCTGTCCTCGGAAATGGCAGAAACTATCTCCATGAGGTTGCTCTCGCGCTTGTTTTCATATATCTCCACAAGTTTTGAGGGAAGTATCGCCTTTAAGGCGCTGTATTCCGCGACTATGACGGGCTTGTTGCTTATGGGCTCTATGAGCAGATTGCCCGTATCCACAAGAGCATTTATATTTATTATTTTGTTACTGCAATATATATCTATGGAATGATAGGAAGAACCTTTTTTGAGTATATTCAAAACTATATATGAAGCGTATGTTATGCCAAAGCTTATGAGCAGGACAATATAACTGAATTTATCGGTAAAATAGTTAAGAACAAGGAATATGACTGCGTTTACGCAGAATGAAACCAGCTTGAAGGCTATGGTGTATCTCATGAGCTGCCATATGTCCAAGGGCTTGAAAAGAAAGACAAGCTCACAGAGGCTAAGGGCGAGCATGGTCATGAAGTTCAGCGCCGCCCTGTAGGGCGATATGACGATGAGCGTGTAAGCAAGGGAAACACAGAAAGCCGTGAAAAGCTCCCTCGCAAGGGAAAGTCTTGCCGCCAGAATTTTTTTTGTAAACTCTATTATTAAAAAATTGACCGCAAGGTTTATAAAAAGCATTTCATCCGCATAAATATTGACCGTCATCATCTCACCGCCGTGTCCGTACTTTATAATTTAATTATAATAACCGAGGTTGTAGTTTTTTGTATAATTTGTGTGCGCGGACATAAAAAAATTGCGACAATATTGGCAGAATATTATCGCAATTTAAAGCTGTTATATTTTGAGTTGTTTTTATGCATCGGGCTTCATGAGAGTGATGTTGGTCTGGAAAATGTTTTCGGCATTGTCCATCATTATTTCGCCCTTTGTGGCGCATGTGAAGTTGCTTATATGTACATCGTGTACGGGCATCTGCGGAAGTCCCGATATTGAAATGGGCGTGCCTGCCTTTGTGCAGTTGATGTTGTTAATGTAAATATTTTTGAACTCGGGGATCTCCTCTATGGACACCTCCTGGCCCTCCTTGCTGTCCATGTTGTAGCCCATGCTGAAGGTGATAGCCTCGTTGTGTATGCTTATCATATTGATATTGTCTATGTATATCTTTTCGACAATACCGCCCCTGCCTACACAGCTTTTGAAGCGCAGACCTATGTCGGTGCCTATGAATGTACAGTCGTTGACATATATGTTCTTAAGTCCGCCCGACATTTCGCTGCCTGCTACAAATCCGCCGTGGCCGTGATAAACTATGCAGTTGGACACGGACACATATTCGCTGGGCATACCGAGCTTTCTGCCGTCCTCGTTCTTGCCGGACTTTATGCAGATAGCGTCATCGCCCACATCGAAGGTGGAGTTGCTTATCTTTACATACTTACAGCTGTCTATGTCTATGCCGTCGCCGTTCTGGGCAAACCACGGATTTCTGACATTTATGTTCCTTATGGTGACATTCTTGCAAAGCCATGGATGCAGACACCAGGCAGGCGAATTCTGGAAGGTGGGGCCGTCAAGGAGCACCTTGTTGCATCTTGTGAAGTTTACAAGCACGGGACGCAGGAAGGAGTGATATTTCTCGCAGACCTCCTTGTTCTTGTAAAGCTCTGGCTGAGGGATGAGGGTGTTGTTTGCCTCCATATTTATCTCATCGGGCCACCACACTGTCTCTTCCGGGCCTTCCTCTACAATACCGCCTCTTGCTATGGTTTCCTTCCACTCTACGCCGGAAATTTTCCACTTCTTTACGGGGCGCCATCTTCTGCCGTTGCCGTTAATTATGCCGTCACCCGTGATGGCCACATTTTCAAGATCCTTGCCGTATATGGGAGATATACAGCGGTACATGAAAAGACCTTCAAAGCTGGTGTTTATGAGCGGATAGTCCTTCGGGTCGTTCGAGAAGAAGATGATAGCGCCGTTTTGAAGGTGCAGGTTGACATTGCTCATAAGCTCAATGGGACCTGTGTACCACACGCCGTTAGGCACAACTACTATGCCTCCGCCGTCGGCATTGCACTTCTCTATAGCCTTTCTGAATGCCTCCTGATTGTTTGTTCTTGTATCGCATATGGCGCCGAAGTCCGTAATGGGATAGCTCACATCCCTGAAAGTCGGGAGCAAGGCGTCAAATTCGGGTTTTTCCATTTTTTATTCCTCCTGAACAGTCAAATATATGCTTTTGCAAAAGCCCGTAACAAGACTTTTATTCTTTGGATTAATTATATAACAATTTTTATAAATAGTCTAGCTTTTTTTTGAAATTTGTGATATGATATAGAAATACTATTATTTTTAAAGTGAAAGAGTGATATGAATGCCTATAAAGGTTTCGGATAATTTGCCTGCAAAGGACATACTTAACAAGGAAAATATATTCGTAATGGGAGAGGACAGAGCCTTCCACCAGGACATAAGACCGCTTAAGATACTTATACTGAACCTTATGCCCAACAAACAGCAGACGGAGGTACAGCTTCTTAGGATACTGAGCAACACTCCCCTGCAGCTTGAGGTGAGCTTTCTGCACATGGAAAGCCATGTGTCAAAGAATACATCGGAGGAATATCTGGCGGAGTTCTACAAGGTGTTTGACGATGTTAAAAAGGAAAAATTTGACGGTATGATAATAACGGGCGCTCCCGTGGAGCACCTGCCGTATGAGGAAGTGAACTACTGGCAGGAGCTTACGGAGATAATGGAGTGGAGCAAGACGAATGTACACAGCACATTCCACATATGCTGGGGCGCGCAGGCGGGGCTTTATTACCATTACGGCATACCCAAGTATAAGCTTGACAAAAAGGTGTTCGGCGTGTTTCCGCACACCAAGCTTTACAACCACGAGGAGCTTCTCATAGGCTTTGACGACATTTTTTATGTGCCTCATTCAAGACATACCGAGGTGAGGGTCGAGGATGTGGAAAAGAACGAAAACCTCCATATACTCTCAAAATCGGACGAGTCGGGACTTTACATAGCGGCGGACAAAAACTGCCGTCAGATATTTGTGATGGGACATTCCGAATACGAAACGGACACCCTCGCAAACGAATATTTCAGAGACCTTGAAAAGGGGCTTGACATAGACATACCCAAGCACTATTTCAAGGATGACGACCCCACTAAGGAGCCCATAGCTCTTTGGAAGGCGCACAGCAATCTGCTCTACACAAACTGGATAAATTACTGCGTATATCAGAGCACGCCTTATGACATAAACAAGATAGGCGAAAAATAAAAAAATACTATAATATTAAAAATAACTGTTGCAAAAAATACCTTCTATGGTATAATATAAAAGGTGGAAGGTATTTTTGCGGCAGACATTACTTATGCAGAGGTGTCCGAGTGGTTTAAGGAGCCGGCCTCGAAATTCGGTGCTCCCGTTAAGGGACCGCGGGTTCGAATCCCGCCCTCTGCGCTTTTTACAACATAAAAAAGCACCCGAAATTTATCGGGTGTTTTTTTATTCTCTTATGCTATGCTCTTTGCCATATTTATGAGCTCGTCTCTTGAAATAAGACCATGAGCAGATATTGCTACGGAAACATCGTCCTCCGTTTCGAAGTCGATATTTCTGCCGTCTATTATAACTGCCTTTCTGCCGTTTATGTCTACTTCCTCCATCTCGCCGTCTGTAGACATTCTGTAGGCTGTTTCATCGTTCAGAAGTCTTTCGTGAACAACAAGCTTTTCGCCCTTGGCATTTGCATATTCTATGTTCATATATAAACTGCTCGGGCTGCCGTCTTCATCGGTAAAGCTGTAGCATCTCGAAAACTCAAAGCCCTCGGGAAGAGCTAAGGGAACCTTTAAATCAAAATCTATATTTGACTTGGCTTCATCTATGGTCGCAAAGCTTACCTCGGCTTCCTCTGCCTTATCCTTGATATATACATCGGAGTCCTTGAAGGCTTCTTTGAATACAGCTTCAAGCTCATCCTTAGAAAGAAGCTTGCCCTCGCTGTTATAAAGGGAGTCCATATCCTCATGCCTTACAGCATCGAGAGGCTCGCCGTCTGCTGTAAAGAACTTGCCCTTGAGAGCATCGGGGAGCTCGTGAGGCGCATTGGGATCCATCTGTGTGAAAATATTGTGTCCCGTGGTTATGTTCTTTATTATTTTGTCGATACCGCCGGTTGCCGCAGTAACGCCGGTGCCGAGCACAAGGACCGCTGCGCAGAGCAGCACGGCAAACTTCTTTGCAGGCAGTCTTTTATTGCTGTTTTCCAAATTCTTCATTTTATATACTTCCTCCTCCGAAATGACAGCAGCATCATCATATATGCTGAAGTCCATCTTTACATCATTTAGATAATCATATTCGTTTTTCATGGTTATCATCACGACCTTTCCTTAACAAATAAACGGCGGAGCTTTCTGCGTCCTCTTGAAAGACGGTTGTAAATATAGCCCTCACTCCTTCCCTGAGATGAAGCTATTTCATCTATGGGGCTGTCCATTATATATCGTCTTATGAATATTTCCCTGTCCTTTTCGTCAAGACCCGAAAGCAGGGAGGCGACCTCCTCCTCGGTCTCCTGCCTCAAAAGCTCTGCGCTCATTCTTTCATCCGCTATGTCTTCCTTCAGCTCACCCGTCATAAGCTCTCTGTAATACCTGCGCTTGAAGTCGATAGCCCTGTACTTGGCAACCGCTCCAATCCAGTTTTTGAGAGTGTTCTTATCGGGGTCGTACCTTTTTATGTTCTGCCAGATCTTAAAGAGCACATCGTTTATGCAGTCCTCCTGCCACATGGGAAAATTTCTGAGATGATAATATACTATGGACCTTATAAGTCCTCCGTAGAGCCTCACAAGCTCATTAAAGGCATCCTCACTGCCTTTTTGTATGCTCTTGGCAAGCTCTCTGTCGCTTTGGTGCATCGTCATCACCGCCTTATTACTTGTTTTAAGAAGCGCTTCAATAAATATTACGCTCAAAAATATGATTTTCTATCATTCCGGAGAAAATTATTTCAAAATTTCCTTGAGTTCGTTCAAAAGGGCTTCGGCAGCAGGCGTGAATACCTGATATTTTTTCCATATCACATACATCTTGGTCTCAAGCGCAGGTTCAAGCGGACGGAAGGTGATACCGCTCTTGCCGTCCGTTTCCAGAAGCTTGTCAAAAACAAACGCAAGTCCAAGTCCTTCCTTTACCAGAACCGATGCATTGTTTGCAAGATTAAATGTGACACAGAGGTCAAGCTTATCCGTTATGTTGTTGCTCCACCTCGGGATGTCTGCGTTTACAGCCTGTCTTGATATAAAAACGGGATATGGGAGTATATCCTCTGCCGTTACGCTTTGTTTTTGAGCAAGAGGATGTCCTTCGGGCATAATAACACCCCATACATCGCTTTCGGGGATCTCAATATAATTATACTGCGAAAGGTCGGGAGGCTCCGCTATTACGGCAAAGTCGTATATGCCCCTTTTGAGCTTTTCATCCAGCTGTTGAGTATCCCCGCTTATTATGTGATATTTTATGAGCGGATATTTTTTTCTTAATGCCTTTATGGCTTCGGCAAGATATTTTATAAGGCAGGATTCCGCACAGCCTATATAAACATCTCCCCTTACGGTATCGCCAAGAGTACGGAATTCATCCTTTATCTTGTCCGCCATTTCCAGAAGGTCCTCCGTTCTCCTGCGCAGAAGCATACCCTCGTCGGTCAACCTTATGCTGTAGCTGCTTCTTGTAAAAAGCTGTTTTCCGAGTTCTTCTTCAAGCTCCTTCATAACGCGTGAAAGCGTGGGCTGCGACACATGAAGCCTTTCGGCAGCCCTTGACATATTTCCCTCTCTTGCTATTTCAAGAAAATATCTCAATGTCCTTATTTCCATAAATATCACCTCATTTTTATTTTAACATTATAAGTTATTTGCGTCAAGAATAACAGGATATAAGATATAAGTATTATGAAGGTGTATAAGTGTATGGTATAATAAAAATAACAAGGTAACAAAAGCAATGAAGGAGGCATAGGAAATGACTGAAAAATGGGATAAGGTATTTGAAAAAAGCGACAAGGTAAATCACAGCAAGGTGAGCTTCAAAAACAGATACGGCATTACTCTGGCGGGAGATCTCTACGAGCCTAAAAATGCAGAAGGAAGGCTTCCCGCAATAGCAGTGTGCGGACCCTTCGGCGCCGTAAAGGAGCAGTCATCGGGACTTTATGCCCAGACCATGGCGGAAAGAGGATTTATAACGCTTGCCTTCGACCCCTCGTTTACGGGCGAAAGCGGAGGAAATGTAAGATATATGGCTTCTCCCGACATAAACACGGAGGACTTTATGGCGGCTGTAGACTTCCTGTCGCTGTATGAAAAGGCTGACCCCGACAGGATAGGCATAATAGGAATATGTGGATGGGGCGGTATGGCGCTGAATACTGCTGCGCTTGACACAAGAATAAAGGCGGCCGTGGCTTCCACTATGTACGACATGACAAGAGTGAACGCCAAGGGTTATTTTGACAGCGAGGACAGCGAGGAAGCCCGCTACCAAAAGCGCGCGGCAATGTGCGCACAAAGGCTTGAAGACATCAAAAACGGAGAGTATAAGCTCGGCGGAGGAGTTGTGGATCCTCTGCCCGATGACGCGCCGTTCTTTGTGAAGGATTACTACGACTATTATAAGACAAAGAGAGGCTATCACGAGCGTTCTCTCAATTCAAACGGCGGCTGGAATGTAATAGGCTGTGAATCATTTTTAAATCAGCCTATACTTAAATACAGCAATGAGATAAGAAGCGCAGTACTCATTATTCACGGTGAAAAGGCACATTCCTGCTATTTCAGCAGAGACGCTTATGCGGATATGACAAAGGACAGCAAATACACCGGCAACAAGGAGCTTATGATAATTCCGGGAGCGGTACACACGGACCTGTATGACAGAAAGGACATAATACCCTTTGAAAAAATCACGGAATTTTTTAATAAGTATATGAATTAAAAACAATTTCCTCATTTTTCAATATGTATACACGCAAAAATATCCGATACGGCTTTATGCCGGTATCGGATATTTTTTAGCAGTAAATGCAAAAAATGAGCAAATTCTAAAAATCCGTTTCGAGTGGTTCCATAGCCCTTAATATTTCCTCGGAAGGCTCCGCCGAATCGGACTCGCACATTATTTTATAAAATGCGCATTTATAATCTATTATACTCAGGGACTGCTTGAGTTCATCCATTTTGCTTTCGGTTTCCTTTTTTTGCTTAAGGAGCATCTCATAGCGCTCCTTATATGTGGAACGGCCTTCTCTGCAAAGCCTGAAATATGTTTTGATGTCATTGAGCTGCATGCCTGTGCCTTTAAGACATTCCAAAAGCTTGAGCCAGGACAGATCATCCTCGTCAAAAATACGCATATTTCCTCCCGAGCGCTTTATCAGCGGGAGCAGACCCTGCTTGTCATAATATCTTATTGTTGAAATAGGAATATTAAGTATTCTGGATACCTCACCTATAGAGTATGTTTTACCCTCCATAATATTCACCGTCCCCCAATATTAGAACTAGGTATAAGGTTCTGTCCAAAATAATCAAACCCCATAATTAGCACAGCTTTCTTAGCTTATTTAAATTATACACCATCCCCCAATATAAAAAATAGGTATAAGGTTTTGCCCAAAATAATCAAACCCCATAAAACAGCACAGCTTCTTTAGCTTAATTAAATTATACACCATAAACTCAACTTTAGGTCAAGTGTAATAATTCATTTAAAAAGTTTTCTGTAAGACTGCACAAAAAGATATTCAATTTTTATGCAAAATAACTAAATTTTGCATATTTATTTGATTATTCCCAATGTATAAAATAATATTAAAAACAGCAGAAATACCACATTTACAACAGTAAAAACGGTTATGTAGCGCTTCACATCCGCACCCTTTATTTTTGTATAAAATTTGAATGATATAAGACCGGCAAGGGAGGCTATAAGACTTCCCAGACCTCCTATATCCGTACCCAGAACAAGCGCTCTGTAATTCTGCGTAAATCCGCTCAGAACTACTGCCGCAGGTACATTGCTTATTATCTGGCTTGCTATGAGCGATGCGCCGAAAGCGCTTTTGTTTATTATACCCTCTATTATGTCTTTTATAAACGGTATTCGCTCTATGTTGCCCACAAACACAAAAAATGCGCAGAAGGTCATGAGCAGAAGCCAGTCCACGGAGCTAAGCGTTCTGTGGTCGAATATTATAAGCGCAAGAGCAGTCAGTATGACGGCTATGCGCCAGTCTGCAAGCCTTACGACCGAAAGGAGCGACACCACGGCAAGTACAGTATATATGATGATATTGACCTTTTTTATGTCCGCTTTTTCGCTTTCGAGCTTAGCCGAAATCTTTTCGGACGGTACGCCGAAGGTCATAACGCAGAGCACAACGAAGCTCAGAAGTATGACGGGGAGAGTTATAGAGAAAAACTCGCCCGTGGGGATATTGAATTTGCCGTAGAGATAGAGATTCTGGGGGTTGCCCACGGGTGTGAGCATACTGCCCATGTTTGCGCCCGCCGTCTGGAGCACAAGGGTGTATATTATAAGCTCTTTCTTTTTGCATAGAGTGAGTATTGCTATGGCGAGGGGCACAAAGGTTATGAGCGCCACATCGTTTGTAATAAGCATGGATGAGAAGAAGCAGAGCATCCAGAGCACAAAAACAAGCGTTCTGGTGTTTTTTACCATCGACAATATTTTCTCAGCCATATACTTTATAAGTCCCATTGCACTGAAGCCTGCCACCACCGACATAAGACAGAACAAAAGTCCTATCGTTCTGTAGTCTATGTAGTCTATATACTGTCTGTCGGGGAGCACGAAGAAGGCCGATATAACGGCGCAGAACAGAGCTGCAAAAAGAACCGGGTCCTTTTTTATTATCTTCAAAAGCATTTACCTTACACCTTTTTTCTTATGTATATTTCTTATAGTCTTTTTCTTTTTTTGTTCCGAGGGCCTTTTATTCTGCGCCGGAGCGTTATTTTTGGGACGAATGAGACAGCGCTTGTCATAGCCTATGAGGTCTGTTCTGCCTGCCTTATGCAGTGCCTCGTAAACAAGGTCATAATTGCGCGGAAGCCTGTACTGTATGAGCGCTCTCTGCATGGCCTTTTCGTGAGGCGAGCGCGGAATATAGACCTCCTTCATTGTCCTTGGATCAAGCCCCGTGTAGAACATACAGGTAGAGAGCGTGCCGGGCGTTGGGTAGAAGTCCTGCACCTGCTCGGGCATACTGCCCGTATCTCTCAGATATTCGGCAAGCTCAACGGCAGACTTGAGCGTACTGCCCGGATGTGAGCTCATGAGATAGGGCACGAGATACTGCTCCTTGCCTATTTTTCTGTTTATATCATAAAACTTCTTTGTGAAGCTTTCATACACCTGTCGGGAGGGCTTGCCCATTTTTTCGAGCACCTCGGGGGATATATGCTCGGGCGCGACCTTTAGCTGACCGCTGACATGATATTGACACAGCTCCTTAAAAAATGTATCGTCCTTATCATATATGAGATAGTCGTATCTTATGCCCGAACGCACGAACACCTTTTTGACCCTCGGCAGAGCTCTCAGCTTCCTGAGAAGCTTAACATAGTCGCTGTGGTCCACATCGAGATTTTTGCAGGCTGCGGGAAAAAGGCACTGTCTGTTAAGGCAGGCGCCTTCCGTGAGCTGTTTTTTGCAGGCAGGCTGTCTGAAATTGGCAGTGGGTCCGCCCACATCATGTATATAGCCTTTGAAATCGGGCTCTTTTGTTATTTTTTCGGCTTCGGAAATTATGGAGGAATGGCTTCTGGACTGTATCACCCTGCCCTGATGAAAGGCAAGAGCGCAGAAATTGCAGTTTCCGAAGCATCCCCTGTTGCTTATTATGCTGAAACGCACCTCGTCAATTGCAGGCACACCGCCCTTTTCGATATACATGGGGTGAAATGTGCGCATATAAGACAGGGAATAGCTGTTGTCAAACTCTTCACGGCTAAGCGGATAGGACGGCTTATTCTGCACAACATAGCAGTCCTTGTAGGGCTCGGCAAGGATATTGGCCGTAACGGCATCGGTATTTTCATATTGCTTTAAAAAGCTCTCTGCGTATGTCTTTTTATCCGAGCACACATCCTCGAATGAAGGGAGCTCAATATAGTCCTCATATATATTTTCAAGGCTTTTTGTTTTATAGACCGTGCCTCTTACATATGTTATGTCCTCTGCCTTCAAGCCGCCGTCAAGAGCCTCGGCAAGCTCAGCTATCTGATGCTCGCCCATGCCGTACATGAGTATATCCGCCTGTGAATCCAGAAGTATGGAGCGCCTTACCTTATTGTCCCAGTAATCATAGTGCGATAGCCGTCTTAAGCTGGCTTCTATACCGCCTATCAATATGGTGACATCCCTGCCGTATGCCTCTCTTATTCTCTGACAATACACTATTGTTGCCCTGTCGGGTCTGTGACCTCCCTCTCCTCCCGGGGAATAGAGGTCCCTTTCCCTTTTCTTCTTGGCTACGGAATAGTGGTTTACCATGGAGTCTATATTGCCGCCGCTCACAAGAAAAGCAAGCCTCGGCTTTCCGAAGCGCTTAAAGTCTTCCGCGCTGTGCCAATCGGGCTGAGGTATGACGCACACCTTATAGCCGCGGCTTTCCAGAAGCCTTGTTATGATAGCCATACCGAAGGACGGATGATCCACATAGGCGTCACCGCTCACATATATAAAGTCGGGCTGTTCCCAGCCTCTTTTTTTCATTTCATCGTATGTTACGGGTAAAAAAGCCATTTCACACCTCTGTATCTATCTGTTCATCCAGCCCGGCAGATACTTGTTTTTAAGTCTGCCCTTTACGACCTTGCCCCAGCCTAAGGGATAGCCTTCAACGCACACGAGCGCCCAGCCGTCGTCACATTCTGCATTGAAGCTCTCGCCTCTTAAATATCTTTCAAGCCTTTCGTCTTCAAGGCCCAGATCTATGCTGTTTTTTACATCCTCTTTTTTGAGCGTCATGGCGTAAGCCTGACTTGGTTCAAAGCGGTTCTTTTTACTCTCGCCTATATAAAGTCCGCTTCTTTTAACTCTCAGAGCGCTCAGATCAAGGCAGTACGGCACGGAGAAAAGACTTTCCTTATGCAGAACAAGGTTATCCTCAGTTCCCTTTTTCATGGTTTTATCCGCAAAGTCATAATAATCCTTCAAAAGCTTTGCACTTGCCGTTCTGTCCTTTGGAAGCTCGGGCGGTATATCCTCGCCCTTTTTATGCAGAAGGCAGAGAAAATGTCCCTCGCCCTTCACCTTATAGGGCATGAGCCTTCCGCATTTTTTAAGCTCGGCACTGCCGTTTTTTGTCCAGTCCGCTCTGCCTTCAGAGAAGCCTGCGCTCTTATCAAAGTCCATAAGCTCGAAGTCGGGATTTTCATTCAGAAATTCCTGTATCATGCCCTCGTCCTCTTCGGGAGCAAATGTGCAGGTGGAATAGGCAATTATTCCGTCACCGCTCAGAAGCTCGGCTGCGGCCTTTAGAATTTCTCTCTGGAGCTTACAGCAAAGCTCCGTCTTATGCGTTGCCCAGCTTCTGACTGCCGTATCGTCCTTTCTGAACATACCCTCTCCGCTGCAGGGGGCATCTACCACAACGCGGTTGAAAAAGCCCCTGAAGCGTTTTGCAAGCTTTGACGGGTCTTCATTTGTAATTATGGCATTGGGAATACCGCTGAGCTCTATATTTTTAAGAAGAGCAAGACAGCGCGAAGCGCTTATGTCGTTGCTCACAAGTATGCCCTTGCCTTTCAGCTTTGCGCCTATCTGCGTGCTTTTGCCTCCCGGCGCAGCGCAGAGGTCAATGACCCTGTCGCCCGGCTTTACGGGGAGCATGGCGCCGGTGGACATTGCGGACGGCTCCTGTATGTAATAGAGCCCTGCGTTGTAAAATGGATGCTTTGCAGGGCGCACATTATCGCCGTCATAATAAAAGCCCTCACTGCACCACGGCACGGGCGAAAGCTCCCAATCAACGCTGTCCCTGAGCTTCTCGGGGCTTATTTTAAGGCTGTTTGCCCTAAGTCCGTACAGCCTCGGCTGTGAGAAGCTTTCAATATAAAGCTCGTATTCATCGCCGAGAAGCCTTTTCATTTTTTCGGTGTATTCCAAAGGTAAATTCATTTTGAACCCTCATTCTGCAATAAAAAATATATATAAATATATATTAACATTTTATCTTTACAATATCAATTGAAAATAACAAAAAAATGTTGTATACTAATATAAAAGTAATAAGGAGGCAGTTTATGGCAAAGCAGATATGGAAGCCCGGCACCATACTTTATCCCGTACCGGTGGTCATGGTGAGCTGCGGCAGCATGGAAAAAAGCAACATAATAACCATAGCATGGACGGGAACCATAAATTCCGACCCCGCTATGACATATATCTCCGTGAGACCCGAAAGATATTCATACAACATAATAAAAGAAAGCGGAGAATTTGCAATAAACATAACCACGGAGGAGCTTGCAAGGGCTACCGACTGGTGCGGAGTGAGAAGCGGACGGGACTATGACAAATTCAAGGAAACGGGACTGACAAAGGAAAAGGCGCAATTTATAAGCTGTCCCATAATAAAGGAAAGTCCCATATCCATAGAGTGCAGGGTGACGGAAATAAAAGAGCTCGGCTCGCACCATATATTTTTGGCAGAAATACTCGGCGCAGATGCGGATGAAAAATATCTGAATGAAAGCGGAAAATTTGAATTTGAAAAATCAAGACCTATATGCTATTCGCACGGGGAATATTTCGGACTGGGCAAAAAGCTGGGCAAATTCGGCTATTCCGTTGAAAAAAGAAAAACTAAAGCGAGAAGGAAGAAAAGCAAATGAACAAAAGAACACAAAAAATTGATCTTGTGAAATACTGGAGAGGCGTGCTTCTGGGATATATGATGCTTGCCTTTATAATACTTGTGTACTTCAAAAAGATGTCGGAATGGTGGCTCATACCCGCATTTCTGGTGTTTATGCTGGCAAGCGCTATAGTATGCCGCAACTATGTGCTGGGCATGATAGGCAATATGTTTTATTTTTTCAGAAAGCCCGACAAGGCGAAGAAGTTTTATAAAATTGCCGTTAAGCGAAACACAAGAAATGTGAAGGCGCTTTACAACTATGCTCTTGACGCTCTGCACGAGGGACGCGCAGAGGAAGCTTTGAATGTATTTAAAAGAGCCGAAAAAATAAACAACAAGGTACTTTTTGAAAAGCTCATACCGCTGGCTGTATCAAGCTGTTACTGGGTGATGGGCGACCTTGACAAGGCAATAGAGGAAATAGAGGATCTGCAGAAAAAATTTAATTATATAAATCCCAATACGCTTACTACGCTTGCATATTTTTATCTCTTGAAGGGCGATACGGAAAAGGCGGAGGAGCTTACCAAAAAGGCGCTTGAGGATAACAACGGCTACGCTCCCGCCTGGGATAATATGGGGCAGATATATTACAACAAGGGCGATATGGACAAGGCGGAGGAATATTTTGAAAAAGCGCTCGGCATACGGGAAAATATGACGGAAAGCCTTTATTACATGGGCATGATATGCAAGAAAAGAAATGACGGCAAAAAAGCCAAGGAGTATTTTGAAAAGGCTCTCGGAGGCTATATCTCAGCCCTCAGCACGGTGAAAAAAGAGGATATAGAAAGGGAATTGGAGAGTATAAAATAACAATCTTTTTGAAAAAACATAAGAATATATCTTAAAATCCTGCTCGTGTAAGGGCAGGATTTTTTTTGCGGAAAATTATGCAAAATACAAAGCCGTCCATATTCTACAGACGGCTTTAAAAATTATCTCATAAATGCAAAGTATACTATAACAAGAAGTCCGAGAGCTATTCTGTAATAGCCGAATATCTTGAAGCTGTTTCTCTTGATATAGCTCAAAAGGAACTTTATGGCAAGCACGGAGACCACAAATGATATGCCCATACCCACTATAAGCATAACAAGCTCATAGAATGAAGGGAAGCCGAACTTAAAAAGCTTTAAGAAGCTTGCGCCGAACATAATGGGTATTGCAAGAAAGAATGTAAATTCAGTTGCCACATATCTGGATGTGCCGAGGAGCAGACCGCCTATAATGGTAGAGCCCGAACGGGATGTGCCCGGAACAAGCGCAAGTATCTGGAAAAGACCTATGCCGACTGCTGTCTTTAAAGGAAGCTTATCCAGATTTTTATGCTTTATATTCTCTTTTTTTCTGTTGTTTTCAATTACAATAAACGCTATACCATAAGCAATGAGAGCAACCGACACAACATATGGGTTGAAAAGATACTTGTCGAGCAAATCATCAAAGAGAAGACCTATTATTGCGGCGGGTATGCAGGCAATAATTACCTTAAGCCACAAATTTATGGTGTCCATTTTTTCGTTCTGCGTTTTCTTATTGCCAAAAGGATTGAGCTTATTGAAATATATTACAACTACGGCAAGTATAGCGCCGAGCTGTATAACAACATCGAACATCTCCATAAATCTATCGCTTGAAATATAGCCTATTAACTCCTCAACTATTATAAGGTGACCCGTGCTGCTTATGGGCAGCCACTCCGTTATACCCTCTACTATACCCAATATCAGCGTTCTGATAAGGTCATGAAAAAATACTATCATAATAACCTCCTTATTTTGTGTTTATAGTAATTATTCTTTCGTCATTATCCCAGTTGACCTCTGCATTGAGCGCTTCGGACACTGCCCTTAAAGGCACCATGCTCCTTCCAGACATAATCTGAGGTCTCACTTCCATAATTATAGTATCTTTTTGATCAATTAGCAAGACTTTTTCGCCAATTACAAAAGAAATTTCTGTATTATCCTTTTTTGCCCTAACCTGCTGTGTGTCGTTATTCCAGCTTACATCGGCTCCCAAAGCCTCAAAAATAGCCCTGAACGGCACTAAAGTACGGCTGTTTTGTATAACAGGCTTTATATCAAAGCTGACCTGATTGCCGTTTACAAAAACCAGAATATCATTTGTGTTGTTTACAAGCTTTGCCGTAGTAGCTTCGACGGGAGCCTGCATTACAGGTGCCGAAGTTGGCGCAGCCTGAGTTACGGGCGCAAGCGTTGTCGCCTCCGCCTGAGTTTCAATCTCTGCGGGAGCAGACAAAATGCCGTTTTCGGTTTTTACTATGTTTTTTATGTAAGAAAGATCATTGACAAATTTATATCGGAAATGTATTTCTCCCGATATTTTATCAAAGCTCTTGTTATAATCCATCTGCTGTTGTATAGCCTTGCCCGAGCACCACGGACTAGACGCGGAAGCGCCGTCGCATTTATAATCGGCAAGACCTATGTAAAGCTTTGTATTGCAGTTATTAAGTGTCTGCACCCACCAATTTACCGCTTCTTTATAGTCAATTGTTTCGTTGCCTATCTGCCAATAAATCTGCGGGGCTATGTAGTCTACCCATCCCTCGAGCGCCCATTTTCTGCTGTCGGCATAGTTCTTATAATAAGATTCGCTGCCGTATGTATTGCTGCCGAGGGAATTATTTTTCTTATTTGCCCATACTCCTACGGGACTTATTCCAAATTCAACGGAAGGATCGAGAGCCTTAATTCTGTCGTGCAGAGCCTTTACAAGCGTATTTACATTGTTCCTGCGCCATTCCGACTTTTCTGTGCCGTTTCCGTATAGAGCATAGCTCTTGCTGTCGTCAAAGCCCTGACCCGGATAGAAATAATCATCAAAGTGTATGCCGTCTATATCGTAATTATTAACTATTTCTTCTACACCTTTTATAACAAGCTGCTGCACCTCTGGTATTGCAGGGTCAAAATAGAGCTTGCCCTCAAAAGGCACTACCCACTCCGGATGCTGTCTGGCGGGATTGGAATAGGCAAGGCTGTCGAGAGTGAGCGTTGTTTCGTTTGTAACTCTGTAAGGATTTACCCAAGCATGGAGCTTTATACCCTTGCTGTGCGCTCTGCTTATCCAATATTCCAAAGGATCGAAGCCGTCCGAGGGCGCTGTGCCCTGAGAACCTGTGAGCCAATGGCTCCAGCAATATATATCGGACTTATAAAAGGCATCGCAGGCAGGTCTTACCTGAAAGAATATATCAGTAATGCCCATGTCTGCGCAGTTATCAATTATTTTGTCCGCCTCGCTTCTGAGAAAAGCAGAGTCGGTAGTGCGTTTTGAAGGGTAATCCAGATTTAAGGTTGTAGATACCCATATGCCCGACATTCTGCCGTTATCCGTCACAACGGCGGGCGTTGTGGTTTCCGCTTCGGCAGTCGGTATATCAAAATAAGCAAGCTGAAATATGAGTACAGCCGAAAGTATTATTGTCAACAGGTATTTATTCATCAGCGTTCTCCTTTATAAATTCAAGCCATTTTTTAAGCTTTGCCTCCTGACCGTTATCACTCAGCTCATAATATACTTTATTCACAAGCTCATCGGGGAGGTATTGCTGTCTGACATAATGATTTTTGAAATCGTGTGCATATTTGTAGCCTATGCCGTGTCCCAATTCACCTGCACCAGAATAATGCGTATCTTTAAGATGTTCGGGAACACCCGAAGTCTGTATTTTGCTTACATCAGCCATAGCCTTATCTATAGCCATAACTGCGGAATTGCTCTTGGGAGAACAGGCTACATAGGCTGCCGCCTGAGTGAGATTGATACGACATTCGGGAAGTCCCAGATAGTCTACAGCCTGCGCAGCCGCAGCTGCCACAACGACTGCCATAGGATTGGCATTGCCCACATCCTCCGAGGCGCATATGAGTATACGCCTTGCAATAAAGCGCGGATCCTCGCCCGCATAGAGCATTTTGGCAAGATAATATACAGCCGCATCGGGATCGGAACCTCTCATACTCTTTATGAAAGCCGAAATGGTATCATAGTGATTGTCGCCGTCTCTCTCGTAATTCACGGCGCGTTTTTGTATGCACTGCTGCGCCGTTTCCATATCTATATGTATTATGCCCTCTGCGTTTCTCTCCGTAGTGAGAACAGCAAGCTCAATGGCATTGAGGGCTATCCTGGCATCACCGTTTGAGGAATCGGAAAGAAAATCAAGCGCATCCGCATCGATAGAAGCATTATAGCTTCCCAAACCCCTTTCACTATCATCTAAAGCTCTTTTGAGTATGGTCTTAATATTATCCTTTGTAAGATGTTTAAGCTCAAATATTATACTCCTGGACACGAGAGCCTTATTTACCTCAAAGTAAGGATTTTCCGTAGTTGCGCCTATAAGTATTATTGTTCCGTCCTCAACATAGGGAAGAAGCGTGTCCTGCTGTACCTTATTGAAGCGGTGTATCTCGTCTATAAAGAGTATGGAACGCCTGTTGTAGCCTCCCAAAAGCGTTTTAGCCCTGTCTATGGTGTCTGTAATGTCCTTTTTGCCCGCCGTGGTGGCATTTATCTGCATAAACTCGCTTTTTGTGGTGTTGGCAATAACTCTGGCAAGAGTTGTTTTGCCCGTGCCGGGAGGTCCATAAAATATGATGGACGAGAGCTTATCCGCCTTTATTGCTCTGTAGAGCAAGGTGTTTTTTCCTGCAATATGCTCCTGTCCCACAAACTCCTCAAGAGTGCGCGGTCTTATCCTTGAAGCAAGAGGACTTTCTTTTTTTAAATTGTTTTCTGCCTGAAAATCAAATAGATCCATTACTCTAACCTCTTATATACATCGCATCGCCGAATGAAAAAAATCTGTATTTATTTTCTACGGCGCATTTATAGGCATTCAGAACATTCTCTCTGCCTGCAAGCGCGCTCACAAGCATAATAAGCGTGGACTCGGGCAAATGAAAGTTGGTTATAAGTTCGTCTATTATTTTAAACTTATATCCGGGATATATAAAAATATCCGTCCATCCGCTCTGCGCCCTTATATATCCGTTTTCATCTGCAACAGATTCAAGCGTTCTTGTGCTGGTGGTGCCAACCGCTATTATCCTTCCGCCGTTTGATCTTGTATTGTTTATTATATTGGCATTTTCTTCATCTATCATATAGAACTCGGAATGCATTTTGTGATCGTTTATATCTTCCGTCTTTACCGGACGGAATGTACCCAAGCCGACATGAAGAGTAAGCTTTGCGATATTTACGCCCTTTTCTTCAAGCTCCGACAAAAGCTCCGGGGTAAAGTGAAGTCCCGCCGTAGGCGCTGCCGCAGAGCCTTCATTCTTGGCATAAACAGTCTGATACCTGTTCTTATCCTCAAGCTTTTCCTTTATATACGGAGGAAGAGGCATTTCACCAAGCTTATCGAGTATCTCCTCAAATATGCCTTCATATTTGAATTTTACTATTCTGTTGCCGTCATCCAGCACTTTTTCTACCTCGGCTTCCAGAAGACCGTCGCCAAAAGTTATTATATGTCCCGGTCTTGCTTTTTTGCCCGGGTACGCAAGCGTTTCCCATCTGTTGCCGTCCAATCTTTTTAAAAGAAGTATCTCTACGCCGGTACCCGTATCCTTTCTTGCGCCCATAAGTCTTGCCGGGAGAACCTTTGTTTCATTTATAACAAGGCAGTCGCCTTTGTTTATAAGTGAAAGTATATCTCTGAATACCCTGTGTTCCGTTTTGCCCGTATTCTTATCAAGCACCATAAGCCTTGATTCGTCCCTCTTTTTGAGAGGGGTCTGCGCAATAAGGCTTTCGGGAAGATCAAAATAAAAATCACTTTTTAACATAATTTACCGTCCTTATTTTATCTCTACTCCGGTGTAGTAGAACTTAAGTATATCCTTGAATGTAAAGCCTGCCTCAGCCATAGACTTGGCGCCGTATTGGCTCATACCCGTGCCATGACCGAAGCCTTTGCCATCGAGCGTTACAGTACCCGCCTTACCTGTTGTGACGGTGACGGGCGCATCCTTTCTTACGGAGCCACCGACGCTTTGAGCATAAAAGCTGGAGCCGAGAGAGCCTGTTTTCCCTTCTCCATTACCCGCTATTATTTTATCGCCCGCGGAGTGTACACTGCCATCGGTGCCCACAACATATATTGGCGCACCCGTAACTGTTGTCTGCGCTCCGCCCGTAAGAACAAAGTTTCTCGAGGGAAGATCGCCCTCCTTGCCGGAAGAAAATGCAGTCCTTATGGCATTGCCCGTTATGGTTTTGCTGCCCTGAGAACCCATAAATGTGAGCGCCATAACAGCTCCGTTTTCATCATATTCTGCCTTTACATTAACTATATTGCCCACTCCGTAGCCGTTTGCAGAGCAAATATTTGTAAGCTCATTATATGTATATTCCCTTGTCCACTCGCGATATTCCTTTTCATATATATCCGCCTTGGCTTTTAAATAAGGCGTATCTCCGCCCCATACATCGGAGCTGTTTAGAAGCGCTCCTCCGTCAGATGAAAAATATACCGCGTCAATAAGGGTGTTGTCATAATATATGCATAGTCCCTTTGTGGCATCTACGGCAGCTATTCCCGCCTCCGTCTCTTTTTCGGTGCCGTTGTAATCCTGACAGTGAGTGCCGTCGCAGAGATCAGCATATTCGTGTTTTTTTAGATTTCTTTTCATATATGTTCTGGCTGCGACTGCCTGCGCTTTCTGAGCCTCGCTGTTCCAGCTTGCGGGCATTTCGGAATTTATGACGCCATAGAGATATTTATCCTCATCTATAACATTTATTGCGGTAATAGCATTGCCCTGTCTGTAAAGCTCTATATCATCTCTGTAGTGCTTGTAGCCGAGGCTGACCGTTCCCGAGGGGGTATTTACCCTTGCAGGAGAGCTTCCGTCAACAATAAATTTATAGGCTCCGTTT
>CANROO010000008.1 GCA_947632235.1 uncultured Clostridia bacterium
ATGCCTCCCAGGGCGTATACGGGTATGCTGACGGACGAGCATATATCGCTCAGCCATTCAAGGCCCTTAGGCTCCAGCCCTGCCTTGCAGTCGGTGGCAAAAATATGGCTTGCGGTTATATAGTCCGCTCCGAGACGCTCCGCCAGCCTTGCCTCTTCGAGGCTGTGTATTGAAGCACCCTTAAGCTCAAAAGAGCTTATATCGTCTATGTTTTTTTCAAAAAGCGCAAGGGGAAGATGTATCCTTTTGCAGTCAAGCTTTTCGCACACGGGTATGAAGGTGTGCAGAATAAGCTTTCCGCCCAGTATTCTGAGCGCTTTTCCGGCCATTACGGCATATTCCGCCTCGCTCATATCCTTTTCGCGGAGAATGACATAGTCATAGTCCGAACGGCTCAAAATTTCGAGCTGTGAAAAGAAATCGTCGCACAGCCTTCTGTTTGTGACGGCTATTTTTTTGTACATGATACCACCTACAGATAAATATACTCGCTCATTACGGGCTGAAGTCCCTGCGCCTTTATGGCATCGTAAACTTCCTTCACATTTCTGCCGTCGCTTATCTCGAACTGCTCGTCGCCCTTTCTCTCGTTGTCGCCGTGTCCGCCTATGCCCACGTCCACGCCTGCGGAGATCTTTGTTGCCGCTATTTTTATGGAATTATCCCTGAAGCGTGCGCACTCTCTTGTGGATATGGTGAGGCTTGCAAAGGGCATAAATATCCTGTAAGCGCACATCACCTGCAAAAGCTGTGTTTCATGTACATCCTTGGGATTTATTTTGTCATTGTTTATTATGGGTCTGAGCCTCGGACACGAAAAAGCTATGTCCGCATGGGGGTATTTCTGCTGTATCAAATACGCGTGTATACCCGTTGCAAAGGCATCCTTTCTGAAATCGGAAAGCCCCAGAAGCGCCGCAAAGCCAACGCCCCTCATGCCTCCGCGTATGGCTCTTTCCTGAGCGTTGAACCTATAGGGGAATATCCTCTTGTGCCCTGCAAGGTGCAGAGTTTCATACTTGTCGGAATTATAGGTCTCCTGAAAAACGGTAACATAATCCGCTCCGCACTCATGAAGATACCTGTATTCATCGGTATTCATGGGATAGACCTCAAGTCCCGTCACCTTGAAATATTTTTTGGCTATACGGCAAGCCTCTCCTATGTACTCCACATCGGACATTTTACGGCTTTCGCCCGTGAGTATGAGCACTTCCTCAAGTCCCGTGGAGGATATAGCCTGCATTTCCTTTTCTATCTCGCTGTAGTCAAGCTTTGCCCTGTGGATCTTGTTATGGCAGTTAAAACCGCAGTAAATGCAGTAATTTTCGCAGTAATTTGCTATATAAAGCGGTGTGAAAAGCTGTATGCTGTTTCCGAAGTGCTTTCTTGTTTCCGCCTGCGCCCTCTGCGCTATTTCCTCCATGAGAGGAGTTGCGGCAGGCGAAAGGAGCGCGCCGTAGTCCTCGGGCGTGATCACATCCTTTTCAAGAGCCGTTCTCACATCCTCGGCAGTATATTTTTCGGGGTCGTAGCTCTCCATGGCGGCTATTACCTTGTCTTGTATTTCCGAGCCTATATTCTCCATATCGGGGAGATAGGTCATATGGTCTATTCTTGCTTCACTCATTTTTAATTACCTCAATCCCTTAAAAATCCTGTGAGCGGTGAGGAGGCGCTTGCTCTGTCCCTCACTCTGCCCATGCCCGAAAGATAAGCCGTTCTTCCTGCCTCTATAGCCTTTTTGAAGGCTTCCGCCATGGCAGGTATGTCGCCTGCAGTGGCAATGGCTGTGTTTGCCATGACTGCGGCCGCGCCCATCTCCATAGCCTCGCAGGCGTGAGAGGGCTTGCCTATTCCGGCGTCAACTATTATGGGCAGGTCTATTTCTTCAATAAGTATCTTTATAAATTCCTTTGTGACTATGCCCTTGTTGGTGCCTATGGGCGCACCGAGTGGCATAATTGTTGCCGCGCCGGCATTTTTAAGATCTCTTGCAACATTCAGATCGGGGTACATATAGGGCATTACCACAAAGCCCTCCTTTGCAAGTATCTCGGTCGCCTTTATTGTTTCATAGTTTTCGGGAAGTAGATATTTTGAATCGCGCATTATCTCTATTTTCACAAAATCTCCGCAGCCCAGCTCCCTTGAAAGCCTTGCTATCCTCACCGCCTCCTCGGCGTTTCTGGCGCCCGAGGTGTTGGGAAGAAGCGTAACACCCTTGGGTATGTAGTCCAGAATGTTGTCCACATCGGAATTGGCGCGCCTTAAAGCGAGCGTTATAATCTGCGCTCCCGCGTTTTCTACAGCCGCCTTTATAAGGTCGAGCGAATACTTGCCCGAACCGAGTATAAATCTTGAATCAAATTCGTGTCCGCCTATTATAAGCTTGTCTTTTTCCATTTTTCATATCTCCTTTTTTTATATACATCCGCCGCCCATGAATGTGACTATCTCCATTTTGTCACCGTCACATAAAACACGGCTGTAATTGTCCTTTTTAAGTATCTCGCCGTTCAGCTCCACTGCCACGGTTTCGGGACGGTAGCCCGCAAGCTCAATATATGCGCTCACGCTCATGCCCTCCGCCTCGGGCTTGTTTTCGCCGTTTATTCTTATCATAGCCTCACCTCGTTTATAAATAATAAAAAAGGACACAAAAAGAGAACGGGCATATTGGGCTATGCCTTCCTGTACCTTGCCTGAGCGGTGGTACACCCCTTTAATGTGTCTTGACATTATGGTAGTATTTTAACAGATAAAACAGGCTTTGTCAATAACGCGGGCGTTTTGTTAGCAATTTTTTAATAAATACGGCGGAACTGCTCCCGCTTATTGCAGGGGTCTGCACTTCCCATAATGTAGGGGCGACTTGTAGTCGCCCGCGGGAGACCGCAGGTCTCCCCTACAAGCAAGGGAGCAGCAAAACTTATAGTCTATGCTGAAAAATTCAATAAACAAGTATTTTCTTAACACGCGGCACGCCATACAATGCAGTCCGGTTTTCATAAAAATATATTACAAATACGGCAAAGCTCTTGTCTTTTATACTTTATTATTGTATATTTATATTAAAGCTTCAGGAAAATTATATATAAATTCAAAGTGAGATCTTAATTATATATGGCAACAGGAGGAATAATTTCAGTGAATACAACAAAAGAAAAACATAAATCTTTTATTATAAAATTATTATTTTTGCTAATATCAATAATAGTTGCTTTTATTCTGCTTTGGAATTATTTTTGTTATAATAATTATATTCATTTCAAGCTTACAGAAAAATTAAAATATAATTCAGCTGCATACATTGATTTATTAGACAATAAATATTTGTATTATCCCACATGGATTTTGATTGAAGGCGAAGAGGATTTAACAGACAACGAATTAAATATTGATTTATCACAAATTGATTGTTCCGATATAGATTTTTCCAAAAACAATATTATTGTTTCTTTTGGCATAAAACTTTATATAATCAAAAGATACAACAGCAGCTCTCATGTTGATGCTTGGGGTATAAAATCTGATGACGACACAATGTATGTATATTTGACAGGGAAAGAAGCCATATCAAAGAATATGCTCGGCAGACCGTCGGGAATAGTAAATTCTGTATTTGGTGTACTTTAAAACAGCAAACCTTACTGTTATCCGAACATTAAGCCTACCGGGTAATTACAGATATTAAGAGTTAAAAAAACAAAAAGCAGCCGGGGTTAGAATTAATCAAGAATTGACAAAGATATACTTCAATAAAGGTGATTTTATGAAATTTATGCGATATTTTGTAACTGCGGCAGGCATAATGATACTTATATTTATGCTTCTTTCCTGTTTGGCAGCCAATTTTGCGCTGGGAAAGCTTCTCACCATGGCAATGGGACTGGCTATGGCGCTGTGGTTCAACGTGCCCGACAACACCGCTGTGAAAATATGCAAGGGCATTGCTCTGCTTACGGCGGTATTCTTCGCCGTTATGACAGCTTTTATAGCGCTTATACCACAGGCAAACAAGGCGGACTGTACGGAGGACGCCGTTATAGTGCTGGGCTGCGGTGTAATGGGAACGGCGCCTACGGGTACACTTGTCAGGCGCTTGGACAAGGCAACAGAATATTATAACAACAACAGCGATGCTATCATAATAGTGAGCGGAGGACAGGGACCTCAGGAGGACATCACGGAAGCACAGGCTATGTACGACTATCTGACGGAAAAAGGTATACCCGGCGAAAGCATAATTATGGAGGACAAGGCTACATCTACCAACGAAAACTTCAAGCTTTCAAAGGAAATACTGGATGAGAGGCTCGGAAGCGGTTATAAAACGGCATACATAACAAACAACTTTCATTGCTACAGGGCGGGAGAGCTGGCAAAGCTCAACGGACTGGACGCGCGGGCGTACGGCGCTTCCACCTCTGTCACATCGATAGTGCCCTGCTATCTGAGGGAAGTGCTTGCGGTACTGCAGTTATGGATATTGGGAAAATAGGTGATCTTAATAATGGCATATGAAGCATTTGCTCCGCTCTATGACAGATTTATGGAAGACACGCCATATGACGGATGGACGGAGTATATAAAAGAAATATTCAAAAAACACGGACTTGTAAACAACACGAACATAATTGCCGATCTGGGCTGCGGAACGGGCAGTATGACGCAGAGGCTTGCCGAAAACGGCTTTGACATGATAGGTATTGACATCTCCGAGGAGATGCTTGCCATAGCGCAGGAAAAGGCATCCGAAAAGGGACTTGACATACTCTATCTCGAGCAGGATATGAGGGAATTTGAGCTGTACGGCACGGTAGACGCGGTCATTTCCACCTGCGACAGCTTAAACTATATAACGGAGCCCGAGGAGCTCTGCGAGGTTTTCAGGCTCGTAAACAACTATCTGGAGCCCGGCGGACTTTTTGTGTTCGATATGAACACAATACACAAGCTGAGGGATGTGATAGGCAGCGGAAGCTTCTGCGAAACGGATGATGATTCGGCATACACCTGCGAAAACTACTATGACGAAAAGCTCAATATAAACGAGTTTTACACCAATTTTTTCATAAAAAACGGCAATGGGCTCTACGAAAGGCACGAGGAGCTCCACTACGAAAAGGGCTATGAAATTGAAGTAATAATAAGACTGCTTGAAAAAGCAGGGCTTAAATTTGAAGCCGTGTACGATGAGCTGACATTCCACAAGCCTGCTGGGAGGAGCACAAGGGTGTTCTTTGTGGCAAGAGAGATACAGAAAAATAAGACTATGAACACATAAACGAAAGGAAGAAGCAAAAATGGACTATATATTGAGAGCAACAGCGGGAAACGACGCCGTAAGGCTTTTTGCGGCAACAACAAGGGACACCGTTCAAAAGGCATTTGAATATCACAAAACATCGCCCGTAATATCGGCGGCACTCGGCAGAGCGCTCACGGGCGCAGCCATGATGGGCTCTATGCTCAAGGGCGAGGACGACCTTCTGACGCTGCAATTCAAGGGTGACGGACCCGCGGGCATAATAACCGTGACAGCGGACAGTAAGGCAAGAGTAAAGGGCTATGCCGGAAATCCGCAGGTCGAGCTTCCTCTTAAGCCCGACGGAAAGCTGGATGTTGGCTCGGCAGTGGGAAACGGTACACTCACCGTTATGAAGGACATGGGCATGAAGGAGCCGTATGTGGGACAGATACCTCTGCAGACGGGCGAGATAGCCGAAGATCTGACATATTACTTTGCAAAGTCCGAGCAGACTCCTTCTGCGGTCGCACTCGGCGTGCTTGTGGACAGAGACTACAGCATAAAGCAGGCAGGAGGCTTTATAATACAGCTCATGCCCGAAGCGACCGAGGACGATATATTTTCTCTTGAAATAAAGCTTAACGAGATAGAGCCCGTCACCACAATGCTTGAAAAGGGCATGACGCCCGAGGACATAACCGACTACCTCATAGGGGATATGGAGCCAAGCATACTTGACAAAATACCCGTGGAATACTACTGTAACTGCTCAAGGCAGAGGGGCGAAAAAGCCCTCATTTCCCTCGGCAAAAAGGAAATAGCAAGGATAATAGAGGAGGACGGCAAAGCAACACTTCACTGCCAATTCTGCAGCAAGGACTATGAATTTACGGAAAACGACCTTTTAAGGCTTATTCGGGAGCAGGCATAGGATAAAAATTACACAAAAATTAAAAAAATATTCATTTTAAGGTTGACTATATCCAAAAAATTGTGTATAATTTTGTAGTGTATAGTTTAATGATTATACAGGATTGATGTAACCGGAGGGAGGGAAGAAATAATGTCTGAGGTCAGAGTTAAGGAAAACGAGTCATTGGATAGCGCTCTTCGCCGTTTTAAGAGAAACTGCGCAAAAGCAGGTATCATGGGCGAGATAAGAAAAAGAGAGCACTATGACAAGCCCAGTGTAAGGCGTAAAAAGAAGTCCGAGGCTGCAAGAAAGCGTAAGTACAACTAATTTACATTTTACACAGAAGGACAGTGATTCACAATGTCATTAAAGGAACAGCTTTTTAATGACCTTAAGGCGGCAATGAAGGAAAAGGACACCGTAAGGAAGGAAATTATCCAGATTGTGCGCGCCGGCGTTCTCCAGATCGAAAAGGACAGCAAAATAGACGATCTTGACGATGACAGAGTTTTGTCCGTTATTTCAAAGGAAATAAAAAAGATAAATGACGTACTGCCCGATTTTAAGAGAGCAGACCGTCAGGATCTTGTGGATGAAGCAAACAGAAAGATCGAGCTTCTGAAGGCTTACCTTCCCGAGCAGTTATCGGAAGCCGAGATCGAAGGCATCGTCACTGAGGCTATCAGCAAAACAGGCGCCTCTACCATGAGAGACATGGGAAAGGTGATGGGCGCAGTCACAGCCGAAACAAAGGGCAAGGCTGACAACAAGCTTGTAAGCGAAATAGTAAAGAGAATGCTCCAGAATTTATGATTTAAACAGCAAAGACCGCTATATCAGCGGTCTTTATTGTTTTATTGCGGTATAAACCATATTTTTTGTGCAATATATTTTTTTGTAATATACTGTCACAAAGTTAATAAATATTTAAGTTGAAATTTTTTTTATTATGTAGTACAATAGAATAGAATGATGCTGAACGGAGAAACCTACTTTTAAAACAGGAGGTGTGTATTATGAGTAATAATTTTTCTGAAACTCAGAAGATAAGCAACCTTAAGGATGCTCTCAAGGACGTTGTGATAAGCGATGAGGAGGTAGTCGAGCGTTCTGCCATAAGCAAGGTTATAGCCGAAGCATATGACGCAATGAAGGAAAAGGGCTACAACCCCGTCAATCAGTTTGTGGGCTATATAATTTCGGGCGACCCTACATACATCACAAGCTACAAGGACGCCAGAAAGAAGGTATCCCGCATAGAGCAGGACGAGCTTCTTGAGGAGATCGTAAACTACTATATTCAGAATAATCTGTAAAGCATAGTATTTACGGTGTAAATACGGTACAAAATATGCGTATACTTGGTTTGGACTTCGGCTCCGTCACTATAGGCGTTGCAGTGAGCGACCCTATGGGCTGGAGCGCTCAGGGCGTTGAGATAATAAGGCGAAGCGAAGAGAACAATTTGAAAAAGAGCATAGAACGGCTTAAAGGCTTGTGCGAGGAATACAATGTGGAGAAAATAGTGCTGGGCTTTCCCAAAAATATGGACAACAGCGAGGGAGAGAGAGCAAAAAAGACCATAGCCTTTAAAAAGCGCATAAAAAAAGAGCTCGGTCTGCCCGTTGTGATGTGGGACGAGAGGCTTTCAACCGTGGCTGCGGAAAGGTCGCTTATAGAGGCGGACGTTTCCCGGGCAAAAAGAAAACAGGTTATCGACAAGATGGCGGCGGTGTATATACTTCAGGGCTATCTGGACTCTATTGCAGAAAATAAGGAGTAAAATATGAGTGACGACAAGCTTAACATTGACGAGCTTAATTTATTCGGCGATCAGAAGGAGACCTTCGACATGGTCTCAATGACAGACGAGGACGGCAAGGAAACTGATTTCTTTGTTATGGACGGCATAGATATCGACAAGCAAAGATACCTTCTTCTTGTAAAGGCGGAGGACTTTGACAAGGATGAACCCGAGGCATTTATTTTCAAGGAAGTGGCTTCGGGAGATGACGAATGTACCTACGAACCCGTTGAGGACGATGCGGAATACAACAGGGTTCTTATTATGCTTCAGAACGAGGACGCAGAATATGAGATGAAGCTTTGATCAAAAACTTATTTTTAACAAGACCGTTCGGGGTCTTGTTATTGTTGTGCGATAAATAATGAACGGACAAATACATAATAATTATATGGAGGTGGAATTTTGTATACCAGAAAATTCAGAAATAATGCAAAGCATTCTTCGGAAAACAACTTTGACGCACTGCTTGCGGAAATGAAGCAGCAGCAGAACGCAAAGAAGCAGGGAGAAAAGAAGAATGCGTCCAAAAAAGCCGCCAAGGAGACCACTAAGCTTAAGGTCATACCTCTGGGCGGTCTTCACGAGGTGGGCAAAAATATCACAGCCTTTGAGTATGAGGACGAAATACTCATAGTTGACTGCGGAGTTGCCTTTCCCGAGGACGATATGCTTGGTATCGATCTGGTAATTCCTGATTTTTCTTATCTTACCAAGAACAAGGAAAAGGTGCTCGCAGTGGTGCTCACTCACGGACACGAGGATCACATAGGCTCTGTGCCCTATTTT
Source organism: uncultured Clostridia bacterium (assembly GCA_947632235.1). Taxonomy (GTDB): domain Bacteria; phylum Bacillota; class Clostridia; order Lachnospirales; family CAG-274; genus Gallispira. The sequence continues at coordinate 8,761 of CANROO010000008.1, forward strand.
CTTAAGGAGCTGAATGTGCCCATATACGGCACAAAGCTCACTATAGGGCTTGTGGAAACTAAGCTGAGAGAGCACAATATTTTAAACAGCGTTGAAAGAAACAGCGTGAACGCAGGCGATGTAATAAAGCTCGGCAAGAACTTCAAGGTGGAATTTATACGCTCTACTCATTCCATAGCCGACAGCGCCGCCCTTGCCATCACCACACCCGTGGGCGTTGTGGTGCATACAGGAGATTTTAAGATAGACTTCACTCCCATACAGGGAGATATGATAGATCTGCAGCGCTTTGCGGAGCTTGGAAGGAAGGGCGTGCTTTTGCTCATGTGCGAGAGCACCAATGTTGAACGCCCCGGCTACACCATGAGCGAGCGTTCGGTGGGCGGTATAATAGACAGGATATTCAACGACAGCGAGGGACGCCGTATAATGGTGGCTACCTTCTCATCCAACATCGACAGGATACAGCAGATAGTCAACTCCGCCGTAAAGCACAAGAGAAAGGTCGCCGTGATAGGCAGGAGCATGACAAATGTTGTAAAAACCGCAGGCGAGCTGGGCTATCTGGACATACCCAAGACAACGCTCATAGACGTGCAGGAGGCAAAGAATTACTCCGACGGCGAGCTTGTGATAATAACTACGGGCTCGCAGGGCGAAACAATGGCTGCGCTTTCAAGGATAGCACTCGGAGAGCACAGACAGATAGAGGTGAAGTCCACGGACAGGATAATAATATCCGCTTCGCCCATACCCGGAAACGAAAAGAGCATATACAAGGTAATAAACGAGCTTGTTAAAAAGGGCGCGGACGTGATATACGACGGTCTTATGGATGTGCATGTATCGGGTCACGCAAGGCAGGAGGAGATAAAAATAATGCACTCCCTTGTAAAGCCTAGATTCCTTATGCCAATACACGGCGAATACAAGATGCTCCGCACTCACAAGGACATTGCCTGCGAGCTCGGCATGAGCAAGGACAATGTGTTTATAATGGCTAACGGCGATATGCTGGAGCTTGACAAGAACAACGCTAAGCTGACACAGAACGCCGTACCCAGCGGTCAGATATTTGTGGACGGTCTGGGAGTGGGCGATGTGGGCAACATAGTTTTAAGAGACAGGCGTCATCTTTCACAGGACGGACTTATGATAGTGGTCGTGGCTATGGAAAAGGCTACGGGTGAAATATTGAGCGGTCCCGACATCATATCCAGAGGCTTTGTATATGTGAGAGAGAGCGAGGAGCTCATGGATGAGGCTAAGGCTGTAGTGAACGAGGCCCTTGACAAGTGCGAAAAGAGAAATATTAACGAATGGGCGTATATAAAGACGCTTATAAAGGATACACTCAGGGATTATCTGTGGCAGAAGACAAAGAGAAGTCCCATGATACTTCCCATAGTTATGGATATAGAATAAATAAAAAGCGCATTGCCGTGTGACAGTGCGCTGTTTTTATTTTTTACTTTCTGTCTGTCATTTTCATCAATTTCCATATGACCAGAAAGGGAAAAAATAATATACAAAGCATAATTTCAAGACATGTATTACGGCTGTCGTTTTTCATAGATCATTACCTCCCAGCACCTCGTTCATGCTTCCCGTTCTGTAGCCCTTGAGGTCAAGGGAAACATATGTGAAGCCGTATTTTTCAAGCTCACCGACTATTTTTTGTCTGTTTTCGGGCAGTACAGCCTTTTCAATATCCCCGCTCAGAAGCTCTATCCTTGCCATTTTGCCGTGCATACGCACTCTTGCCTGACCGAAGCCCATCGAAAAAAGCAGTTTCTCCGCCCTTTCGGCCATTGAAAGCCCTTCATCGGTTATATCCTCGCCGTAGACAAAGCGTGAGGCAAGGCAGGCAAAGGACGGCTTATTTGCCGTGGAAAGTCCGAGCTCTGCCGAAAGCTTCCTTATATCGGCTTTATTCAGTCCTGCATACCTCAGGGGACTTTTTATGCCCAGCTCGGATATTGCCCTAAGACCCGGGCGGTAATCGCCCTCATCGTCAATGTTTGTGCCCTCCGCGACAAAGCTTATGCCGTTTTCTTCAGCTATTTTTAATATATTGCCGAATATCGCCCTTTTGCATATATAGCATCTGTCGGGGGGATTCTTAGCAAAGCCGTCAACAGCCATTGCGTCAAATTCAAAAACAAAATGTCTTATGCCCTCCGAACGGCAGAAGGCCTCCGCCTCCTCACTTTCATCGGCAGGAAAGAGCTTTGAAACGGCAGTCACGGCGGCAGCATTATCGCCCAGGACATCGTAAGCCGTCCTTAAAAGAAATGTGCTGTCCACACCGCTTGAGAAGGCGACCGCAACGCTCCCAAGCTCCCTTATGTAGTTTTTGAGCCTTTCATATTTTTCATATACATCCATATTTCAAACTCCTATCTGCTTTTGAAATAGTCCTCCGTGTCCGAAAGCGTTTTGTCAATATCCGCCTTAGTATGCGCGTTCGATATAAACACAGCCTCGAACTGGCTTGCGCCGAAATAATTGCCCCTGTCGAGCATAAAATTGAAATAATCCGCAAAGGCAGACGTATCGGACAGCAAAGCCGTATCGTAATTATATACCTTCTCCGGGGTGAAGAAAAGAGTGAGCAGGGAGCCTATGCCGTTTACCGTGCAGGGCGCCGAATATCGGCTTATAATATCCTCTATGCCACTTCTGAAATACTCCCCGAGAGCGTTTATATTGTCATATATATCCGGGTTATCGCGCAGTATTTCAAGCTGTGTTATGCCTGCCTGCATGGCAACGGGGTTTCCGCTCAGCGTGCCTGCCTGATAAACTCCGCCCAAGGGCGAAACAATGCTCATAACATCCCTTCTGCCTCCGTATGCGCCCACGGGCATACCTCCGCCTATTATCTTGCCGTAGGTCACAAGGTCGGGCTTTATGCCGAAATAGCCCGAGGCACCCTCTATGCCCAGGCGGAAACCCGTTATTACCTCGTCAAAAATGAGCAAGGCGCCGTTTTCATCACAAAGCCTTCGAAGGCTTTGAAGGAAATCATCTTCGGGCAGTACCACGCCCATATTTGCCGCGACCGGTTCAACTATAACGCAGGCAATTTGGTCCTTATATCCGTCAAACAGCTTTTCAACGCTCTCTGCATCGTTATACACGGCAAGGAGGGTGTCGCTCACACAGCCCGAAGGCACTCCGAGAGAATTGGGAACTCCCGAGGTCATAGCGCCCGAGCCTGCCTTTATAAGCATGGTATCGGCATGTCCGTGATAACAGCCCTCAAGCTTTATGACCTTATCCCTGCCCGTGAAGCCTCTTGCCGTCCTCACGGCGCTCATGACCGCCTCCGTGCCCGAATTTACCATTCTTATCATCTCAACACAGGGGACAAGAGAGCATATAAGCTCTGCCATATCCGTTTCGAGCCTTGTGGATGCGCCGAAGCTCATACCGCTTTCTATCCTATTTTTTACGGCAGTGACCACCCTTTTGTCGTTATGTCCCAGGAGCATGGGGCCCCACGAGCCTATATAGTCTATATATTTATTATTGTCTTCATCGTAGATATACTGCCCCTCGGCTCTCTTTATGTAACGGGGCGTGCCTCCCACTGCGTTGAATGCTCTTACGGGCGAATTAACGCCTCCGGGCATGACCCTTGCCGACCTCTCGGAGAGCTTTTTTGACTCGGAAATATCCATCATAGGCTTCCCTCCCTTATATAACCTGCAATTTCAAGGGCAAAATAAGTTATAAGTATGTCCGCGCCTGCTCTGAACATGGAAAGCGCGGTCTCCTTTATTATCCTCTCTTCATCTATATAGCCGAGGCTTGCGCCTGCCTTTATCATGGAATATTCTCCGCTCACGCTGTAGAGCGCAAGGGGCTTGTCAAAGCGTTTTCTTATCTCCCGTGCCACATCCAGATATGAAAGGGCAGGCTTTACCATGACCATATCTGCGCCCTCCTTTATATCCAGCTCCGTTTCATAAACCGCCTCCCTTATATTACGGCAGTCCATCTGATATGAACGCCTGTCACCGAAGGCAGGAGCGGAATCCGCAGCCGTTCTGAAGGGTCCGTAAAATGCCGAAGCATACTTGGCTGAATATGCCATTATGGGTACATCGCAGAAGCCCTCGCTGTCAAGCGCCCTTCTTATATAGCCTATCCTGCCGTCCATCATATCGGACGGAGCCACCATATCCGCGCCTGCCCTTGCGTGCGAAACGGCAGTCCTTGCAAGCACCTCAAGCGTCTTGTCGTTGTGTACACAGTCCCCTTCAAGTATACCGCAGTGGCCGTGGGAGGTATATTCGCACATGCACACATCGGTTATGTAGAGCAGATCGGGATAATTTTTCTTGCCGTATATAAGCGCCTTCTGAACGATGCCGTCCTCCGCCCAGGCAGAGCTTCCCTGCTCGTCCTTATGCGCAGGTATACCAAAAAGAAGCACGGCGCGCACGCCCGAAGCCATGATTTTTTCAAGCATCTCGCCAAGCCTGTCTATGCTCCATCTGTACTGCCCGGGCATGGAGCTTATCTCTTCCTTTATGTTTTCGCCCTCTATGACAAAAAGAGGATATACAAGGCTGTTTGCCGATATATGAGTTTCGGCTGTCATATCCCTTAAAAGCTGTGTTTTTCTGAGCCGTCTCGGTCTGTCTGTCAAATCCATATTACTTTGCTCTCTCCTTTTCGTTATTTAATATTGCGGATATTATGCCCTCGCTGTCGGCGCTTTTTGACACAATACATTCAAAGCCCTGTTTTTCTGCCTCCGCAAGAGTGGTTTTGCCTATGCACACCGCTGTGTGATATTTTCCGTTACGGGAAAAGCCCTTTACCTCGGAAGGACTTGCAAAGACTATATAATCCGCGTTTTTATCTGTTACATTCAATATTTCCGTGCTGTATACAGCCAGCTTTCCGTATTTTATATTTTTATCCTCAAAAGCCTCCGTGAGCCCCTCCGCGCCCGTTTTAGCGCCGAGAAGCAGTATATTTTTACAGCCGTTTTGACATACCGCCTCGGCAAGCGCCCTGCCCGAGTGCTCCGAGGGTATGATGTCGGCTTTTATGCCGTATTTCAAAAGCTCCGAAGCTGTCTTTTTTCCTACCGCGCCTATTGTTTTGCCTCCCAGTATCCTAGAATCCCTGTTTTCTCTGAAAATCAGCTCAAATGCCGAATTTACGCCCGCAGGACTTGTGAAAAGCACGGTATCATGCTTCAATATTTCTCCGCAGACGGGAGTATACAGGGTATTTATTTTTATGCCGGGCACGATGCTGACACATGCTCCGTTTTTCCTGAGACCACGGGCAAGCTCGCGCGCCCTGTCATAGGGTCTTGCTATTATTATGCTTATGCCCTTCAAAGGAAGGCGCGAATAGGTGTCCAGCTTGTCCGAAAGTCTGCACACCTCGCCTACGACTATTACGCAGGGGCTTTTGAGATGCCCTGCCCTTTGGCTTATGTCCCCCAGTGAGGCTATCACTTTCTTCTGCATGGGAGAGGCTCCGTTTTCTATCACCGCGCAGGGCATGGAGGCAGACATTCCGGCATCCGTAAGCCCTTTTGCTATATAGCTCAGGTTTTTAAGCCCCATGAGGAAAACGAGCGTTCCCCCCGATTCCGCGCAGGCTTTGAAATTTATATCGGGCTTATCCCCCGATTTGTTATGCCCCGTCATTATATGAAGAGAAGATGAGTATTCTCTGTGAGTTACAGGTATGCCTGCATAAGCAGGCGCCGATATGGCTGAGGTCACGCCCGATATGACGCTGAAGGGTATGTCCGCATCAAAAAGCGCCTCGGCCTCCTCTCCGCCTCTGCCGAAAAGATAGCCGTCACCGCCCTTGAGGCGCACCACATTTTTGCCCTCCTTAGCCCTTGAAATGAGCAGTTTATTTATTTCATGCTGAGGGAGCGTATGATTACCGCTGTTTTTGCCTGCATCTATTTTTTCGGCGGTTTCGGGTATGAGCTCGTCAATGCCCTCGCCCAGAAGCCTGTCGTATACCACTACATCTGCATTGCTGAGAGCCGTAAGACCGTCAAGCGTCATAAGTCCCGCTCTGCCCGTGCCTGCGCCCACAAGAGTTACCTTTCCCGACATCAAATCAACCTTTCCGCAAGAATTATTCCCGATTTTTCGCATTCGTCCTTATCCGCCCTTATTTCGGAGCGTACTATATTTCCGTCTTTTACATTCATTCCTCTTATAAAAATGCTTTCGCCCTCCACCGTGCAGAAAGCCGCCGCCGGAGAGCTGCAGCCTCCGCCCAGTCTTTTTATGAAAGCTCTCTCCGCCTTGGCGCATATCTCGGAGCTTATGTCATTCACTGCGCCGAGCCATTCAAAACCGCGGCGGCACTGCAGAGCTATGATGCCCTGCCCCGAGGCAGGAAGCATTTCCTCCGCCGTAAAAAGGCGCGATATCCTGCCTTCAAGCCCCAGTCTTTCAAGCCCTGCGGCGGCAAGCACAAGCGCTGAATATTCGCCTCTGTCAAGCTTTTCAAGCCGTGTGAGCACATTGCCCCTCACGGACTTTATATCTGCCTCGGGATATATACACTTAAGCTGTATGCTCCGCCTCCTGCTCGAGCATCCCACAGGCCTTGAAAAATCTATAGTCTTTTCTCCCTTGGGAAGAACAAGAGCGTCAAAGGGAACGGCTCTTCTTGAATAGGCTATGACGGGGAGAGCCTCATTGTCTTCCATGGGCATATCCTTAAGGCTGTGAACGCTCACATCGGCATCGCCCCTTAAAAGCGCCATATCCAGCTCCTTTACAAAAAGACCCTTTCCGCCTATGGCATCAAGGCTCTTATCAAGTATCATATCGCCCGTGGTCTTGAATGTGACTATCTCCGCAGTCACATCGGGGAATATTCTTTTTATGCTTTCAGCCATTATTTCGCTCTGTATGACTGCCAGCCTGCTTTCTCTGCTTGCTATGCGTATATGTCGGGTCAATTTATAACACTCCTTATTTTCTCCGCTGTTTTGCTGACAAGCTCATGATGACTGCCATCGGAAACTATGCCTATGGAAAGTTTGTCATTTTTACAGACTGCCGGGAAGAAAAATGTGCTCTCCTCGGGGCAGTCGCACACGCTCACGGGTATGCCCCTTTCGGAGCACAGCTCATATATCCTGCGGTTCACGGCTCTGTTGTCCGTAGAGGCTATAACAAAAAAATAATTATTTCCTATGTCGCCGTCCTCAAACGGGCGCTTTATTAGCCTTACGCCCTCGGGCACCTCGCCCGCAAGCCTGTCCGAAACAAGGGTTATGTCCGCCTTGTAGTCCTTTAAAACTCCTATCCGTCTTAAGCCCACATTTCCTCCGCCTACCACCAGTATTTTTTTGTTCTCTATATCCACAAACATGGGAAATTTCATAGTCTTGCCCTTCCCTTTATCTTATCATAGCATTTTTTAAGGCTCTCGGGGGTTATGCTTTCCTTCATACCTCCCAGAAGCATATCCACTGCTCTTGAAACGGAAAATTCCGCACTCTCCTTATCCGCATCCGATGAAGCCAATATCCTTCTTGTTATCATGTCCTTTATTTTTTCTATGGTTTCAAGCGACTCTCTGTAGTTATACCAGCTCATGTATTCCGAGGCTCCGCTCTCGGCAATATCGTAGATCTCGGAGCCTATAGTATCATCCGAAGCAAGCATATCTATGTTGTAATATTTTATATCTCTGTTTTCATACACTCCGCTCTCTATATCCGAGGGCACAGCCAGATCCACAATATACCCCGGCAGTCTTATGCCCTCCGCCATAGCTGCCGTGAGTGTAAAATGAGGGCTTTTGGTGGCGCTTAAAAGCACATCGCACTTGTCTATGGCGCTCAATCTGTCGCTGTAGGATATGCTTTTACAGCCTGCGGGCACTATGCTTTCGCCGTGCTTATAACTGCGAAGCGTTATTTGGGTGTCCGCGCCCTTTTCCAAAAGTAATCTTGCGCAGAGAAGACCCACTCTGCCATTGCCTATGACAAGGCATTTTTTACCTTCAAAGCTTCCAAGCTCTGTTTCAAGCAGCTCCACCGCCTTGTGCGCCGAAGAAAGTCTTGAACTGTCCGTATTTTTGAGAGAAGCGCTCCTGCCCGTTGAAACGGCTGTCCTGAAAAGCACATCCAGCTCTGAGCCTATGAGCCCGAGTCCTCGGCTCATATCAGCGCTTTGGCTTATCTGCGTTATTATCTGGCTTTCGCCCTTTATTGCCGAATTTATACCGCAGGCTGTCTCCATAATGTGATACACGGCTTCAACGCCCTTATATACATTTATTCTGCCGTTGAAGTCCTCCTCCTTGATTTCCGCACCTTCAAGAAGTATGCTTCGGGCGTTCATTTCAATATCCGAAAGAAAATATATCTCGCTTCTGTTGCAGGTGGAGAGTATTACACAGCCGTTTATGTGCTCGCTTTTGCAAAGCCTTTTTATGGCTCTCTCCGCCTTTTCATCGTCAAAGGCAAAAAGAGAGCGTACGCTCAAGGGCGTATCCTTATGATCCACGCCTGCGCAGAAAAGCATATTTTTAGTCATTATGTACATCTCCTTCGCTATGCGCACCGCACACGGGGCAGTCCTTGTCGGAGGGGAGCCTTATTTTTCTGAACTGCATAGTAAGAGCGTCAAATGTGAGCATACAGCCCGTGAGAAGCTCTCCTCTTCCCAGTATGTACTTTATGGCTTCCATGGCTTCAAGACAGCCTATTACGCCCGCAGCCGCGCCCACAACGCCCTCGTAAACGCCCTTGGGTCTGTCGGGAGGCTGAACGCCGAAAATACAGCGAAGGCAGGGGCCCTTGTGCGGTACATATGTCATGAGCTGTCCCTTAAGACCGCTTATGCCTGCATGTATAAAGGGCTTTTCATTGCGCACGCAGGCATCGTTTATAACAAATTTACTGCTGTAATTGTCCGTTGCGTCTATAACTATGTCGTATTTTTTTACAAGTCCGTCTATATTTTCATTATCTACAAAATAAGCATATGTATCTATTTGCATATCGGGATTGAGAGCAGAAAGCTTTTCCCTCGCAGATGTGACCTTATTTCTGCCCTTATCGGCTGTGAAATGGAGTATCTGGCGCTGGAGATTTGAGAGCTCCACCTTGTCCGCATCTGCAATTCCCAATGTGCCTATGCCCGCAGCAGCCATATAAAGAGCACACGGAGAGCCAAGACCGCCTGCGCCTATTATGAGTACACTTGAAGAAAAGAGCTTTTGTTGTCCCGCTTCGCCTATTTCTTCAAGTATAATATGCCTTGCATATCTTTCCTTTTGAACCTGTGATAATGCCATTTTTACGCCTCCGAACAAAAGCCTTGTATTTCTTTAATAAATTATAACAAAAAAGAGTATATTTATCAATCACTGAAAATTTTTAGGTGTAAATAAAAAATGGGGAGACATTCAATATACTGCAGGCGACCACAGGTCGCCCCTACGGCAAAGATATTGGTTTTACCTATTTTTATGCCAAAAACAAAAGCCCGTCATTATCATTTCCTAAGCGAGCCTTTTTTCAGCGAGCGGGGAAATTGATAAGACGGGCGGAGGTACACGGTAAATAGAAAAAAACCTCAAATTATTTGTGATAATATGTGATAAAAAAAGAATGAGAGGACTTAAAATCCTCTCAAACTCCGTTAAAAGCTAGGCTAGCAGGATTCGAACCTGCGAATGACGGAATCAGAATCCGTTGCCTTACCACTTGGCGATAGCCCATTATTAAATTTTTTTACTTGAAACTGGGCTGGCAGGATTCGAACCTGCGAATGCAGGGATCAAAACCCTGTGCCTTACCGCTTGGCGACAACCCATCAGTAAAGAATAAAAGCGCGAGACGGGATTCGAACCCGCGGCCCTCGCCTTGGCAAGGCGATGCTCTACCACTGAGCCACTCGCGCATAATGCAGTCTACGGGACTTGAACCCGTACCCAGTTAACCCGGACTAGATCCTTAGTCTAGCGCGTATGCCAATTCCGCCAAGACTGCATTCAAAGTATTTGTGTTCAATGCTGAACACAATAAAGATTTTAGCATATTTATATATCTTTGTCAAGAAGTTTTTTTATTTTTTTGATATTTTTTGCCCCATATAAATATAGCTGTGCCTATGACGACAAGAAATGCCGAAACTATCATACTCACGGGCACAGCGCCCAGCATGAGCTGATCCGTTCTAAGGCTTTCTATAAAAAATCTGCCCGTTCCGTAGCCTATGCAGTAAATTGCAAGAAGCTGACCCTCAAATTTTTTACGCCTTCTGAGGGAAAAAAGCAATATAAAAAGCATTATATTCCACACACATTCGTAAAGGAATGTGGGGTGTACCTGTATGTAGCTTACGCCGTCAAAAACGGTCACGGGATATACCGCCCTGTCCATGTATACAGCCTCTGTTCCCTTCACCGCAAGAGAGCTGACCGTGTCTGTCCTGAGCGCCATGGCAAAAAGGCTGTCCGTATATCTGCCGAAGGCCTCTCTGTTGAAAAAATTGCCCCAGCGCCCGAATATCTGCCCCGTGAGCACACCCAATATACAGGTGTCGCAAAGCGTCATAAGCCTTATTTTCTTAATGCGCGAAAATATGAGGGCGGCGAGCACACCGCCTATTATACCGCCGTAAATGGCAAGTCCGCCGTCCCTGAACTTAAAAAAGTCAAGGAGGCTGTCGCCGTGAAAAATAAGATAATAAAGCCTTGCACAGCATATGCCCGATATGATCGATATAAAGGCGAAGTCGGAATACATATCCGTATTCTGTCCCGTGCGCTTTGCCTCTCTCAGGGCAAGCAGTATGCCGAGTATTGCGCCCGTGGCAAAGAATATGCCGTACCAGTATATATTGAAGCCGAAGGGCGAAAACGCCACCCTGTCAAGCTCTTCTATGCGTATGTTGAGGTGAGGAAAATATATATCTCCCATTTTTGATCTCCTTGTACTATGCCTTCTGTACCGTGGAAAGCACTCTGTTGTCTTCGCTGAACTGTTTTTTGAGAAACAGCATAACATCGTCTACATCTATTTTATCATAATTATCGTAAATGTCCAGTACTTCTGTATTTTTTGAAAAACAATCGGCTGTAAGGCTTACAATGGAGGATATATTTTCACTGCCGAAGAGCATACGGGTCCTTAAACGCCCGGCTGCGCGTTTTACATCCCCTATGTCTATACCGGAGGAAAGCATATTTTTTATCTCACTGTCTATCTCCTCGGCAATGCCCCTGTAATTATTGCCCTCGCCCTTTATGAGCGTACAGCCGTAGTCCTTACCCTGAAGCACCTCATAGCCGAAGCCTGAATCTATGAAGCTTTTGTCATAAAGCCTTTCATAAAGTCCCGAGCCGGGAGAACAGAGCAGATCCGTTATAACATTGCTTATACATATCCTGTCCTCTATGCTTATCTTAGGGTCAGCCCTGTAGCCTATGTGATAGAGAGATTGCTCCACGGGCATATGAACGCTGTATTCTCTTTTATATATATCGTCCTCACAGACGGCTCTTTCAACTCTCTTTGAGCCCAGCTTAAGCTTCTCGGCCTGCTCCGTGACAGCTCCGCACTCCACATCTCCGCAGACTATGACTGCGCAGTTTTCGTAGGTATAAAAGCTTTTATAGCTTTTTTTAAGCTCCTCCTCGGTTATATCTGCAATATCCTCGGCTCTGCCCGCAATGCTGTATCTTATGGGATTTCTGCCGTACATGGCCTTCAGGGTATTGAAATATATCTGCCAATAGGGATCGTCCTCATACATATTTATTTCCTGCGTGATTATGCCCTTTTCCTTATCTATGTTCTCTGCTGTGAGATAAAGAGAGCCCACCATTTCCATAAGCAGGTCAAAGCCCTTTTCCATATTCTCACAGCCCGAAAAATAATAAGCCGTGGTATTGAAATCGGTATAGGCGTTTGCGCTGAGCCCCAGAGCCGAAAAGCTGTCGAATATATTGCGGTCCTTTTCCTCAAACATCTTGTGCTCCAGAAAATGCGCTATACCGCGCGTCTGCTTCACTCTGCCGTTTTCGTCAAAAAATTCCGTATCGGAGGAGCCGTAGCTGAAGGCTATCATGACCTCTTTTTCGTTATAGCCCTTCTTGGGCAGAATGTAACACATTGCGCCGTTTTCAAGGCGTTTACTTATTATATCCGTCATTGAGCCTCGCCTCCTCCCGAAAGCATGAACACGGTATCTATGTGACAGTCGTCAAAAACTCCGTCTATGTCCCCGACATTGCTTATTTTTTCTGCGGTCTCGCCAAGGGTCATGGCTCTGCCTGCTATAAGAGAGCCTAAGAAGCTGTCCATAATGCTCTCGGGCTTATCCTCGGCTATTTTACAGCTGTCGGTTATGCTTTTTTTTGCATTTTCTATGCCCTCATCCGACACATTCTGCATGGCGGACATTATTATATCCAGCACCTTATCCCTGTTTTTGCTGTCTATTCCGGCCTCTATTACCATAATTGATTTGAACCTCAGAAGCTTGGATGTGATGTAATAGCACAGGCTGTCCTCTTCCCTGACCTTATTGAACAGCGCGGAGCTTGCGCCTCCGCCGAAAAGCTCATTTGCGACAACGGCTTTATACCAATCATCGCCCGAGGGGTCTGTATTGAGCCTTAAGCCCACGCACAGCTTGCCCTGAGTTATATCCATCTCCTCTGTGATCTCCTTTATGGACGGCGGATAATAAAGATAATTGCAGGGCTCGAAAGAGGCATCCGTGCCTTCAAGGGGTATGCTGTGCCTAATGCATTCCTCCGCCTTATGCTCATTTATATTGCCCACAATCATGATATCCGTCTTGGCATTCTGCATTACATAGTTGTAGTGCATATGCAGAGAGGCTGAATTTATATCGTGTATATAGCCGTCACCGCTTATGCCGTATGCCTCGTTCTCGCACATATTCTCAATACATTTTTCAAAGGCATAGCGCCTTTTGTCATTCACAAGAGAGCTGATAGTTGCTTCAAGCTCCCTTCTGCAGGCCTCCTCATTGTTGAAAAGAGGGCGCAGAAGTATATCGCCCGCAAGCTCTGCCGCCTTGTCAAAATACTCGGGCAGAGTGCGGACAAAAAGCTGTATTATATGCTCCTCGCCTTTTTTAAGTATGTTGAACGAAAGCACGCTTTGTATATCCTCAAGCCTGCGCTCTATATGTCTGCGGGTCTTGTATTCCGCACAGCCCTGCATAAAGGCGGAGGCAAGCAGAGCGTTTGCCGTTGAGGTCTCCCTTTTTAACGGAAGTCTTAAGAGTATGCACATTGTTATGCTTTGAAACTTGTCCGTTGAGAATATGTGTAAATTTACTCCTTTTTTAAGCTCTGATGTATACATTTTTCCTCCCGACCGATGATCACATATATTTGCGCATATTTTTGAGAGCGCTTTTTTCAAGTCTGCTGACCTGCGCCTGGCTTATGCCTATTTCCTCGGATACCTCCATCTGTGTTTTGCCCTTGAAAAACCTCAGATTTATGATATATCTTTCTCTTTCGTTCAGTTTTTTAAGCGCCTCCTTGAGTGATATATTTTCAAGCCAGCTGGCATCCGTATTTTTTTCATCGCTCACCTGATCCATTACATAGAGAGCATCCGTGCCGTCATGATAAATGGGCTCAAAAAGCGAAATGGGGTCCTGTATAGCCTCCAGAGCAAACACGACCTCCTCCTTGGTCATGGCTATTTCCTTAGCTATTTCCTCAATGGTAGGCTCCTTGTTGTTTTCGTTTGTGAGCTTTTCCTTTGCCTGGAGCGCCTTATAGGCGGTATCCCTTGCCGAACGGCTCACCCTTATGGGATTGTAATCCCTTAAATATCGCCTTATCTCGCCTATTATCATAGGCACGGCATATGTTGAAAACTTCACTCCTCTTTCAATGTCAAAATTTCTTATGGCCTTTATAAGACCTATACAGCCCACCTGAAATATGTCGTCAACGCTCTCGCCCCTGTTGTTGAAGCGCTGTACAACGCTTAAAACAAGCCTTAGATTGCCGTATATATATTTTGAGAGCGCATCCTTGTCGCCCTGCTTTATTTTTACAAAAAGCTCCGTCTTCTCCTCATTGGACAGTACGGGAAGTTTGCCTGTATTTACTCCGCATATCTCGACCTTGGTAACAGCCATAATATCCCTCCTTAATTTTAGGTTTGCCCTGCAGAGTAAATTTATTCAGATTATGGTTTTACATATTGTGCCAAAAGTATTTACATTTTGTTAAAAATGTTGTAAAATAATAGTAAATAAAAAAAGGAGGAAATTTTTTATGAAGAAATTTTTAGCGGAATTCAAGGACTTTGCCCTCAAGGGCAATATGTTCGACATGGCAATAGGTGTTGTTATAGGCGGTGCCTTCAGCAAGATAATAACGGCTCTTGTTGAGGGTGTGATCACACCTCTTATTTCGCTTATAATCATGGCTGTTACGGGACAGGAGAGCGCAGAGGCTCTTTTCGGAAGCATTGTAGTGGGTCCCTTCCCCATAGGCAACCTTATAAGCGTAATAATAGACTTCCTTATCACTGCGCTTGTACTGTTTATGATAGTTAAGGCAATAAACGAGGCAAACACTCTGGCTCACCACAACAAGACCGAGGAGCCCGAGGCTCCCACAACAAAGGAATGTCCCTTCTGCAAGAGCGAGATACATATCGATGCAAAGAGATGTCCGCATTGTACATCGGAATTGGAATAAAATTAGAAAAGAACGGCGATGCCGTTCTTTTTTTATACATTCTTCACTATCACAAGCTTCTGGTTGGGGTATATGAGGTCGGGGTTTTCAATATCGTTTATACGGGCAATTTCGCCTACGGTGGTATTGAAGCGTCCGGCAAGCTTCCATAGGGTATCGCCCTTTTTTACAACATATAGAGTTATGCCGGGTATGGCGTCCAATACCTCCTGCGGTATGGGCTTGAGCTCCGCTCCCGTTATTATGCTTATACAGCTTTTATCCCTCACGGTGGTGACGGTATTGAGAGCACAGCGCACCTCAAGCTTCCTGTCGGAGAGCATATTGAAGCCTATATGGGCTATGCCTGCGTAAACATCGGCCTCCATGCCCTCCGAAGCCCCTCTTGCGTCTATTGTCTGAGTGAAGGGAACGGTATCGGAGAAGCTGTAGACGGGCATATCGTCATTGCCCGTGATATACATGATGTCCACATTGACCGCGCCCTCGAGCACTACCCTGTTTTCATATATGCTTATGCTGTCGGTATAGACCGTGCCCGAAGCCCTGAATATCTGGAGCATATCGGGACAGCCGTCAGCAAGAGAGACTACCTCCTTAACGGGACACTGGCCCCTGTTCTTGCACACCACGGCAGAACAGCATAGCTTTGCTTCTTCAAACTCTATGTTGTTATTGAGTATGTAAGCATCGGAGAGTATTTCATGGCTTTCACTGCAGAGCGTATGTATATCGGCGCCTATGTTTATATCCATATTTATTGTTTTGGCTTCGCCCTCGTCATTTTCTGCAATGTCATAACAGCACTCGCGTACATAAAGCTCTATGTCCGCAATGCTGTCGCTGTCGGTAGCATCGGCTTCAAGAGATACATCGAAGGGTATATCAAATTCATACACCTCGGGAAAACCGCCCTCCGTGCCCGTGTAGAGCATCACAACGGAAATATCGCCCCTTGCCTCCACGCTGTCATCGCGCGGTCTGAACTCGGGGTTTGTTATATTACAGCTGACGCTCAGCACCTCTGAGACGGGAAGCTTTGTGGAAGGAAGCTCCGTTTCCTCCGTTATAGTAAAGCTTTCCCTCTTCATGCAAAGCGTTCTTACTGTGTTTACGGTCTTTGAAAGCTGCTGCTCCTTGGGTATTTCATATATATCCGTGACCGCCTCTATTTCAGCCGTGTCCGTAATGCTTCCCTTTACATCGCACATTATCTTGTAGCTTGCCTTTCTTTCGTTTGCCTTTTTGCACTCTACATTTGATATACCCATGCTTATGTGCGAGAGCATACCGCTCTGTGCTCCCTCTATGGCTATAAAATCATTTATGGGCACCTCGGCAGAAGCGCTGTGAATACCCTTGTCCTTTCCGCAGTACAGCACATTTATAATAAGTCTGCCCCTGTAGCTCAGGCGGTTTTCTTCAGCCTTGCTTTCCTCGGGAACTATGGATACCTCACACCTGAGCACTATGTCTATATCGGGCTTATCATCGGATATGAGCACCTCGCCCTCCTGTATGAGCTGAACATTTTCACTGCCTATTATCCTGTCCGCGCTTATATGTTCCGTTATGTAATTCATCGCAAAACCTCCTTTAATATATTCTAGTATATTTGCAGGGAGGCTTATTTATGACAGCAAACAAAAAGGGAAGCGTAAAAGCTTCCCTTTTAAACAGCTGAACCGTGTTATTTTTAATTATTACAGTCCCAAAAGCTTTATGGCGTCAACATAGCTTGCTATGCCCTCCACTACCTTCTTGGCTTCCTTCATGGCGAGCACTACCGTAGCCGGCTGATGCACAACATCTCCGCCTGCGAATACGCCGTTTAACGTAGTCATGCCGTAGGGCTTCTCCTTTGTGATGAGGTAGCCGTTGTCATTTACCTCAATACCCTTTGTGGTGGATATTATCCTCTTGGCAGGCTTTGCGCCTATGGCAACAAGCACCTTGTCGCAGGGTATAACTATCTCGTTGCTGTCCTGATCTATGAGCAGGCCCTTAAGTCTGCCGTTTTCATCGCCTATATACTTGACGGGGGTGGAATTCCACATGAACTTTACGCCGTCTGCCACGGCACTGTCGTATTCGAGCTTTTCGGCAGTGATGGTGTCAAGAGTGCTCCTGTAAACAACGGTGACCTTCTTTGCGCCCATTCTGAGAGCTGTTCTGGAAGCGTCCATGGCAACATTGCCGGCACCTATTACAAGCACGGTATCACCGTCCTTTACGGGGACCTCCTTGCGCTCTATGCTGTTGCTGTTGAAAAGAGTTACCATTCTTAAGAAATAGTGCGACTTTACAACGCCTCTCAATTCCTTGCCGGGTATGTCAAGCTCTCTGGCTATGGCGGTACCCGTGCCTATGAATATAGCATCGAAGCCCTTTGCAAAGAGCTGATCAATTGTAATATCCTTGCCTATGACGGTGTTGTTGATGAACTGAACGCCAAGCTCGGCAATACGCTTTGTTTCGCGCCTTACAACATCCTTGGGCAGTCTGAACTCGGGTATACCGTAGAGAAGTACGCCTCCGGGCTCGTTCTCGCTCTCATACACAGTCACGTTAAAGCCCATCATAGAAAGGTCGCCTGCGACCGTAAGTCCTGCAGGACCCGAGCCTATTACGGCTACATTGCCTCTTGTCTTGGGCGGTATCTTCTCTCTTATAAGTCCCATATCTGCGTCAAAGTCAGCCACGAACTGCTCCAGCTTGCCTATCCTTATGGGCTTATGAGCCTTATTGAGCACACAATGTCCCTGACACTGCTTCTCGTGAGGGCAAACTCTTCCACACACTGCGGGAAGATTTGTCTTTTCCGCAAGAAGGCTCCTTGCCTCACCGAAGTTACCTCTTGAAAGCTGGTGTATAAATTCGGGAATATTGTTTTCTATGGGACAGCCCGTCTTGCAAAGCGGTGTTTTGCAGTTTAAGCATCTCTTGGCCTCCGCAAGAGCCTCCTGCATGGTAAAAGGCTCCACATCATAGTTTTCATTGTTTGTCATAATAAAATACCTCCCCTGTGATTTGATTTAATTTAAAATATTTTTAAGCTCTTTTATAAGCATGGAATTGCTTTTTTTATCAAGTATACAGAATCTTATATAGCGCTCGTTGAGATACGGAAAGTCCGCACAGTCGCGTATAAGTATGTTTTTGCGCAGGAGCTCTTCAAATATCTGCGAGGACGTTACACCGTCCTTTTTTATGCGGACAAGAAAGAAGTTTGCCTGCGAATCGTATATGTGTATATCACCGCAGTTGTAAAGCTCTCCGAATATCCTCTCTCTTTCGCCTATTATAAGGCTTCTGGTCCTTTCAATAAATTTTTTGTCCCTGAACATTACCCTTCCGCTCAGCTCGGCAAATATATTGACCGACCATGAATCGCGGTGAGAGGAAATATATTCCGTTATTTCCTTGTCGGAGCAAGCGCCGTAGCCGAGCCTCAGACCCGGACAGGCAAAAAATTTTGAAGTGCCTCTTACTATGAACAGATTTTTGTATTCCTCAACAAGAGGCATTGCGGACACCTGCTTACCGGGCGAGGCGAACTCCACATAGGTTTCATCTATCATGAGCCTTATGCCGTATTTAAGGCAGTGTTCAAGAAGCCTGCGTATTTCCGTACAGGTTATATATGTTCCCGTGGGATTGTTGGGATTGCAGATGACAAGCATATCCACGCTCTCATCAAGTACGGCTTCAAGCCTTTCTATATTGAGAGCATATTCCTCATCCTCTCTCAAAGGAAAAAGCTCGGCGCTTCCCCCTGCAAGCCCGATCTGCCTGAGATATTCCGAATAAGCGGGCGAAACTATTACCGCCCTTCTGGGCTTGACGGCGTTTATGCAGAGAGCTATAAGCTCGGTAGAGCCGTTGCCCGTGAGTATATGCGCGCTGTCTATGCCCGTATATTCGCCTATGGCTTTTTTAAGCTCCACATAGGACACATCGGGATAAAGAGTAGGCGCATCGGACGCATTTTCTCTTATGGCCTTCTTTACGGAGTGAGGAAGCCCCAAAGGGTTTACATTCCCGCCGAAATTTATGATGCAGGACTTGTCTATACCGTAAATTCTTGAAATTTCATCTAAGTCTCCGCCATGAACAACATTCAGGCTCATTTGTAACGCACATCCTTTGTCCTTCTCCCACGGCAAAGCGGACTTATCCGCCTTGTCATAAATTAAGTATACCATTATTGAACAAAAAATAAAAGAGGATATTTCAAATATTTTTATTTTTTTGAAAAAATATAAGGAAGTTTTAGAAAAAAATAAAAATTATTATTGGAAATTATGATTTTTTATGTTATAATCAGCTTATCCAGTATATACAGGCGCTTAGCGTGCGTAAAACACGGAGGAAGGACAAAACGCAGGGCATCTGTATACATAAATAAAATTTTTAAAAACCGGGAGTGTGATCTTAGTGGACCCTGACAGTTCGCGATACTTAACAAGAATAGTAGTACTTATAGTTTGTCTGGCTTTATCGGCGTTTTTTTCCGGCTCCGAAACAGCCCTTATGTCGCTGAGCAAGATAAGGCTCAGAGCAATGGTTGACGAGGGCGTTAAAAATGCCAAGCTCATTCAGAGGGTAACAGACAACTCTGCCAAGCTTTTAAGCGCCATACTTATAGGCAACAATGTGGTGAACATAGGGGCCTCCGCTCTGGCGACCGTCATTGCGACCGATATATTCGGAAGCAAGGGCGCAGGAATAGCAACGGGCGTGCTCACCGTGCTGGTGCTTATATTCGGCGAGGTCACACCAAAGAGCTTCGCAAGCGACAATGCCGAGCTCGTATGCCGTCTTTGCGTAAAGCCCATAGCGTTTTGCATGGTCATATTCACACCGTTTATATTCTTACTTAACATTGTAACAAACATCATTTTCAAAATAATAGGCAAGAAGGACAATTCCGCGCCCATAGTCACCGAAAACGAGCTGAGAACAATGGTGGATGTAAGCCATGAGGAGGGCGTGCTCGAGGTCGATGAAAAGGAAATGATAACAAACGTGGTTGATTTCAGGAGCTCCACCGCGGAGGAAATAATGATACCGCGTATAGATATGGTGGCGGTGCCCGATGATATAACATATGACGATGTTGTAAGGGTCTTCAAGGAAGAACGGTTTACAAGACTTCCCGTATATAACAAGACAAACGATCACATAATAGGCACACTGTCATTCAAGGACATTATGCTTCTTGACAGTCCCGAGATAGACGGCTTCAAGGTCGCGGACTATGTGAAGGAGCCATACTTCACTTACGAGTCAAAGCAGTGCTCAAGGCTCTTTGCCGATATGAAAAAGGAATCCATATCAATGGCTATAGTGCTTGACGAATACGGCGGAACGGCAGGTATAGTGACTCTTCAGGATCTCATTGAAGAGATAGTGGGCGACATAATAGACGAGATACGCGAGGACGAGGAAGAGATACAGAGCATAAAGGAAAACGAATACCTCGTTGAAGGAAGCACAAGGCTTGACGATGTGAACGATGCACTCGGAACAAGCTTTGAAAATGACGATATAGAGTCTATAGGAGGCTATGTTATTGCTCTTTTGGACAGGTTCCCCGTTACGGGCGAGACCGTGGAAGACAAAAACGCGCGCTTCTTTATTGAACAGACGGATAAAAACAGGATAGTAAAGCTTAAAATTATTTTGACCCCTTCGGAGGATGCGGAGGAAAAGGAGTAATAGTGTATGGTACTTGGCAACGATATAGCCATAGATCTGGGTACGGCAAGCGTAATAGTATACTGCAAGGGTGAAGGCATAGTGCTTCAGGAGCCTTCCGTCGTAGCCGTGGACAACAACAAAAGAGCAATAGTAGCCGTGGGCGAGGAGGCGCGCAAGATGCTTGGCAAGACCCCTGCCAACATTACGGCTGTAAGACCCCTGAGAGACGGAGTTATATCCGACTTTGAGGTTACGGAAAGAATGATAAGATATTTCATAGACAAATCCGTAGGCACACATTGGCTCAAAAAGCCCCGTATAGCGGTATGTGTACCCAGCAGGATAACGGATGTTGAAAAACGAGCCGTTGAGGAATCCACAAGGAATGCAGGCGCAGGTCAGGTGTATATAATAGAAGAGCCCATAGCCGCTGCAATAGGCGCAGGACTCGATATATACAGACCCTGCGGAAGCATGGTGGTGGATATAGGCGGCGGCACCACAGATGTGGCTGTAATATCGCTCGGAGGTATTGTGGTAAGCACCTCCATAAAAATAGCAGGCGACAAATTTGACGATGCCATTGTGAGATATATGCGCGATGAGCACCAGATGGTAATAGGCGAAAAGACGGCTGAAAACATAAAAATAATAGTAGGCACGGCGGCAGACGACACGCCCCTGAGCCGTATGGAGGTAAAGGGCAGGAACGCCACAACGGGTATGCCCATGACTATAGAAATAACCTCCAGAGAGATGTACGAAGCCGTTAGGGTATGCGTGAGGTCTATACTCGACGCGGTAAGGTATGTGCTTGAAAACACACCGCCCGAGCTTTCGGGAGATATACTGGACAGAGGCATAGTGCTTACCGGCGGAGGCGCTCTTCTCTCGGGTCTTGACAGAATGATAGAAAGAGAAACGGGCATAAGATGCACAATAGCCGACAATCCCGTCAACTGCGTTGCCATAGGCACGGGCAAATTCATAGAATATCAGACGGATGACGAGAGCGGTATACTCAACAAAATAAAAAATTTTTTCAAAGTTGAAGAAAACGGTTGACAAAACTACAGAAGTATAATATAATGAAAATATGAACAAGTGCTCATATATGATATAAATGCAGTTACTTGTTCATATTTTTTAAAATAATTAATGAATATATGATTAAATGTTCATATAAGGAGGTATATGTATGAAGAAGGTAAAAATGCTTTCGGAGGAAATGAGCTACGACCTTTCCGATTTCTTTAAAATATTCGGAGACGCCACAAGAATAAAGATACTATATGCCCTTTTCCAGAGCGAAATGTGTGTGAACGAGCTTGTGAACGAGCTTAATATGACGCAGTCGGCAATATCGCATCAGCTCCGTCTTTTAAGGCAGAACGACATAGTTAAGTTCAGAAAGGACGGTCAGCAGACCATATATTCTCTTGACGATGAGCATGTTTCCATACTGCTTGACAAGGGTATAGAGCATATACTCCACAAAAACGGCTACAGTGAGGAGGATTACCATGAGTGAGCATAAATATAACCACGAGCATGAGCACAGCCACGAGCATGAGCACAGCCACGAGCACGAACATGAACACGAGCACTGCTGCTGCGGATGCGAGCACGGCTGTGAGGAAGAGGAATTTGACCTCAAAAAGAGCCTTATACGCGCCGCCGCCGGGATCATAGCCCTTGCAGGCGCAATAATGACCGAGGGATATATAAGCATAGCGCTCTACATCATAGCCTATGTCATATTCGGCTATGATGTGGTTATAAACGCCTTCAAGAGCATAATAAAAGGCAGGGCGCTCGATGAGCATTTCCTCATGGCATTTGCCACAATATGCGCCTTCTGTCTGGGCGAATTTACGGAGGCAGTGTCCGTAATGCTTTTCTATCAGATAGGCGAGTTTTTGCAGGACAGCATTGTAGACAGATCCAGAAAGTCCATAAAAAACCTTATGGAGATGAACATAGAAAAGGCGTATGTGCTTATTGACGGAAGCATAACGGAAAAAGCTCCCGAGGACGTGGAAATAGGCGACACGGTAGTAGTGAAGCCGGGCGAAAAAATACCCGTTGACGGCACGGTAACGAAGGGAAGCTCATCGCTTGATATGAAGGCGCTCACGGGCGAATCCCTGCCCGTTGATATAAACGAGGGCGGCAGCGTTCTGAGCGGTTCGGTGAACAACAGCAGTGTGCTTTATATAAGAGCCGACAAAAAATATAACGACTCTACCGTTTCGCGCATTATGGAGCTCATAGAAAACGCATCATCCAAGAAATCAAGGACGGAAAATTTTGTAACAAAGTTTGCAAGGGTGTATACTCCCATAGTGGTTGCGCTTGCGATAGTAATTGCAATAGTGCCTGCGCTTGTGGGATATAACCTTAAAGCATGGGTATACAGGGCGCTTATATTCCTTGTAGCTTCCTGTCCGTGCGCTCTGGTGCTCTCAATACCCCTCACCTTCTTTGCCGGCATAGGCACTATGTCAAGGCGCGGTGTGCTCGTGAAGGGAAGCAGTTATATTGAAGCCCTTAGCCGTACTGATGCGGTTGTAATGGACAAAACGGGAACTGTAACAAAGGGAAGCTTTGAAGTGACCGAGTATGAAAATGACGAGGCTCTGCGCTATGCCGCGGCCGTTGAAAGATTTTCAACGCACCCTCTTGCGCAGGCAGTGGTAAGGTACTGCGGTGAGGACATACCCGAAGCCGAACAGGTAGAGAACATAGCAGGCTTCGGCA
Organism: uncultured Clostridia bacterium; assembly: GCA_947632235.1. Lineage (GTDB taxonomy): Bacteria > Bacillota > Clostridia > Lachnospirales > CAG-274 > Gallispira. The sequence goes on from CANROO010000008.1 coordinate 31,954, forward strand.
TAAAGGGCATATGTGACGGAAGGACCATACTTGCAGGCAGTGAAAGGCTCATGAGCGAAAACGGCATAAGCGTGCCCTCGGGCAAGAGCATATATGTTGCCTGTGACGGAAAATATATAGGCTATATAAATGCCGAGGACACCATAAAAGAGGACAGCAAGGAGGCTATAGCGGAGCTTAAGGCGCTCGGCATAAAAAATATAGCCATGCTCACGGGCGACAAAAAGGAAATAGCGGAAAAAACAGGCAGGGCTGCAGGCATAGACGCCGTATATGCGGAGCTTCTTCCTCAGGATAAGATAGAAAGGACAAAGGAGCTTTACAGCAAGGGCTGTAAAACAATATGCGCAGTAGGTGACGGCATAAACGATGCACCCCTTCTTGCAGGCGCAGATGTGGGCATAGCAATGGGCGGTATAGGCTCGGATGCGGCAATAGAGGCGGCGGACGTGGTCATAATGAAGGACAGCCTTATAAAGCTTCCTGCAGCCTTAAGGCTTGCGAGAAAGACAATGGCTATATGCTCGCAGAATGTGTTTATAGTTATTGCCCTCAAGGTACTCGTGCTTATAATAACGGTGATTGGATACGGCAATATGTGGATAGCCGTATTTGCGGATGTGGGCGTGGCGCTCATAGCCGTGCTCAATTCCATAAGGATAACGAGGGTGAAATAAAGGTTTTATATTGAAAAATAATGTATGTTTTTGTATAATAAAATTTATGGTGAATTTAGATTATCTCTTTAGAAGTTCTTATATGTCGGTATAGCCCGTATTTCCGGGCTTTCC